>PLJS01000339.1 GCA_003140315.1 Hyphomicrobiales bacterium
GCATCACTTCCGGACTCATGCACTGCAACAACGTTTTTGTAGATGTTTAGCTTCCGCAGCGATGTAAGCATTGCCTGTATGGAAACATCATGCCGCAGTTTGCGGCAGCTCCACGGGGGCCATGTTTACACAAGTATCCGCGTAGGCATTGGGACATTTGTGCTGCTGAGCATGTTTGATGTTGTATTTTGATGTGCTGTATTATGTTTGAATCGAGGGGTTGCGTAGGCGAGAAGAATGATACCGGCATAGCTTCTGCTACACATGGAAGCAACAAGAGTGCAGCACCGAGAAAGACGGTGACGTAGATTCTAAAAGCTCCGATGTGTGGGTTGATGGATTTCATTTGCCACTCCAAGGTCGTTGTGAATAGGCTCAATAAAAGCATTTCCATCTGCGGGTTCTTTTATCGATCCCACAGCGATGCTGATCAGGTGCTTTTTGTGTATCGACTGCCCAGCGACCGTCGTTGTGTCTGCGGTCGGATATGCCCAGACCGGTGGGATCCACCGCAAGAATGTCGCGAATTAGCGGTTGCGAGAAAACAAGAACCGCCGGAATCGAGTTTTCGCCAGTTGCGGTAGCCGCGACTGCAAACCCCGCTCCCCCAGACACACCGCCCGCCATAACCACAGCCGATGCCAGAAACAAAACTTGCGGCGACATGTAAGTGTCTCCTTGCTTGATGCCGAAGATGATGTGAATGTGTGTTGTCCTACGCGGGAGACCGGCGCGCGAGAGCCACACGACAGCGACCCAACCTGGACGTTTATTTGCCTACCGCTGGCAAGAGAGGCTGCCGCGTTTGTTATGAGGCGAATTCGGTAGTTCGCCATCTCATCGGCAGCGCATAGTCGGAGGTTAGTAGGCGCCCGAATTCGAGCAAATGCAACAAGCGCCCAAGTTGCGAGCGGCGACCGACAGTTTCGCTGGTCACGTGGCGACGTGAATGTACCGCACAACGCGCAGCCGCCGCCGACGCGACAAAGTCCGCTCCGTCGATTTTGCGATGTCCGCGGCGCGCCCGCCCTTAAGTACGCCCACCTTCAATTACCCGCTGCGGTTCGTGACCCAGAGCGGCCTCGCGGTGGTCGTCAATTTGCACTGCAACAAACGGGGACGCTTTGCGCACGCGCGAGGAGATCAGCGACTTTGCGGGAACTTCGTCACAGGCTGCATCATGGCGGTGAGACTACTGACAATCGCGTTCACGACCTCGAGTCTCCTGGCATAGTCCTCGGCCTTCTGCCGCTGTGCCTCGGCGACCTTTTGCATTTCGGTGGCCCGGTCGCGCTCGGCTATGGCTTCCTGCTTGGCCCAGTAGGCCATGACGCCGGCGCCAGTTGCGGCGATCGCGAGCACGAGAAAGAACGCTGCGGCGGCGGCCACCAGCCGTTGGCGTGCGCGCGCGCGGTTGCGCGACGCGCCGACAAAGGCAGTCAGCTCGGGCGGCAGTTCGCGCCCGAAGTCTGTGATGATTTTTTCCGCTTCCGCTAGCGGAACGCCGGGCTGGATCAAGCGGTCTTTGGGCCGGCCGCGTTCCTGCCAGCGCCGCTGCGCGTCCTCGACGTCGGCCCGTATCCGGTAGAACTCTCGGCTCGCTTGCGCGGCTGCGTCCGCCTTGGGCCAACTCGAAAGCACCGCATCGTGCGCCAGCCGCAGCGTTGGATGGCCGGCCGCGTCCTTCCGCGCAACGAGGATGCGCGCGCCGAGGAGCGCATCGACGAGGGCCGCTTCGACCGGATCCCCGGTGACGATGTCATGTCCAGCTTCGCGCAAGGTCAAGGTCCTGCCGTCGCGCGCCGGTTCCGCCAACTGCCGCAGCAGGCGCGGTAGCGCATCGAGTGTTCCCGGCGGCAGACCGGCAACGGCGCGCTCCGCTTCCGCCGCGATGGCGCCCTGCAGGCCGCCGAGCGCCTCATAGGCAGCATGCGACAGTTGCGTCACGCCGGCGACGTCGATCCGCCGCTCGTAAAGCTCCCGCAGCGTGAATTGCAGAAGCGGCAAGCTATCGGCAGTCTTAGCGTCGGCAAGCAGGCGTTCATCGAGCGCGCCTTTGTTGGGAAGTGTCTCGAACACGAGGCCGGCGGCGGCGGCCGGCGCGCGCACGATCTCGGCAAGCTCGGCGGGTCCGGGCGGACCAAGGTCGAGGCTCGCACCCGCTTCTTTGATCTCCTTGAGCGTCGGCTGCTTGAGCAGCAGTTCGTAGAGATCGGCGCGCAGAGTCGCGATGCACCAGACGAGGCGCGTTGCCACTAGCTCTTTGACGCATTCTGCGAAGGCTGCGCGCTCGTCGTCGCTGACGGCTTGCGCAAACAACTCCTCCAATTGATCGACCAGAAGCACGAGGGTCGCTCGCAAGGGCGCGACAGCTTGGCGTTCGCGTCGCGCCGTCTCGGCGATTCGGGCGAGAGTGCCAGTGATCGGCCGTGCCGCCGCCGCGCCGCCGCGCTGGAGGTGATCGGCGAGCACATCGCGGGTGGGAAAGTCGCCTTGGGCGAGTTCTGGCAGAGCGTCGAGCAGGGCCATCGCCAATGACGCGAACGGGCCTCGTTGACCTTCACTCGGCTTCATGATCGCAACGCGCCAGACGCCGATCGATGCCACGACGCCCGGCGTCGTCAAGCGAGGAATGAGGCCCGCACGCGCCAGCGAGGATTTGCCAGATCCGCTGGCTCCGACGATGAGCAGAAATGGTGTCGCGCCCTCGGCGGACGCCGCGAGTCGGCGGCGCGCCTCGTCGATCATCCGATCGCGGCCGAAAAATACCGCGGCGTGTTCTGCCTCGAACGGCGCGAGTCCGCGGAACGGCGAGCCCTTTTCCTTCGGCCACTTCAATCTCGGGCCAAGCAGATCGTTGCTCTCCAGCCATTGCCGCAGCAACAGCTCAGCCTGCCGCTCGAACTCGTCAGTGTCGCCGAATGTCTGAAACGCGGCCTTGAAATGTCCCTGCTCGGTCTTGAACCACTCGGCCCAAAACGCCTCCAGCGCATCGAGCTGGGATTGCGCCTGCCGGCGGCGATCCGAATCCGCGGTCGACAGCGCCACATCTGCAGTCTTGCGGAACACATAAACGTCCGGGAGCCCTTTGGCCTTTGACGCCTCGAGTGCAGTTAAAAGCTCATAGGCTGTGCCCGAAGGATAAGGCTTACCGTTCGGCATCCGGGCGAAGTCCGCCGGCAGCTCAGTGCCGATACGCGTCCAGAAGATCGATACCAGGACATCGCATGCCACCGCTTCGGGAATCTGCGGCTGGAAGCTGCGATCGGCCTTATAGAAATGCTCCTCCCACAGCACCGTCTCGAAGTGGACGAGACCTTCGTAGTCGCGGTTGAGTTTGGCGGCGACCGCCTGCATCCGCCCGCGCTCGGGCGCCACGTCGACCGGCGACGAGACAAAAATCCGTACCCGTCGAACATCTTCGATGTTCATCGCAATCACCGCTCTGCGCCGACCATTTCGGAAAGCGACCTAACTTAGCACCGGTGCGATCAATTCATGCAAGCGACACGACACGATTGGATGGCACTCGGCGCGATCAAATCGGCAGCAAGGTGACTGACGCACCCACGCGAGAAACCAAAACCTTGCTTCCTCAGACACCGTCGAGCAACAAGCCCTAGGAGCAAAACGTTCTCTGCGTTGGCCTGCACGTTAATTCGGTTTGAAGCGATCTACACCGCGTCGGCGCCGAACGATGTGCCCCCCGCATCCTTATTCGAAAATGGCGCCCATGACGCGGAAAAAACTGGTGCGCTGCGCCGCCGGACTTTTTCAACAAAATCGATCATGTGTGGACGGCTCCGAGTTTAACAAGGAATTTCTTCACGTTTGCAATATCGGTCGGTGCAGCCAGACGCGTCCCAGTGGTGGCGATCGCTAGCACGAGCGGCAGAGTTCTGAGCGAGACCGCGTGAAATGAAACCCGACGCACGCACGCTTGGAGTTCAGGAAACTACGTCGCCAATGTCGTTAAATTCGCCCTTGATAGACGCAGCCTCAAGCGCGCATCCGTGACTTCACTCCGTCGCGCCGAGTGCTTTGAGTTCCTGGCTTGCGGCATGCCGTTCCATGTCACTGTACGGGCAATCGGTCGCCGCGAGCCGGAACAGGCGCGCCGCCTCGTCCTTCGAGCCCTGCCGAAGTGCCAATTCGCCGCCGTAGAAATTGGCCTCGCAGACTTGGCTCTTCTTTTTTGTGGTGTCCGGATCATCGGCAGCAGTGAGCACGGCGGCGGGGGTCATCTGGCCGAGGAACATGCGGACGACTGGCGCCGGCCATGCCGTCATGTCGATTTTGGAGCTCGCCTGCGACAGAGGGCTCGGGACATTGTTGCGCTGCCTGACGATATCGACCCACAGCGTGTGATACGCATTCTTCGGATTAAGTTCGCTCGCTTCTCTGACATCGACCAAAGCCTTGGCGAGATTGCCGCTGTAAAGGTATGCGACGCCCCGGTTTTCATAGAATTGGTCGTTCTTGGGATTGAGCCGGATCGCGTCGTTGTAGTCGGCGATGGTGTGGTCAAGATCGCCCTTGTTGTCGTAGGCGATGCCCCGGTCGTTATAGCCCTTGGCGTCCTTGGGATTGAGTCGGATCGCCTCGTTGTAGTCGGCGATGGCGTGGTCGTAGTCGCCCTTGTATTTGTACGCGATGCCGCGGTCGTAGAAGGCCTTGGCGCGGGTTTTCGCGGTTTCGCCTCGGCCCTGGATAATACGGCTGCAGCCGGTAATGCGCCGGTCCGAATCGTTCGCCTTGCAATCGTCCAAGTCGCGTTGGCTCGCGGCCAGACCAGGGGTTATCACCACGAATAATGCGGCGGCCCTAACAAGCACTCTCAGAACACGCATGAGCCCTCCGCAGCATCAGTGGGCCGGAGCAGTATCACTGCCCAATCCAATGTACAAGGAAACTCGCGTTTTCCATCTGGTTACAACAGGGTTTGTTCGTTTGGCGGCGAAAAGGTACGTCGCGTTCCTGCGGTGCGAGATGTCGTTCTTGGCCCGGAAGAGCAGCGCTAGCTAGTCAGATATTCACGGCGCGACGCCAAGCGCTTTGAGTTCGGCGTTGGCGGCACTCCATTCGGTGAAGGTATGCAGACAGTCGTTCGCCGCCAGACGGAACAGGCGCAGCGCATCGTCCTTGGCGCCTTTCATGAGCGCAAGTTCTCCATTGTAGAAGTTGGCGTCGCAGACCTGTCCCTGTTTGGTTTTCGGGTCCTTGTCATCGGCAGCGGCGAGCACTTGCGCAGGCGTCAATTCACCGAGGAACATCCGGACCACCGGCGCGGGCCATGCGGTCATGTCGATCGTCGCGAGCGCCTGCGGCAGACGGCTCGGGACATTGTTGCGCTGCCCGATGATATCGAGCCAAAGCGCGTTATAGGCGTCCTTTGGATCGAGTTCGCTCGCGTTCTTGAAATCGGCCTGCGCCTGGGCGAGCGAGCCACCATCAAAAAAGAGATGGCCCCGGTTTTTGTAGGTCGTGGCGAGTTTAGGATCGAGCCGGATCGCCTNNTGGCGCGGTCGAGGTCGCCTTTGTCTTTGTGCGCGACGCCCCGGTTGCCGTAGGCCTTGGCGTGCTTGGGATCGAGCCGGATCGCCTCGTTGTATTCGACGATGGCGCGGTCGAGGTCGCCCTTACTTTGGTATGCGATGCCCCGGTTGTTGTAAGCATCGGCGTATTTGGGATCGAGCCGGAT
>PLJS01000027.1 GCA_003140315.1 Hyphomicrobiales bacterium
TCCGGCTTGCTCAGGAGGACGAAACGGACGATGCCGGAGCAGGGGAGGGCACGACTCTTCGTGTTCCTTGGCAAAAGACAGCGTCGACGCGGCGTCGTGAGATCGTCGTGCCCGGCGAGGCGATGCCTCGAACTGTTCGCCCGATACGCTCTGAGACGCGCGCGACGCTCGTGGCGTCGATTGCTCGCGGACGCGGCTGGCTTGATGAACTCATGTCGAACGCAGCGGCAACGACGCAAGCGATTGCCAAGCGGGAAGGGTGCAGTGTCCGGAAGGTCAATATGACGGTCTCGCTCGCATTCCTTGCACCCAATCTCGTGAAGGCGGCGGCGATCGAGGGGAGGATGCCGCACTGCCGACGAGGAGCGCGTTGCCTACTTTAGCGCATTCTTGACGGCACCGAAGGTCGAGTTCAATTTTGTGCCGAGTCCTTGCACGACCGTGATGATTGCAACGGAAATTCCGGCGGCGATCAGCCCGTACTCAATTGCGGTTGCGGCTGATTCGTCTTTCAGGAAGCGCCCGATCAGGGTGCGTTGGCGAACGGCTCTGCGATGCTCCGGAGCGAGTTCGCTCATGGTGCAACATTATGATCGCAGGAAGTTACCGGCCTCTTAACCAAGTATTAGGGTCGCATTCACGCTCAAAAGTTAGGGGACCGCTCAAAAGGGACCACCTCTGTTCTCAAAAGGGACCACTGACCATCAAAAGGGGCCAGTACCCCTTGGTGCAAAGGAACAGGCACAGAACCGAGAACAACAAGGGGCGAGCGGATCGGCGGAACGGTGCGGGCGTCGCTGAAAATAACCCTTGAGCCTCAATGGAGCAGTTTCGCCCGCACCTTTGCGTAACCCATTGCTATGGCACATCTATGCCACCTCTCTCGGCCGCACCAACATCTTGACCATCGACTGACCGGCCGCGGCGGATTTGCGTCGCGGCACCGCGGCGTTCCGGTTGAGTTTATTGCCCGCGTCATGGGCGCAGCGTACAAGCGGTCGAATCCCTGAACGTTTCCCGCGCGCCTGAACCCCGCGAGGCCGGCATGCTCGACGAAAAAGAGACCGCCGAGACCGCGGCTGCGGCATCCGGGCTGCGTGGCGCAGACGGCGCGATCAATCCCGAATTCGTGACCAAGGTCGCCGAGGCGATCGCCGGCCGCGACGCCACGCTGCTGCGCACGCTCGCCGGCGACCTGCACGAATCCGACACCGGAGACCTGATCGAGGCGCTCGATCCCGGACTGCGGCCGCAGCTCGTCGAGCTGATGGGCGCGGATTTCGACTTCGCGGCGCTGACCGAAGTCGACGACACGGTGCGTGAGGAAATCCTCGAAGAGCTGCCGCCCGAAACGGTGGCCGAGGGCGTGCGCGACCTCGATTCCGACGATGCCGTCTACATCCTGGAAGACCTGCCCAAGGAGGATCAGGCCGAGATCCTCGAGCAGCTCCCGGCGCCCGAGCGCGCCGAACTGACGCGCGGCCTCGATTATCCGAACGGCTCGGCCGGCCGGCGCATGCAGACCGAGTTCATCGCCGTGCCGCCGGCCTGGACCGTCGGGCAGACCATCGACTACATGCGCGAGAAGACCGAGGACCTGCCCGAGCGCTTCTTCGAAATCTACGTGATCGACGCGGACGCCCATTTCCGCGGCGCGGTGCCGCTCGACCGGCTGATGCGGAGCAAGCGGCCGGTCGGCATGTCCGAACTGATGGAACCGGAGCGGCACCTGGTCCGTGCCACCGACGACCAGGAGGAGGTCGCGCGGCGCTTCGAGCGCTACAACCTGGTCGCGGCGCCCGTCGTCGACGCGCAGGACCGCATGGTCGGCGTCATCACCTTCGACGATATCGTCGACGTGATCGAGGAAGAGGCCGAAGAGGACATCAAGGCGCTCGGCGGCGTCAACCGGAGCGAGGAACTGTCGGACTCCGTGTGGCGGATCGCCAAGGGGCGGTTCAACTGGCTGCTCATCAACCTCGCGACCGCGTTCCTCGCCTCCTCGGTGCTCGGCCTGTTCGAAGGCCAGCTCCAGCAGATGGTGGCGCTCGCCGTGCTGGCGCCGATCGTGGCGAGCCAGGGCGGCAACGCCACGACCCAGACGATGACGGTCGCGGTGCGCGCGCTTGCGACCCGCGAGCTCGGGGCCAGCAATGCGAGGCGCGTGATCCTGCGCGAGCTTGCCGTCGGCGTGTTCAACGGGGTCGCCTTCGCCGTCATCACCGGCGTCGCGGCGGTCATCTGGTTCAAGACGCCGGGCCTCGGCGTCGTGATCGGGCTCGCGATGATCTGCAACATGATCGCGGCGGCGCTCGGCGGCATTCTCATTCCGCTCGCGCTCAACCGGATGCGCTTCGATCCCGCGGTGGCATCGAGCCCGTTCGTCACCACGGTGACGGACGTGGTTGGATTCTTTGCGTTCTTGGCGATCGCGACGCTGTGGTTCGGGCTGAAATGACGGTGCATTTCAGCCGTACCTGACAAAGCTCCCACGCCCGTCTATCGTCGCCAAAAGCTATTGGGAGCGACGCCCATGATCCCGAATGCCTGGCGCGGGTTCGACTTCGGTCTCGGTGAGGACGTCGATGCGTTGCGCGACACGGTCGGGCGGTTCTCGAACGACCGCATCGCTCCGCGCGCCGACGAGATCGACCGCTCGAACGAATTCCCGCGCGATCTGTGGCCACAGCTCGGCGAACTGGGTGTCCTCGGCATCACGGTCGCCGAGGAATATGGCGGGTCGGGGCTCGGCTATCTGGCGCACTGCGTCGCCATGGAGGAGATCTCGCGCGGCTCGGCGGCGGTCGGGCTGTCCTACGGGGCGCACTCCAACTTGTGCGTCAACCAGATCAGCCGCAATGGCACGCCCGAACAGAAGAAGCGCTATCTGCCGGACCTCGTCTCCGGCACGCATGTCGGCGCGCTTGCGATGTCGGAACCGAATTCCGGCTCCGACGTCGTCTCGATGCGCACGCGCGCCAATAAAAAGGGCGACCATTACGTACTCAACGGCACCAAGATGTGGATCACCAACGGGCCGGTGGCCGAGACCTTCGTGATCTATGCCAAGACCGATCCAACCGCGGGCGCGCGCGGCATGACCGCCTTCATCGTCGAGAAGGGGTTTGCGGGATTCAGCCAAGCGCAGAAGCTCGACAAGCTCGGCATGCGCGGCTCCGATACCAGCGAGCTCGTCTTCGAGAATTGCGAGGTGCCGGCGGAGAACGTGCTCGGCGCGATCGGCAACGGCGTCAACGTGCTGATGTCGGGCCTCGACTACGAGCGCGTGGTGCTCGCCGCGGGGCCGCTCGGCATCATGCAGGCGTGCATGGACGCCGTGATCCCTTATGTCCACGACCGCAAGCAGTTCGGCCAGCCGATCGGCAAGTTCCAGCTCATCCAGGCAAAGCTTGCCGACATGTATGTGACGATGAACGCCGCGCGGTCCTACGTGTACGCGGTCGCGCGCGCCTGCGACGGCGGACGCACCACGCGCGAGGACGCGGCCGGCGCGATCCTCTATGCGTCCGAGCGCGCGACCTGGATGGCGCTGGAAGCGATCCAGTGCCTCGGCGGCAACGGGTACATCAATGACTTCCCCTGCGGGCGCCTGTTGCGCGACGCCAAGCTCTACGAGATCGGCGCCGGCACGAGCGAAATCCGCCGTATGCTGATCGGGCGGGAGATTTTCGAGAAGACGAGCTGAACTGTCTTTCCGACGCCTTCGGGCTTTTTCAGAACATCTGCACGAAGAACCAGTAGAGGAACGCCGAGAGCGTGATGGCGGCGGGCAGCGTCAGTACCCAGGCCATCATGAGGTTGCGCAGCGTCGCCATCTGCAGGCCCGAGCCGTTCGCCATCATCGTACCGGCGACGCCGGACGAGAGCACATGCGTGGTCGAAACCGGCAACCCGAGCCCGTCCGCAGCGCCGATCGTGGCAGCCGCGACAAGCTCGGCGGCGGCGCCTTGCGCGTAGGTGAGGTGCGTCTTGCCGATCTTCTCGCCGACGGTGACGACGATGCGCTTCCAGCCGATCATGGTGCCGAGGCCCAACGCAATCGCGACCGCCACCTTGACCCAGAGCGGGATGAACTTGGTCGCGTTGTCGAGCGACTTCTTGTAGGCGTTCAGCGTCGCCGTTTCGTCTTTGCTCAGGTCGTTCTCCTTGTCCTTCATCAGGAAGCGGATCGCTTCCGATGCGAGATACATGTCATTGCGCGTGTTGCCGACCGCGTCGGCGGGAAACTTCGACATCGAGCCGTACTGTGTCACCTGCGCGGAGATATCGCTCACCAGTACGGCAAGCGAAGGATAGGTCCCTTCGTTGATCTTGTGCTTGGACACATAGACGGTGACGGCCGGCCGCGGATCGCCGAGCACGTTGTAGCCTTCGGCCTTCTTCTTGATGACGACGACGGCGGCTTGCGAGTTCTGCTGGAATTCCTGCACCTGACTGACCGGCATCGCGCGGTTGAGCGCGTAGGCGGTCGGCACGGTGCCGATCAGGATCAGCATGATCAGGCCCATGCCCTTCTGCCCATCGTTCGAGCCGTGCGCGAAGCTCACCCCGGTGCAGGTCAGGATCAGGATGCCGCGGATCCACAGCGGCGGAGGCTCGTTGCCTTTGGGCGCTGCGTAGAGGGCGGGATTGCGCACGGCGAATTTCAGCACCAGGAGCAGCAGCGCCGCCATGACGAAGCCGAACAGCGGCGAGAGCAGCAGCGACCAGCCGATTTCCGTCGCCTTGCCCCAATCCACGCCGGACGTGCCATCCTGGCCACGCATCAGCGCGTTGGCGATGCCGACACCGATGATCGAGCCGATCAGCGTGTGCGACGAGGAGGCAGGGAGGCCGAGATACCAGGTCCCGAGGTTCCAGATGATCGCGGCGATCAGCAACGCGAACACCATGGCAAAGCCCGCGCCGCTGCCGACCTGCAGGATCAATTCGACCGGCAACAGCGACACGATGCCGAAGGCGACCGCGCCGCTCGACAGCAGCACGCCGAGGAAATTGAAGAATCCCGACCACATCACGGCGAATTCGGCCGGCAGCGAGTGGGTGTAGATCACGGTCGCGACCGCATTGGCGGTGTCGTGGAATCCATTGACGAACTCGAAGCCGAGCGCGATCAGCAGCGCGACGAACAACAGCAGATAGGGCAGGTAATTCGCGACCTTCGTGCCGGTTTCGCCGACGTCGACGTACAGGCTGTAGGCGACATAAAGCAGTCCGCAGGCCAAGGTCCCGAAGAACAGGATCAGGGTCATCGGATTGAACCCTTTGTCGAGATCGGGCCGCGTCGCGGAGGGAAGTGCAGGTTCAAGCGAACCCGGCAGTGCCATGTCGGTCATTGTCGCCTCTTATCGGTGAGGCGGTAACTCTTGCGTCTGCCGATGACGGTTGGATGACGGTCTTGCGACGTGTGGATCAACGTGAGGATGTGTGTCTTGCTGGTCGCTGAAGCGACGTGCCGTGAAAAGAGGTAGTGTCCTCGCCGGGATCATTGTCAGGAGGTCGGTATGCCGATGACGCGCCGCGGTCTGTTGGAAGGCATGGCCAAGCTCGGCGGGGCCGGAGCTGTCTATGAGACGCTCGCCGTATGGGAGTTCCTGCAAGCCCCGCCCGCGCTTGCGGCAAGCTTCGAGCTTCCGGCGGCGTCCGGCACGGGCAAGACCGTCGCGATCCTCGGTGCCGGCGTGTCAGGGCTGTGTGCGGCCTACGAGCTCGACCGTGCGGGCTATGACTGCGTGATCCTGGAGGCGCAGCGGCGCGCGGGCGGACGCAGCCTCACGCTGCGGCGCGGCGACACGTTCCAGGAGATGAACCAGCCGGCGCAGACCGTCGATTTCGACGAAGGCCTGTGGCTCAATGCCGGTCCCGGCCGCATTCCGCACAGCCATGTCAACGTCATCGACTATTGCCGCCGCTTCGGCGTCGCGCTGCAGCCCTTCATCTTTGCGAGCCGCGCCAACCTGGTGCATTCGAATACGCTCGGCAATGGCCGCACCGTGCCGGTGCGCGAGGCGTTCTACAGCCTACAAGGGCACGTTGCCGAACTGCTGGACAAATGCATCGACCGCGGCGGCCTCGATCTGCCGGTGACCGGGACCGACGTCGAAAAGCTGCATGACATGCTGGTGCAGTTCGGCGACCTCACCAAGGTCGACACGCCCGGCAAGGCGCCGAGCTGGTCGTACCAGAACCAGTCTGGACGCGCCGGAATCGCGACGCCCGCAGGCGTCGCGACCCCGATCAAGCCGATCGGCCCGATGAAGCTTGAGGAAATCCTGCGCTCGCGGGTGTGGAGCGACTGGATCCTGCGCGATGCCGACGCCTACTGGCAGACCTCGCTGATGGAGCCGGTCGGCGGCATGGACAATTTCGCCAAGGGCTTCCTGCGCCAGCCGCTCGCGCGCCGCGCCGGCACGATCGACGGCCTGATCCGCTACGGCGCCAAGGTCACCAATATCGACGTTGCGTCCGACAAGGTGACGGTCGCGTTCGAGGATGGCGGCAGCGCGCGGACGATCGCCGCCGACTACTGCGTCTCGACCATTCCGCTCCCCGTGTTCGCCAAGCTCAAGACCAACCTTCCGGCGCCCTACCTGAGCGCGGCCGCGAACGCGCAGACCACGGCGGCCGGCAAGGTCGGCTGGCAGGCCGAGCGCTTCTGGGAGCGCGACGCGAACATCTACGGCGGCATTTCGTGGACCACCGATACGATCGATCAGATCTGGTATCCGTCGTCCGGCTACCTCAGTCCCAAGGGCACGCTGACCGGTGCCTACATGCGCGGCCGGAATGCGATCGAGTTCAACGTGAAGCCGGTCGCCGAACGGCTGCGCATCGCGCGTGAGCAGGGCGAGCGGCTGCATCTGGGCTACGAGCGCTATGTCGAGCGCGGCGTCGCGATCGGCTGGGAGAACATGGAGTTCCAGCTCGGCGGCTGGGTGAACGAGGACGCAGCCACGTTCGGCGACAACAGCAAGGTGTTGGCCGAGCCGCAGGGCCGCTTCCACATGGCGGGCGACCAGATTACGTTCCTGTCGGGCTGGCAGGAGGGCGCGGTGCTCGCCGCGCAGTATGCGGTCACGGGAATCGACCGGCAGGCGCGCGCGCGATAGAGGGGTTCGTCGATCGATGGCGAAAGTACAACGATGATCTCTCGTGTCGCAGTCATGCTCGGTATCGCTGTGGCGGGTCTCGGTTCGACGCTCCTCAACGCGCAGGACGTAAAGCCCAGCGCGAAGGACGTCGCGGCGAACCGCACATGCGTGGCGAAAACCGCGAAAGACACCGACGCGGCCGAGCAGCGTTGCGTGCTCCGGCTGGTCGCGACGCCGTGCACGAACCGTCCGCAGGCGAAATCGACCGCCGCGATCGCGGACTGCTATCGCGTCGAGCAGGCGATCTGGAGGACATTCTCGCCGAAAATCTGAAGGCGCTCAGTGCCGAGCTCGATGATCGGCAGAAGGACAAGCTCAAGGCGATGCAGGACGCATGGGCAACGAGCCGGGAGCGCACCTGCGCGTTCTATTACGACAAGATCCAGGGCACGATGGCGACCATCTTGGGCGCGGCCTGCCTTGCGCAGGAGACCGCGCGGCGTGCACTGCTGCTGCGCTCCTTCCAAGGTCTTTGAACGTGTGTTGACGGTGGCGCGCGGCCGCGCGACGCGCTACTGACGTACAATTATCAGGGGAGGATTCATGCAATTCGGCGAGACCCACGACGCCGGCATTCCGATCGTCGGCTTCGGCACCATGCGGCTGAAAGAGGAGGCGGGGGCGGCCGCGATCCTGTCGGCTTTGCGCATCGGCTACCGGCATCTTGATACTGCGGCCTATTACGGCAACGAGCGCGAGGTCGGGCAGGCGATGCGCGCCTCGGGAATCAAGCGCGAGGATATCTTCCTCACCACCAAGGTGCGCGACGACAAGCTCAAGGCCGACGATTTTGCGCGCTCGGTCGACGGGAGCCTGAAGGCGCTCGATCTGCCGTTCGTCGATCTGCTGCTGATCCACTGGCCCAATCCGCACGTGCCGATGGCCGAAAGCATCGGCGCGCTCAACAAGGCCAAACGCGAGGGCCTTGCGCGCCACATCGGCGTCGCCAACTTCACGGTGGCGCTGCTGGATGAGGCGATGATGCATACGCAGGAGCCGCTGGCCACCAACCAGATCGAAGCGCATCCGTTTCTCGATTTCTCCAAGATTTTCACGGAGACGCGCCGCCATCTTTTGAACGTCACGGCCTATTGCCCGATCGCGCGCGGGCGCGTGCCCGGCAATCCGGTGCTGGAGCGCATCGGTGCGGCGCACGGCAAGACCGCGAGCCAGGCCTCGCTGCGCTGGCTGGTGCAGCAGGGCATCATCGTCATTCCGGGCTCGAGCAAGCCGGAGCGGCAGAAGGAAAATTTCGAGGTTCTCGATTTCGAACTTACGCCAGCCGAAATGGCCGAGATCGACGGGCTCAAGCGCGCCGACGGGCGCGTCGTCAATCCGCCGCAGGCGCCGAAGTGGGACGTGTGACATGCAAATCATCGAAGCCAATGGCGCAAAAATCCCCGCGCTCGGTCTCGGCACCTGGCAGCTCAACGGCGCGGTCGGCGCGCGCATCGTCGAGCAGGGACTGCGGCTCGGCTATCGCCATCTCGACGCCGCGCTGATCTACGGCAACGAGAGGGAAGTCGGGGAGGGCCTGCGCGCTTCGAGCGTCAAGCGCGAGGATGTGTTCATCACCACCAAGGTGCCGCACACCGAGCTTGCGCCGCCCGCGCTGGAGCGCGCCGTGAAGCAGAGCCTCGCGAACCTGCGCGTGTCGGACGTGAACCTGTTGCTGATCCACTGGCCGAACCCGCAAATCCCGCTCGCCGAGACTTTGGGTGCGATGTGCAAGATGAAACAGGCAGGATACGCGCGCCACATCGGCGTCTCGAACTTCACGGTCGCGCTGGTGGACGAGGCCGTGAAGCTCTCGTCCGAGCCGATCGCCACCAATCAGGTCGAATGGCATCCGTACCTCGACGAGAGCAAGGTGAAGGCCGCGTGCGAGAAGCACGGCATCGCGGTCACGGCCTATTGTCCGATCGCGCGCGGGCGCATCGGCGGCGACGAGACGCTTGCCCGCATCGGCAAGACGCACGGCAAGTCCGCCGCGCAGGTCTCGCTGCGCTGGCTCGTCCAGCAGAACGCGGTCGTGATCCCGCGCACCTCGAAGGTCGAGCGGCTGTCGGAGAACATGGCGATCTTCGACTTCGCGCTGAGCGATGCCGAGATGGCCGAGATCGGCCAGCTCGCCAAGGCCGGCGGCCGGGTGGTCAGCGTGGGCTGGGCGCCGCGCTGGGACTAAAGCTACTTGATTAAAACGACTTGGCCGCCTGAATCGCGGTGCTGCGCGGCGCGACCGGCGCGTGGGCCGTGTCGCTGCGCCGCGCCTCCCCGCGCACGTTCCAGAGCACGCCCGTGACGATCAGCGCCGCGCCGGCGAAGACGAAGATGTCGAGGCGCTCGCCGTAGAACATCCAGCCGACGACCGCGACCAGCTGCACGCGCAGGAAATCCATCGGGATGACGATCATCGCATCGCCATAGCGGAACGCGTTGGTGAGGCAATAATGGATCGCTAGCCCGGCGACCGCGACGCCCAGCACCGGCAGCATCATCGAGGCATCGAGCTTGAGGAAGAACAGGGGATGGCTGCCGGCGAAGTTCATCGGCAGTTGCATCAGGTTCATCCAGAACATGATCGAGAACGTCGTCTCGGTCAGGATCAGCTTCTTGGTGACGATCGCGGCGGTTGCAAATAGCAGCGAGCCGATGATCAGCAGCAGCGTCGCGGGCTGAAACGCGTCCATCCCCGGCCGCAGGATCACCAGGACGCCGACGAAGCTACGCAGAGCGCGGTCGCGCGCGTTACGGTCATGCGCTCGCCGAGGAACAGCACCGCCAGCACGGCGACGAAGGCGGGAATCGTGAATTCGAGCGTGAACACGGTTGCGAACGGCAGCAGCGTGATCGCGATGGTCCAGCAGATCTGCGAGCCGAAATGCACGAGGTTGCGGAAGCCTTGCAGGCCCATCCGGTGGACCCGCACGCCGCGGCGCAGCTCGGGCCGCAGCGTCGCCATCAGGAACAGGATCAGGAGGCCGCCCGCGCTGCGGATGGTCATCATCTCGAACGCGTTGAAGGTCTTTGCGAGCGCGCGGACCGAGATCGCCGCGATGATGAAGGCGGCAAGCGTTCCGCTCATCCACAGGGCGAGCCAACCGAGCCGGGGCCGGGACGAGGGCGCGGCAAAACCATCCGCGCGCTCGTCCGCCGAGGGGGCGACGGATTGCAGCCTATTCACCGCCGGGACGGTGAACGCAGCCTCGTCTGGTCGCCGCGCTCGATAATGAAACATGCGACTCCCTCGGGAATCGTGCAACTGAACGTTGAAATTCGGCGGACGTCAATAGAAGAGGCTAGGTCTCGTCTGCGCCCGGCTCAATGCCGCTATGTTTCGCCCGGGTCTTCGCCCTGTCGCCGCCGCCGGGTCTCCACCGCGTATTCGCCGCGCGGACGATGCGGATCGGCCATCGGCTTGGAGACCGTCTTGCGGAAGTCGTCCCAATCCGTCGGCTGCAGATCTTCGAGGTTTTCCACAATATCGAAACGGTCGAGCGCGTCTCCGTAGACGCTGCGGTGCACCGGCTGGACCTGCAGAAACGGATAGTCCGCGTCGAACTCGATCGGTACGTTCGGCCGCGTAAGCTTGAGGTTCACGAACAATGGACCGAACCAGCGGTCGGTCTCGATGATGCCCTCATAGCTCTCGTACCCCAGGCTGCGGGTCAGGTTGGCCGGCGGTCGGACCAAGAGGCTCCATCCGGGCGCGGTGCGAGCGGCGAAACCGCTCCACAGCATCAGCCCGGCCGGGTCCTTGAACGAGCCAAGAAACGGCGGCGAATAGCCTTGAATATCGGGCGGCGCGATGCCGTCGAAGTGCGACGCGAAATCGGGAAACTGCGCGGCGTTAAGCGAGTACCAGTTGTCGTTGTTTTCGTAGTTCCAGACGACGTCGTTCGCGCCGTCCCACATCAGCTTGAAGTTCATCGGCGGGAACATGTACCAGCCCAGCGCCGACGCGGTGCGCATCGCCTCGCAATAACGGAATGCGCGCGTCGGCATCGAGCCGGCGGCGGAGCGGTCGGCGCGCTGCGGCGCGCGCGCGCCGGGAAGAAAACGATAGAACTTGACGAGCGGCGTGTTGGGCAGTGGCTGGTCCATGAGGCCTCGGAAGTGTCTGGCCCGCATCCGGCATGTCGCGGACACGCGCAAAATCGAGCAGTTCGAATACGCCGTATCAGGGCGGAATGCTCCGCCCTGATACGTTGGCCAGCTCTTAGCGCTGCAGCGCCGGGCTCATCGTGCCGAGACGGACCTTGGCGTTGTCGGCCGTCTTGGTCGTCGCCGGACGGACCGCCGGGAAGCTCGGGCTCATCGTGCCGATGCGCACCTTGGCGCTGTCGGTCGCTTGCTTCGGTGTCTTGCTCACGGCCGGGAAAGCCGGGCTCATCGTACCGATGCGCACCTTGCCGTTATCCTGGGCTTCCGGCGGGGAGAGTTTCACCTTGATCTGCTCGTGCATTGCCATCGCTGCCTCCAGTTGTTCATCGCGCCTCCTGGCGTCGATGATTCAAGCTATGCGCGAGCAAGATGCCGGGCTGTAAAAGCGGCGTTTAACGGCTGTGAAAACTCGGCGACGGACCCGCCGCCCGCTGTGAGAAACGCGTGAAAATTCGTCTTCTACCGTGAAGAAAACTTCGGTAAGGTTGTGGAGGACGGTGTCCGCAGGCCGTGAGTGTGTATCGCGCCCGCTTATGAGGCTTGAAGCTATGCAGAAACGGCTTTCGCCCGCGGAATTGAACAAAAGCAAAGTGGTGGCGCTCGATCCGGTGCGGGGGCCGGACCGTCCGATCGTCCGGATCCATATCCTGGGCGGGATGCGCGCCACGTCGTATCTCGGCCGGAACGTCCTGCCGCGCGGCCGCAAAGCGCGCGCGATCCTTGGCTATCTCTGTCTCGCGCGCGGCCAGCGCGTCGCGCGCAGCCGGCTCGCCGCGATGCTCTGGGACCGCGTTCCCGACGTTCACGCGCGGGCGAGTTTTCGCCAGGCCTATCGCGAACTCGTCGTGGCGTTCGGCCCGCTCGCCAAGGAATTGATCCGGGCCGACCGCGAGATGATCTCGCTCAAGGTCGCGGTGTGCTGGATCGACGCCTTGGCGGTCCTGGCGCCCGATTTCGCGCAGGGCGCGCACCGCAGCGAGCTTGCCCATCACTGCTCGGGCGACCTGCTCGAGGAGCTCGACGGCCTGACGATCTCATTTGATCACTGGCTGCTGACCGAACGCACGCGCTTCGTGGAGCGCCGCAGGGCGCTGCTCGAAGACGAGCTCAGCAACGCGCATGGCGACCACACCGACGCTGAGGAGCGCGCCGAAATCGCGCGGCGCCTGATCATGTTCGATCCGACGCACGAAGGTGCCTCGCGCATCCTGATGCGGGCGCTCGCCGACAAGGGCGAGCGGCCACAGGCGCTGCGCGAATACACGCGTTGCCGCGATGCCTTGCGGATGACGCTCGACGTCGAGCCCTCGCCGGAGACGAACGCCCTGTATGAGGCGATCCGCATGTTCTCAGGCCGCGAAGAACAGGCCGTGGCGGCGCCGAGCCCGCCACGGCCGAAACGGCAGAAGACGCCGCTGCCCGCCACGCCGCGCAACCGCCTGCGCGTCGGCGTGCTGCCGTTCCACGCCAATCCGGAGGAGCGCGAGGAGAATCTCGCGCTGTCGCTGAGCCACGAGATCGCCGCCGCGCTGGCGCGCTTCCGCTGGTTCGACGTGATCCCGCCGGTCGCGCTGCGGCGCAAGGATCAGACCGGGTATGCCGCCGACGAGGCGCTGCGGCCGAGCGAGCTCGATTTCGTCCTCGACGGCGCGCTCACGAGGCATGCGGACAAGTACCAGATCAGCGTGCGGCTCCTCGACCTCACGCGCTACGCGACGCCGGTGTGGAGCGATCGCTTCGAACTGCGCGAGGACGAGTTGCACCTCGTCAACGAGAAGATCACCGCCAAGATCGTCAGCCGCATCGATCCGGTGATCCTGTTCATCGAGGGGCAGCCCAAGCGGCGGGAGAAATACGGCGCAACCGGGCTGCTGCTGCGCGCCATTCCGCTGATCTACACGATGGAGCGCAAGAAGTTCGAGCAGGCCGGCGAACTGATCCAGCGCGCCCTCGAAATCGACCCGGATGACTCGCTGGTGCTCACCTGGGCCGCATATTGGCATCTGTGGCATGTCGGCCAGGGCTGGACCGCCGACGCGGTCAAGACGCTTACGACCGCGCAGGATCTTTGCTTGCGCGCCATGAACTTCGATCCGGAGAATGCCGAGGCCGCCGGCATCTATGCGCACTGCTGTGCCTGGAAGAAGGATTTCAAGTCGGCCATTGAATTCTTCGATCGCGCGCTGCGGCTCAATCCGAACCTCGCCTATATCTGGGCGTTGAGCGCCGCGACCTACTGTTACCTCGGCGAGCCGAAGGAAGCCTTGCGGCGGCTCGAACGCTCGCGCGAGCTCGCGCCCTTCGATCCCTATTTCCGCTTCTTCGAGAACGCCTACACGATCGCCTATCTGTTCAACCGCGATTACGAGCTGGCCGCGACGGTTGGCCGCCGCGTCGTCAAAGCCAATCCGGATTTCATCAACGGCTACAAGCCGCTGGTCGCGGCGCTTGGCCATCTCGGGGCGCACGAGGAAGCGGCGTTTTATCTGACGGCGCTTCTCGACCTCGAACGGAGTTTCAACGTCCGGGAATTCGGCGAGACTTATCCATTCAAGAAAGACACCGACCGCGACCATTACATGGACGGCCTGCGCAAGGCAGGCGTGCCCGAAGGCTGACGCACGGCGCGGACTGGCGGCCGGCAAGGCGCTCGCGTATCGTCGGCGTTCTCCGCCCGATGCGCCCGCACGCATCGTCCACGCACCGCCCGCCACGGAGGCGTCCTTGAGCCTTGCGCCTGATCTCGTCGCCACGCTTGAGGCGATCACCACCGCCACGGTCACCACGATGCTGCTCAAGAAGGGCATCCGGCACTGCTGGATGAGCGGGCCGATGCCGTTTTCCGGCGGCACCGGAAAGCGCCTGGTCGGACCGGCCTTCACGCTGCGCTTCGTGCCAGTGCGCGAGGACCTCGCGACGCCGGCAAGCTGGGCGAGCCCGATCTCGACGCGCGCCGCAATCGAGGCGATGCCGGAGGGCTGCATCGCGGTCGCCGACGCCATGGGGGTCACCACGGCCGGCATCTTCGGCGACATTCTGTGCATGCGTATGGCGCGGCGCGGTGTCACCGCGCTGGTCACCGACGGCGTGGTGCGCGACAAGGCCGGCGTGGTGGCGACCGGCCTGCCGGTGTGGTGCGCCGGAACGGCCGCGCCGGCATCGGTCAACGGGCTCACCTTCGTCGGCTGGCAGGAGCCGATCGCGTGCGGCGGTGTCGCGGTGTTTCCCGACGACGTGATCATGGTGGATGACGACGGCGCGGTGCTGATCCCGAAGGACCTCGTCGACTTCGTCGTCGCGGAAGGCGCCGACCATGAGCGCTACGAGACCTGGGTGGTGAGCGAGGTCGAGAAAGGCGTGAAGCTGCCCGGCCTCTACCCGCCGAACGATGAGGCGAAGGCGCGCTACGAGGCGTGGAAGAAGACCTAGATGTTCTTCCTCCTCGCCAAGAGTCTCGGCTTCTTCGCGCTACCCTCAAACGTCCTCATCAGCTTCGGTCTCATCGGCGTCGTGCTGATGCTCACGCGCTTCGCGCGGGCGGGGCGCAGGCTTGTCGTCGCGGCGCTGATCCTGCTCGCGATCGCGGGCCTCTCGCCGCTCGGCAATGCGATCATCCTGCCGCTGGAGGATCGATTTCCGGCGTGGGACGCCTCGCGCGGCGCGCCCGACGGTATCATCTCACTCGGCGGTGCGTTCGACACGGTGGTCTCGCCCGCGCGTCACGAGATCGCGCTCAATGAGGCGGCCGAGCGGTTGACCGCGATGGCGGAGCTCGCGCGGCGCTTCCCCGCCGCGCGGATCGCGTTCTCGGGCGGCTCGGATCGGCTCATCTATGAGGGGTCGAGCGAGGCGGAGCTTGCGGCGCGCCTGTTTGAGAGCTTCGGCATCGCCAAGGAGCGGATCACGCTCGAAGACAAGTCGCACGACACCGACGAGAACGCGCGCTTCACGAAGGCGCTGCTTGAGCCCAAGCCCGGCGAGCGCTGGCTCCTGGTCACCAGCGCGCATCACATGCCGCGCGCGGTCGGCGCCTTCCGCGCCGCCGGGTTCCCGGTCGAGCCCTATCCGGTCGACTACCGCACCCGCGGCGCAATCGACATCCTGCGGCCTTTCGCGTCTCTCGGCGATGGGCTGCGCCGCACCGACACGGCGATGCGCGAGTGGATTGGGCTTGTTGTCTATTGGGCGACGGGGCGGAGCGCAGCGCTGTTTCCGGCGCCGTGAAAAATACGGTACTGGCCCCATTCGATAGGCAGTGGTCCCTTTTGCTAATCGCTAACGCCCTCGCGATCTAGGACGACCATCATGGTACCCGTCAGGAGAGCGATCAGCTTCTCCTTCCCGGCAGTCTCCGCGAACACATCGGTCTGAGTCAGCACCAACGTCCGGCCCGCCTTGACGACGCGCCCTCGCGCAATGATGCGGTCGCCCGTCGCGGGTGCGACGAAGTTGATTTTAAATTCGACTGTCAGAACTCCCGTGCCGGGAGGCATGACGCTAAGCGCCGCGTACCCAGCAGCGGTATCGGCGATAGCGCTGACGATGCCGCCGTGAACGAAGCCGTGTTGCTGCGACGTGGCCGCCGATGGTCTCAACGCGATCTCAACGGAGCCACGCGAAATCGGCCCAATAGTTGCGGCCAGCGCAGTCATATGCCCCTGCTTGGCAAAGCTTGACCTGATGCGCTGTTCGCCTGCTGCGTCGTCCGACACTTATCCTCCTTTGCTTAACGGCCGCCCTAGTTGGCGGCCTCGTCCTTGAGGTCGCGAAGCGCACCCAAGAGCCCGCTTCCCTCATGCAACCACGATGTCCATGCAACCACGAAATCGGTCGGTTGCATGGACTCGCCCGAGGCTTCGCGAGATCAAGCCCCCTCACTTTCGGGGCGTCGCAATGCACGTGGTTACCGGCTGTGCGTGGCCATCGTTGCAAGTGTATCCAGTGGGGGTATTGGGGGAGAAACACCCCTTCCCGGGAATGCAGCACATGATTGTGGTGGTACAGTTACGCTGGATGCCGATGTTGGTCGCCGTCCCTGCGAAGGCTTGGCCGGCAATTAGCGTGGCCGCCGCGATCGCGAGGACCGACGCAGTCTTGAGGATCGTCGTCACGGATATTCTCCTGTTTTTCAAACGAAGAGCGGGTATCGCTCGTCGATGGCCAGGAGTAATCGCTACCGCGCCCCAGTGAATGTGTCGGGGAACACATAAATGTCGTTTCCTGCTCTCAGCGAAGTCCGCCCTGCCTCTTGGTCCCTTTTGAAATCACGCATGGTCCCTTTTTTGGTCCTAGAGGGGCCAGTACCAAAAATACCGCCGTGCCGCGTCCTGCGCGGCCGCTCGTCGGCCACCCCGGCCGCCGTGGAACGGGACGACATTCGGGACCTTCCGGCCAACGTCTGCGCGGATAATGCGCCGCAGCCTAAGGCAAGCGGTCAATAATTCAACTGCTAGATGATAAATGGCGAGTTGCCGCTCCGAAGGGGGCC
>PLJS01000133.1 GCA_003140315.1 Hyphomicrobiales bacterium
ATGTGTCGCCTAACAGTGCGCGATCCTCTCGCGACCCTGGTATCATTCCATCGTAGCAGCTCAACATCCACAACCCCACTGACCAAACACCCATCCTCCGCTCAACCCCGCGCCGCAGCTCCCCTCACACTTTGCAAATCCGAGTCCCGCCTATCCCCTCTCGTCCCTTGCAAATCCGTGTCCTCGGAGCAAAGGCGGCTTCTTGCAAATCCGAGTCCTTGATGCACACTGTCGGTGCAAATCCGCGACGCCACCAGCCGCCCGGATCCCCCGCCACCGCGCGCTCATTTTCATGACACGCCACGACCGTCGCCCATTCCAATCCGTGACATCCAGCCGGCCATCCGGAGCCTGTGATATACTTGCCCGCGTATGGCAAAAAAGACGACCCTCAACGAAGTCGGATCAATGCTTAGCCATGTCGTCAAACACATGGCGANNGCCGCCGTCAGAAAAGAGATGGCGACAAAAAAGGATATCGCCGCCGTAAGAGGAGAGATGGCAACAAAAAGGGACATCGCCGGAATCATGGAGGAGCTTGCCGATATCAAGCGACGGCTCAAGGATGTAGAAGCTGCGGTAGAAGACCATGCTGGCCACAGCAAGGAAATCGATCACGCGCTCGACCGCATCGCGGCGATCGAACGCCACCTCGGAATCACCAAAAAGATCGCCGCCTGACCGACACGATCGACTACGTCGCAACGGACAGCGCAGGCAAAATCGACCCAAAGTGGTCACTCGGCCATACACAGTTCCACGCCGAAACTTGGCTGCGCTAATCGGTGCTTAACCACAACGTATGGAACAAAGCGCTCCATTAGCTTTGCTTATAGCATTGCACTGCTAGATGGACGCGAGTTTCGATGGAGAGAGCTTCGTGTCGTGTCCGCAGCACAGGACTTCCTGAAGCGACGCGCCGTCGATATTCAGGCCGCCGGCCGTTACAGCCTCGCCAGCCGCTACGACGGACACGGCAAACGGCGTCAGTTTGCCTGTCGCACAACTCGTATCTCTCCTTTTCAAATGCTCGTCGCCGCGCCTGTGCTCGGCCCAATTGGCGAGCGCGTGATCAGCCATTTCGGTGAGTTGGGACATCTTGAAGGCTTCATTTCGGATTTCATGGCTGGCGGCTTCCTCGTCGAACTAAAGGCGACGAAAAATCAGCGGCGACAGCTCACGAACAAGCTGGAATGGATCGAGGCGCGCGCAAAGGATGCGACAATCGTTGACGTGCGCCAGCAGGAGCGCATCATTCCAGAGGACCCGCACACCACTCTTCTCTTCGGTGATGGAACCGCGCTCACGTGCTTTGTGATTGACGCTTCACCATCGGGTGTAGCGGTATCGGCTGACATCGATGTGGAAATTGGTACGCGGCTCGCGGTCGGCCGGAGCGTCGGACATATCGTCAGGCAATTTGACGAGGGCTTCGCGGTCAAATTCGACGAACTCGTAGACCCCGGCCACATCGAGCAGGCGATCAAGCCCACATCAGAACTTAGGCTCGCAGCGGCCGTGCCGCACAATGACAACGCCGTTTGTTATCTGGATTAAAGGCAGGCACGCGGGCCGACGTGCTTCACGGTGCCTTCGGCTTCGACCGGGATGCAGGCTTCTTTCTCTGTGCCTTTGCACCGAGCTTGGCAGCGCCCGCCTTCGCACGCTCACCCTTCCGTTTCTTCTTCACAGAACCATTCACAATTCTGCCGTTGCCGATCCCATCCGGTTCGCTCAGCGCGACGAGCAAGGCCAACAGCGCGCCGCGTTCCATGCTCTTGAGTTGTTTGCCGGCCATGGGCGCCTCACGGCAAAAAAATAGATCGTGACCACCTTATAGGCGCCCTTAGTGCGATTTCAAACCATCGCAACCGACACGATCGACTATGTCGCCACCAACCAATCCGGCATCAGCGCCACAACAACCCGCGCCCAGTAGCCAACCGGGTGGGCGGTTGCCTCAATCGCACCTCACGCCATCGGGAACAAAACATTGACGCAGCCGTTGTCTTTCGTACCCAACCCACAGCGAGGATATGGTTATGGATAAGGATCGAATCAAAGGTTCGGCAGAGCAGACCAAGGGAGCCGTGAAAGAAGCCGCTGGAAAAGCCTTCGGCGATAAGAAGCTGGAAACTGAAGGCAAGACCGACAAGGCTGCAGGCAAAGTGCAAAACGCAGTCGGCGGATTGAAGGATGCGGTGCGCGGCAAGTAACGCCGTCACCATCAACGGAGGCTTCCCATGGAATTGATTTTGATTGTCATCGTGCTCTTACTACTGTTCGGTGGCGGCGGGTACTGGGGTCGCCGCCAAGGTCATTGGTGAACGAATGGGGTCTCGCGCTCAAGCGGGAGACACCGTCTTCAACCAGTCCAGGCCAGCGCAATTCGGTTCCGATAGCCGCCCTCACCGCGAGGGCAGACTCAAGAGCCGCCGGGCATCCCCGGCGGCTCATTTCATTCCGCAACACCCCACCACTGCCCTTTTTTATGGGCTCTAAAAGCTGTATGGTGCGCCGACGGACACTCGTTGGTCCGAGAGCTGCCAGTCCGCATTAGCCGGCAGAGCGGTTCGGTGTGCACGATAGGAAAAAAACGCGAACGGGAGACTAATCAATGAAACCCCTCATGGCACTCGTTATTGGCTGCCTTGTCGTTGCATTGTGCGTCGTCGGATATCTTTATTATCAGAGGACGTCTAACGACATTACAATTCAATTGCCAAAAGTCACGCTGCCAAAATAGTTCGCATCGGCCCAACCCAACCCGCTGACCAAACACCCGTCCTCCGCCGACATCTAAGAATCCACTAGTCCGGACTCTCCAGGGGCACACCTTCGGAGTGCGCTCGGTTGCGATCGCCCCGGATGGCCGCACCGCTCTGTCGGGAGGCGGAGACATGACCCTCAAGCTCTGGGAGACCGCCAGCGGGAGCGTGTCGCGCACCTTTCAGGGACACGGCGGCGCCGTATACTCGGTCGCGATCGCCCGGGACGGCCGCACCGCTCTCTCGGGAAGCGACGACAAGACCCTCAAGCTCTGGGACCTCGCCAGCGGGCGCGAACTGCGCACCTTTCAGGGACACACATCGACCATCTACTCGGTTGCGATCGCCCCGGACGGCCGCACCGCAGTTTCGGGAAGCCGCGACAAGACCGTCAAACTCTGGGACCTCGCCAGCGGGCGCGAGCTGCGCACCTTCCCGGGGCACATCGACGATGTGCAGTCGGTCGCAATTGCTCCCGACGGCCAGACCGCACTCTCAGGAAGCGAAGACAAGACGCTCAAACTGTGGGATCTCGCGAGCGGGCGTGAACTGCGCACCTTTCAGGGACACACTTCATCTGTATCCTCAGTCGCAATCGCCCCGGACGGCCGCACCGCCCTCTCGGGAAGCTGGAACGAGACCTTCAAGATCTGGGACCTTGCCGGCGGACGCGAACTGCGCACCTTTCAGGGACACACGTCGTTGGTATTCTCGGTCGCGATTGCGCCGGACGGTCGCACCGCTCTCTCGGGAAGTGACGACAAGACCCTCAAGCTCTGGGACCTCGCCAGCGGGCGCGAGTTGTACACCTTTCAAGGGCATACCGCCCCGGTGACTTCAGTCGCGATCGCACCGAACGGCCGCACTGCCCTTTCGGCTAGCTATGACAACACGCTTAAGCTCTGGGACCTCACCGGGGCCTAGCGGCAGATCGCTGTCGACCTACAAGCCACGCATCGCGCAAACTATTTCCTGGAGGCGACCCAAGATTCCCATTCCGGCGTCTCGGGTAGCGGCGGGTCGGCATCGGAGCGTTTGTATCCGAGCCAGTCCTTCCAATTCTGCGAGTCATAAGGCCATTTCGCCATCTCGATGCACCAGGGCGGAGGTTCGGGGTCGAGAAACGCCTCACTGCGTTGCTGGCGCGTGAGGCAACGCGGAATGGCGGCCTTGGCGTCGTCCACCAATGCCTCCGTGGTCGGAAAGATGGTCCAGATTTTCGCCGTGGGGGCACCGCCCGTCGGCATGACTAGAGATCGGCCGTCCGGGCTTATTGCGAAATTCCACACCCCACTCGCGGGGGCAACGAAAAAGGCAATCGGTTTTGCAAGCTCGAGATCCCAAATGCGCACCGTGTTGTGGGTCGCGGTGGCCACCCGGACACCGTTGGGAGTGAAGCGGGCCGTCCCGACAACGATGCCGGAAGTGACCGTCTGCACACCGAACATGTCGGTGTGGTTCAAAACCGCGAGGCGCTGCTGTGTGTCCACATTCCAGACGCTCGCGGTATCGGTACCGGCGAACACAAGGCGCCGCCCGTCTGGACTGAAACTGATGTCAAGGGCATTTGAAGGAGCTGGTAACGTCGCCACGACAGCGCCCGTGCCAGCATCCCAGACGAAAACCTTGTCGTTACCCCCGGAGGCCACACGACGGCCGTCTGGACTGAACGTCGCGCTGGACAGGAACGCGAAGCTCGAGTCCGTGTCATGCTTGTCAAACACAAGCAGGACCTTGCCGCTTTCCAAATCCCAGACGCGGGCCTTCTTGTCGTCTGATGTGGTGACCGCGCGCTTGCCGTCGGGGCTTAGTACCGCGTTCGTCATGTCTGGCAGAACCTTAAGCATCCTGCCCGTTCGTACGTCCCAAATCCGCGCGCTCTTATCTAACGACGTGGTCAGGATGCGTTCACCGTCGGCAAAAAATACGGCGCGAGACACCGGTCCCTCGTGCCCCGTCAGGATCGCGATCGTTTTTCCCGTTTGAGCCTCCCAGATGCGCGCGGTCTTGTCGTCTGATGCCGTCACAACGAGGCGCCCGTCAGGGCTGAAGGCGGCGGCTTTCACCACCGCCTGATGGCCGTTCAGAGTGAGGACCGGCTGCCGGTCCTCGATCTCCCAGGCGCGCGTCTGTCCCATCGCGCTGGTGATGACACGACGGCCATCAACGCTGAACCTGACCTGCACCGGGTCGATGCCATCGGACTCGAACCGGCTCACCATGTTGCCGGTCTGAGCGTCCCAGATCCGGATCGCATCGCGTAAAGCGGTGGCCACACGCTTACCGTCCGGGCTGAACGCGACGTGTACCCCGATGTCGGCGTGTCCCCGCAGAACGACGAGGGATTTTCCCGACGCGGCGTCCCAGACGCGCGCCGTCTTGTCCCAAGACCCGGTCACGATCAGTCGTCCGTCGGGGCTGAATTTGGCGTCTATAACCTCCGAGGTATGCCCGGTCAGGGTCGAAATCACGCGGCCGGTCTGCGCGTCCCAGACGCGCGCGGTACTTTTCAAAGGCGCTGTCAGCACACGCCGACCGTCCGGGCTGAACTCGGCTACGGAAACGTAGTCGCCGATGGCTTCCTCCGGCGTGTTCTGGCTGTGCCCGCGCAGCGCAACGATCTCCTTGCCCGACCCTGCATCCCAGACGCGTACCGTGCCGTCGGAGCTCCGGGTCAGTATCCGTGTCCCGTCGGGACCGAATGTCGCTTGCGAGACCGGGTGGACGCTCACATGCAGCACGGCGGTCGCCGTTCCGCCGTCCACGCTCCAGATTCGCGCCGTCCCATCGTTCGACGCCGTGACCACGCGTTTGCCATCCGGACTGAACGCCGCGCTGTTCAACAGAGCGGTATGACCGCTCAGCACGGCCAACAGTCTTCCATTGGCGGCGTCCCAGATGCGCGCGGTGCCATCCCTTGATGCCGTCGCGACGAGCCGGGCGTCCGCGCTCAAGTCGGCGTCAATGACCTCTTCGGTGTGACCTATAAGACGCACGACGAGCTTGCCGGTGATTCCGTCCCAGACTGCCGCACCATTTCCAGTGTTCACGGTACCGGACGTGAGAATTCTGCTGCCGTCGCGGCTCAATCGTGGGTGTCCCCCATCAAATTGTTGGACTTCCTGGAGCCGTTGGCGCGCGCGAAACAGTGCCAGTTCCGACTCGGGAGCGTACGGTCGCGCGAGGCCGGCGGCGCGGTCGGGCATGCCCTCGAGCGCGAACAACAGCGCCCGGCTTGGATCGCCGGCGGCGACGCGCTGATTTGCCAAGTCCGCAAGGAACCGCGATTGCGTCAACTGAGCCCGGTCGCGTTGCTCTGACGCCAATTTCTCCTGCCGGACCGCGACGGCGCGCTGCCAATATGCAAATCCGGCAAGTCCAAGCGCCATCAGGAGGCCAGCCGCCAGTCCGCCGGTCAGGATGTTTCGCCGGCGCGTCGACGCGCGGCGGCTTTCCGCGATGAAGGCTTGTGTCGCCTCGGTCGGCTCAGGCGCTTCTTGCGGACGCGCGGCAATCCATCTTTCAGCCTCGTCAAGATCAGGCGGACGAAGCAGCAGCCCACGGGGGCCGGGGCGCCCTGCCATCGACCATCGCCGCGCCTGCTCGCCAATCTCGGTGTGCTTGCGGATCCAAATGATGTCGGTGCGCAGTGCTTCGGCAAGCTGTTCGGCGCGCTCGTCGAATTGTCCGGCATCGGTAAAAAAGACGAAGTGAAGGAGCCGCAGCGGCTCGGGCACCGCCTTGTCGTCCACGGGCTCGCAAACGATCGGCGCAAAGCGCTTATTGAGCGAGGCCGCAAACGCGACCTCCTTCGCGCAAATATCCGACGCAACCGCGCTGGGACTGAGAACGAACACGATCGTGTCTGCCGCGGCGATCAGCGCCTCAATGCGCTTCCACCAGTCCTCGAAAGCGTAGATTTCGGTGCGGTCGATCAGAGGCTCGATGTCGCGGGCCCTTAGCGCCGCCTCGAGTCGGTCAACAAATGCCATGTCTTTGCGGGAATAGGAGATGAAAACCCGCGCATTCTCGCTCTTCACGTCAGCTTCTGCGGCATTGGAAGCCATAGGGCGGACCATTCAACCCGTTGAAGACGTCATTCTAATTTACGCTGTGTCTGAATGACCAGACCTCCCTGGGAGTTGGTCTCGACGTTCTCGCTGCTCTCCCGCGCAGACGAGTGATCAGATAACGATCCTATTTGCTGCGATGTATGAGTCCGGATGTGGCCGATTCTGTTGAAAAAGTCGCAAGTCGAGTGCCGTCGAAAATCTGTCTGAGAAACGGCAACTTCCTCGATCACCTTCGATTGCCTCTGCAAACCAATTGCGGACCCTCAGTGTTGACCCAGGTGCACGCGACGTGGTCCCCCGCGTCTGTTTCAAAGAAGCGCGCCTACAGCCCTCAAAAATCGGATCGAGTCGACAATCGGCCTTTTTCGACAGAATCGGCCCTTAGCGGACGTTTCGTTCGACGGTCATGACGTCCGGTCGCGGGGGGGGTAAAGCAGACATAGAGCTTGCCCTCGAAGAACCCCTCGCGTGACCCGTCGCGAACTTGAGATTGACGGGGTGGCGAACCACCCCAAGACCCCTCCCGCATCACCGGTGCCCTTCTAGACCCGGGTCAGACCTGGGTCGGCCTCCGGCCTGCATCGGGGCGAGCTGGTCCAGGAACTTCCACTCGCAGCGATCGAGATATACCTCGAGGCCCTTGGCGACGTAGTTCAAGACTCGCTCTCGGTCGCCGCCGGTCTCGCCGATCCGCCAGACCCGCATGCTGCCGCGCCTCGTGACCGATCGTCCATAGACCGCCCGAAGCGACTGCACAGGGTGTGCCTGGAAGAGGTGCCGGGCGTGCAGGAGAAAGTGCAGGGGCGAAGCAGTGGCTGGGGCGGTGACGACCAGGTGTGCGTGGTCAGCCGCTTCAATCTTCCGCGCCGGTTATGTGAAGCGATTCCGGTCGTCGCGGACCATGATCTCACGATTCTGATGCATAATGACGCGGTCGTGCAGGGCTGAGCGAGGTGCCCTTCATGCGCGACGTGAAACATTGGGGGGCTCTCACAATCGGTACGAGCCTGGGCAATGCGCGCTTCACGTATCGCGCCCCGACGGAGCGCTAAGCTGCCGGCTTACTTTCAAGAATTCACCCCGACCGCTGCAAAGCGGTCGGGGGTAGATTGGTCCTCGTTTACGCGACCCAATACGGCGGAACCTTGTAAAAGTCATACACCCGACGCTCGTTGTCGCGGTTCCAGTTCCAGTCGGTGCTCTTGGTGTACTTTGGAGCCTTGTCGAGCTGATCTTTTGTGAGATTGGCCCGATAGCCGCCAAGATTCGTATCGTACTTCAGCATGGACCATGGCACGGGGTAATAGTCCTCACCCATGCCCATGAAGCCGCCGAAGCTCAGGACGGCATGGGCGACCTTGCCGCTGATCTTGTCGATCATTACCCGTTCGAGCTTACCGATTTTCTTTTCGTCGGTTCCGTATACGGCGGTCCCTTCCACCTTATCGCTACCGATCAAGGAGACGGTTTCTTTCGTCTCAAGAGTAGTTGCTGTTGACATGGGAGTTCCCTTTCATGGCGTTGGAGTCGGTGCGCCTGCCTTCGATGTCGAAACACCAATGGGTAAGTGAGGGGTGGAGGTAAACGTTCCGAAAACTTGTCTGCCGCCGATATCCGGAAACACGTGGCGTCCTCTCGTGGCACCAAACGCCGTACCTTCGCGTAGTTCCGGGGAGAAAGGGACATCGTGCGCTTAGAGCGCCTCAGAATGGCGTCAACATGTATTGATTTCTCGGTAGACGTCGGCCGAGCGATGGAACCATTTACAATATCGCGGCTTGTTCCCGTTAGAACTTCCTAACATTAGCGGCGCGCGACGGGGCCGCCGCCGGCCCTCGTCCGATTAGCTTGTGGCGATATCTCACCTGCAAGGACTATCAATGTTTGGCCAAGCCGCAATTCGGAATCCAGCGTCCCGTGTGGCCGAGTTGATGCAAAATCTTCGAGATCTCGAGGCCACGGTCCGTCGCCTCGATCCTCGCGACGCATCTCGAGCTTCGGCTGATGTTGCCGACTCGATTGGCACTGCGCTTGAGGACATCGCTGACCGCTTTCGAAACGGTGCCCTGTACGCGGCGAACGAGGCAGCGCGAATAGGTCATCGTGCAAATGTCGCTGGCAGACACTCCTACGAGTTCTTGAAGAGTGAAGTTGACGCCCATCCTCTCGTAGTGCTCGCAGTTTCGGCAAGCATCGGCATTTTGATCGGGGCTAGCCTGTATCAACGTTCCAGAAACTCAACACCAGAGCCAAAACAGCGGCGGCGTATAAAAAGGAGAGCGCGCAAATGAATGAGGACCGCATCGAAGGCTCAGCTCGCACTATCGGTGGAAAAGTGCAGGAGGCGGCCGGCCGACTCACGGGCGACGCGAAGACCCGAGTCGAAGACGAACTTAATCAGGCTGCAGGACGCGCGCAGGATCTCTATGGCCAGGCGCGCGACGCAGCGGCTGACGCGGTTGGGGTCATCGAGGACGGTGCCGAGACGATCGAAGATGCTGTTTGCGACTTCGTTGAAACCAGACCTTACACAACGGCGGCGATCGCTCTAGGTATCGGCTTGTTGATTGGCACGATGGGTCGTCGTCGATACGGCTAGACGTGAACCGCATTGGCGCAAGCTCCGAGACATCCTAACCGATGCGCCGGCCAGTGGAGCCGCCTGCGCCGCAATACGGCGCGGCCGTATATGGATTCTTCGTGCAGGCTTGCAGGGCACACTCGACGACCGCCGAGCCCCAGCCGTTTGCCGACGGGCTGCTGGCATAGCAAACCCATGCCGACGCCTCGGAAGACAGGAACGCGATTGCTGCGACCGCGATAACAAGAGACGCCAAGATGTTTCGCATTGAAAGCTCCCCAACTGACTGACTTGGTCCAACTCGGACGGCATAGGCTATGCATGTTCTGGCGTTAGGTCACGTAGGATTTCGCGGCGGGCGAACTGCTCTCCAAGATCGCCAAGCTGTCCATTAAATCATCCGCGCCGGGTCGTCCTAGTTGCTCCAATTTGCTAATCTTACCAGCCTGGGATCGTTTCCTCGGCTACGGTCCAAGACAGCCCCGGCGCGTGTCACCCCCCAAAGTTGCCGCTCGGAGGCACTCCTGCCAGTACAAGACCCGAGCTTGCGCGGGGAACATTATGGCATTGCCATCTGTTTCACCCGCTAACGGGGCGCAGAGCGAATGCGAAAGGTGCATCTTTTTTTTCGGAAAGCTTGGTCGGCCATCCTTCGGCGTGAGCCCGATAAGCCCGCCGTCGTTGTTCACGACCCGGCGGCGTCAAAGCCTCACGACCTGGATGACGCGTTCTTTGAGAGAGAAATACAGGAACGCATTGGCGCGACGATCGCAAAGGCGGTTCGGAAAAGCTGATGCGCGTTATCCGGTCGGAATGCGTCCCGTTGGAGTGAGTTCGTCAACCGCATTCGGAAGATCGCGGCTCAATCCAGACAGAACATCGACTTGCGAGATGCCTGCCTGTTTCGCGAGCGCGTTGACCGTGTCCGGACCGAGGGCTTGTTGAAGCTGCTCCGGCGATATGGAACGGTTGGGTCCTGTCCCAAGCCATGAATTTGCTATTTCCCCGTGACCGTTCTGCTGGAAACGATTGACAAGGTCCCTAAGGCCGCCGGCCAACAGACCGCCGGCTGCGCCCCCGGCTAGCAGCCGTCCGAGCCCACCGCTCAATAAGCCGCCGAGGTCGCCGGGAGCAGGGGCAGCCACGTTGCCGGCGGGCGGATTTGCGCTGGTGGGCCCGCCTTGGTTCAACATTTCGGCGAGCCGCCCTTTTCCCTGATACGTGCGGTAGGCTAAAACGCCGAGCAGCAATACGGTCAGTGGAGACATCGCGCCGCTGCTTTGCTGGGTGGAGCCGCCAAAAAGTCCGCCAAGCAGGCCCATGATACCCTCCCTTTATCGCCGCGACTGTTGCTAACCGCGCCAGGTCGAAAAGGTTCGGCACTGCGCGGAACATTCGCGGCCTTCCTCCGCGACCTCACCCCCTTCGGCTTTAGCGCTTCATGTGACCTACCAGGATGTGACGAAGCTGCTCGTATTGCGGGCGCAATATTCTTTCGTTCCCGATTCGCGAGGCCAGCCTGCGCGGTCCATCCGATTATTGAGGACGGCCGGATCGCCGCCGCCGTCACCGCGATTTCGCCCCTATACACGACGCGCTTGAGGCAACCCCGCGATAATGGTGACCGGCCATGTCACAAGCACATAAAGACCAATGCGTGCTATGCTTGAATAAAGGCTGATCAGCCCTAACTCGATTTGCATAACTTCCAAATCCGTTTAGCGAATTAGACAGTAGCGTCGACAGAGGTGTGCAATAAGGGAGCATTAAGTACTCGTCTTCATGCTCACGCCAGAACTTTGGTTAGCATGTAGAAAAAAGCCGCGATACCGGCTGCAGCGGGCATCGTCAATATCCAAGCCGTCACGATATTGCCCGCTACGTTCCACCGCACCGCCGACACCTTCCGTGCCGCGCCGACGCCCACGATCGCGCCGGTGATCGTATGCGTGGTCGACACCGGAATGCCGAGCCACGTCGCGGCGAACAGCGTAAGCGCGCCGCCAGTTTCGGCGCAGAATCCCTGCATCGGCGTTAGCCGCGTGATCTTCGAGCCCATCGTGTGCACGATGCGCCAGCCGCCCAACAGGGTGCCGAGCGCCATGGCCGTCTGGCAGGCAAGCACCACCCACAACGGGACGTGGAACTCTACGCCCGAATACCCTTGCGAGAAGAGCAGCACCGCGATGATGCCCATCGTCTTCTGCGCGTCGTTGCCGCCGTGGCCGAGCGAATAGAGCGATGCTGAGGCGAACTGCAGATAGCGAAAGGTGCTATCAACCGAATGCGGCAACGCGCGCACGAACAGCCATGACACGATCAGCACCAGTAGTAGCGCGAGGAAAAAGCCGCTGAGCGGCGAGAGTACGATCGCTGCGATAGTCTTGGTGAGGCCGGCCCACACCACCGCGGCGCTGCCGGCCTTGGTAACGCCGGCCCCGACGAGCCCCCCGATCAGCGCGTGCGAGCTGCTCGACGGGATGCCGGCCCACCACGTGATCACATTCCAGCAAATCGCGCCCATCAACGCGCCGAAGATCACGCGTCCGTCGACGATATCCGCCGCCACGATCCCGGTGCCGACCGTTTGCGCGACATGCAGGCCGAAGAACGCGAACGCGATGAAGTTGAAGAAAGAAGCCCATAGCACGGCGTACCGCGGTCGCAGCACGCGGGTCGACACAATTGTGGCGATCGAGTTCGCCGCATCGTGCAGCCCGTTGAGGAAATCGAACACGAGCGCCGCCGCGATCAGCCCGATCAGGACCGGCAGGCTCAGGGCGAGGTTCATCGCACGCGCCCCCTACAGGTGATCGACGACCAGAGAGTTGATCTCCTTGGTGACATCCTCCAGGCGGTCCACGACTTCCTCAAGGTGATCGTAGATCTCCGTGCCGATCGTGAAGTTCATCGCGTCGCTGGCGTTCGGCCCGCGATTGGCGAGAAAGAGCGCCTTCCGCCCTTGGTCATGGAGCTCGTCGGAGCGCTCTTCAATGCGGGTTACCTGCTCGGTAAGGCTGTTTAGCGCGCTCGCATTTTTGCCGATGTTGCGCAGGAGTGGCATCGCCTGCGCAACTAGTTCCGAGGCGTTGAGGCTGAGGTCGCCAATCTCCTGCATCGGCGGTTCGAAGACCTTGACCTCGAATAGCGTGATGATCTTGGCAGCCTTGTTCATCTGGTCGATCGCATCGTCGAGCGAGCCGATCAGGCGCTGGATATCGCCCCGGTCGAACGGCGTGATGAAGGTCCGCCGTACCGCGACGAGGACCTTCCGGGCGACCTCATCGGCCTCATTCTCGCGCGCCCAAATCGCGGCACGGCAGCTCTCAACGTTCTCGCCCCCCTTGAGGAGACTCCGCAACGCCTGCGCGCCAGCCACGACAAGCTTGGCGTGCTGCTCAAAGAGGTCAAAGAACTTGTCCTCCTTGGGCATGATCGCCTGGAACCAGCCAAGCATAGCTTCCTCTCGCTTTAGGCCACGCGCAGAACACGCTAGCCCGTGTCGGTGGTAGGCCCTGCTTTGACTGCGGATGCTGACGAGGTCAAGTGCGCCAGCAACTCAGCCGCTAACTCTTGTCGCGCTTAAAAAGTGAATGAATGTTTTGACCGATGCGGGTGAGGACATTCGCCCGCATCGTCTGTTCCGTTTTTCCGTTCAAGTAGTTTTCGACGCCCTTCGCGATCTCCGGAGTCAGGCCCGTCGTTGCCGACGGCTGAAACAGCGGAAGTTCGTCGAGTTCATCGTCCTCGTCATCAATGACGGCGTACCGCGTCGCTTTCGGATGGTGCTTCAGCCAAGTGAGCACCTCCCTGAACCGTGGGCTCCTAGGCATGTCCGGGCAGACATCGATGAAAGGCACGCCCCAATGTTTCGCAGCAAACAGCCCGGCAGGGTCGACCCGCCACGAAGAGGAGAGGACGACCTTGGCGCCCGTACGGGCGAGAAGCTTATTCAATCGGCGTAGCAGGCGCATATCGACGACATAGGGAAATTGGCGCGGATTGGGGGTCGTCTTGCAATTTAGAACCCCGTCAATATCAAGAAAAATGACTTTCATAGCGCTTGCCACTCGGCTGAAAGCTGGGCCAGCTCTTCCGCATCGAAGCCATATCCCGCGCCTATCACAGTCGCATAGAACTCGCCCGAGGCCTAAGTGTTCTGCCGGTGGTTCGAAAAAATGCTTGAACGGAAACTGAAAACAGCCCTGGACGAATCGAGGCTCCTGATCCTACGACACCTACCAGCTGCGCCAACAATTTTATACAGCGCGCGTTGAGGGTCCGATCTCATGCCGACCCATCGCTTGGGAACACAGTAT
>PLJS01000074.1 GCA_003140315.1 Hyphomicrobiales bacterium
GCGAGATCGACGATGACGGAGCCCGCCTTCATCGAGGCCACCATCTCGGCGGAGACGAGACGCGGTGCCGGGCGCCCGGGGATGAGCGCGGTGGTAATGACCACGTCCTGCTTCTTGATGTGCTCGGCGACGAGGGCGGCCTGCTTGGCCTGATATTCCTTGGACATTTCCTTGGCGTAGCCGCCCGCGGTCTGGGCGTTCTTGAATTCCTCGTCCTCGACCGCGAGGAACTTCGCGCCGAGGCTTTCCACCTGATCTTTTGTGGCGGGGCGCACGTCGGTCGCGGTGACAACCGCGCCGAGCCGGCGCGCGGTCGCGATCGCCTGCAGACCGGCGACCCCGACGCCCATCACGAACACGCGCGTCGCCGGCACCGTGCCGGCCGCCGTCATCATCATCGGGAATGCGCGGCCGAACTCGCCCGCCGCATCGATCACGGCGCGGTAGCCAGCGAGATTGGCCTGGCTCGACAGGACATCCATCCCCTGCGCGCGGGTGATGCGTGGCATCAGTTCCATGGCGAAGGCCGTGACGCCCGCTTTGGCGAGCGCGGCAAGCGCCGCCTCGTTGCCGTAAGGGTCCATGATGGCGATGACGAGCGCGCCGCTCTTGTACGTCCCAACCTCCGCTTCGGTCGGACGGCGCACCTTCAGCACGACGTCGGCGTCTTTCACCGCGTCGGCCGCACTCGCCGCGATCGTGGCGCCCATTGCCGCGTAATCGGCGTCGAGCATGCCGGACTTCACGCCCGCGCCGCTCTCGATCACGACGTCGGCGCCGAGCGCCTTCATCCTTTTGACGGTGTCTGGCGTCGCGGCCACGCGCGGCTCGCCCGCCTCGACCTCACGAACTACGGCGATGCGCATTCACGCCGTCTCCTCTGACTGGCGGTAAGTTTCAGGCAACCTAGCCGAGCGTGGAGGCCGCGAGCACCAAAAGCGACAGCGCGGCCATGACGCCGCTTGGCGTTTGAACGCCGGTCATCATGCCATGGGCTGCCACGATGGCGGCGATCACCATGACGGCGGCCGCCCGGCCCCAGTGCGCCGCGACGCCACCGATCGCGAGGCCGATGACGATGCTGATGACGAACAGGATGCCGATGACGGTGAGGTGCAGGAAGCGCTCATACGTACCCTCGTGTTCGGCATAGTCGTTGCCGTCCGCCGTCGCGTATTCGACCTCGCCGTGGTCGGCCATCGTCATCCTCCAGCCGGAAAAAGCCCGTTGCGCGGGGATTACCGTAATTGCGCCACGAGGGCAACGGCAACACCCGTTTCGTCCCCGATCACCGCGCTTAGCCTCCCGGCGGCAGGCCGACCGTCTTGAGCGCCGCCGCCTGCCGCTTGTCGACCTGCGCGACCGAGAATTTCTCGATCGCCTCGTTGAACAGGCGGTGGAAGTTGAGCTTGGCGTTGAGATGCAGGAAGACCCCGCCGAGCCCGATCGCGGCGCGATCCATGAACACGAACTCGCGCGGCACGCGCACGCGGCCTTGTTTCTTTAGCCCCTGATGCACCCGGAAGGCTTCGCGCCGGCCGTATTCGGACGGCTTCACGCCGTCGGCAATCGTGCGCTCGCGGTCGTCGAGCAGCGGGCCGTAGATGAACTTGGCCCAGATGTTGAGGGTGTCGATCACCTCGCGCGAGAGCTTGGTGAAGCCCCAGGTCTCGTAGGCGTGCACCACGAGGTCGCGGTCGTCGGTGCGCAGCCCGTTGTAGAGATCGACCACGCCGCCGACGAACTTCGGCGGGAAGATGCGGATGCAGCCATAGTCGAGCAGGTTGATGCCGCCGGGCGTGCCGCCTTCGTCGAACACCGTGTAATTGCCGAGATGCGGGTCGCCGTGGATGATCCCATAGCGGCTGAACGGGAACCACCAGGCGGTGAACATCGCGCGGCCGATCTGATTGCGCGCCTCGAGCGGGTCCTCCTTGTGCGCAAGCAGCTTCGCGCCGTCGAGCCAGTCGAGCGTGAGCAAGCGGCCGGTAGAATACTCGGGCCACACGCCCGGCACGCGCACGAGGCCGCTGCCACCGAGCATCGCCCGATAGAGCCCGACGTGCTTGGCCTCGCGCCGGTAATCGAGCTCCTCGCGCACGCGCGCGCCGATTTCCTTGGCAATCTCGCTTGTGTCGATCACCGGGTCCATGCGGCGGTGGATCGCGAACAGCCATTCGAGCTGCTGCAAGTCCGCCTCCACGGCCGACTGCATGTCGGGATATTGAAGCTTGGCGGCGAGCGGCTTGCCGGTCAGCGAACGCGCGCGATGCACCTGCCCGAGCGAGGCGGCCGCAGCCGGATGATGCTCGAATTCGGCGAACTTCTCCTGCCAGCCTGCCCCAAGCTCGGCGGTCATACGCCGCTTGACGAACGCCCAGCCCATGGGCGGGGCTTCGCTTTGAAGCTTCTGCAGTTCCTCGACATATTCGGGCGGCATCAGGTCCGGAATGGTCGCCATCAGTTGGGCGACCTTCATGATCGGACCTTTGAGGCCACCCAACGCGGCTGCAAGCTCGGAGGCATTCTTGCCGCGATCGAGGCCGAGCCCGAACAGCCGGCTCGCCGCGAATTTCGCCGCGACCGAGCCGACATTGGTGCCGACGCGGGCATAGCGCGCAGCGCGGGCGGAGAAGCGGTTTTTCTCGAGATCAGGCATGGGGCTCCGGCGGACTGCCGGAGGTAAACATAAGCGCTATCGGGCCGAACGCCATATGCGCCCGAGGGCGCGTAGGACATCAAGCCTGCGGACGAATGCCCAAGGCGTCGCGTATCGACGCGACGTTCGCATTCGCGGTCTTGATGTCGGCAAGTCCATCCATACCGAACACCTGCATCTTGTCCTCGCCTGCGAGCAGCCTGCTCGTGATATGAAATCCGAGCGCACGGTAGACCTCGAACTGCTCTTCGCTGAAGAACTGATCGCCCGTGCTCTCGTGCGGAAAATCGCTGTGACGCCGGGCGTAGTCGCGAACGTAGTCGTTCTCGTCGCCGCTCAGCGATGATTTGATGTACAGCAGCCAGCCGGTCTGGCCGCCGTCATAGTCGATCGTGCCGATCGCGGCGTGGGGTCCGGTTGAGCTGGTTGGGGCCGTGTCGCCCGCCGCAGCGATTTTCCCACCGTAGCCCATCCAGCAGATCGTCGATTTGCGGATCGCATCCCACGGCATGTTGATGCGCACGCCAAGATCGATGCGCGCATAGCCACCTCGACGCGCTTCATGGCGAGAGTGTCGGCCGACAACTCGTCCTTGAAGGCCACAAGACCGTCGTTTAACGCCCGGATCGGCTGCCCACGCATTGAATGGGATGTATCCAGGAGCAACAGACATGGGCAGCGAGGCTCTGGATTAATCGTAAAGTCGCTGTTTGTGCCGAACGGCATCTGATCGAGCTCTGACACGTCGCCTCCTTGATTGTTTTGAGGCGATGAGCCTCTATTTGATCATGATATCATTTGCGATGTTTGCCGCGCAAACCTGTCATCGCACCCGGTCTTCAAGCGCGCGCGCAGCAAAAAAGATAAATTCACAAAATCTCGCCGAGCATCGCAAGCGTGTTTCGTCGCGCTTCATGGGGGAGGGAGGACCATTCCTCGGAATTCGGATTGCTGCTCTTCCGAATGCGGGCCAGCCGTTCCAGTTCACAACTGCACAGTCGGCCCCTCCCAGGAGATGCCGCCGAAAAGCGCGATAGCGGCCGCGGCCGCGAGCAGCGCGTAGATGATGGGCTTGTAAAACAGCTCGATCTTTCCATCCGAGTGAAGGTTTCCGGTTTCCTTGTACCGTGGTTCCTTCACGACCAACCACGCGATCAGGCGTACGAAGCGCCCCTTTGGGGAGTATGGGCTTTCCTTGCCTATTGCCTCGGTCAGCGACAGTTCCGGCATCTCGTCCTTGTAACGTTTCTCAATGCTCATGCCCTGCTTCACTGAGCCGATCAGAAGCCGATGATACCAGTAGCGATCGATGAAATAGAACAGTCCGGTACCAAGCGCGCCGATGATGAATACGACAGCGGCGAACTGGATTTTGTAGCCCCCGAGCGGGATCGCGAGCTTCTTGTCGATAAGGAAACCTATCGACGCGAACAGAGCGAGCAAGATGGTCACGAACATCGAGCGGATGCGCATGCCGATGTCGTTGAAGTGCTGTTGCACTCCCACGATGGTCTTCCAGACCTCCACGATGGACTTCCGCGCGTCCTCAGTCAGCTTCGGCTTCTCTTCGTGGAAGTCCCGGAACTCGAAATGACCCAGGATCTCGCTCAGCGAGTTCGATAGTACATGAGTTGGATGGACGTGAATTCGCGCCCTTATCTCGACCTCGCGTGCGACCTCCTGCGGCGTCCAGTGCGTGACCTCGACGAGCAACTTGTACTCCGGCCGCTTGTGTGCTTGTCCATACTCTGCCCAAGCCGCGTCAACGCCGCACTCCAGCGCCATCGCGATATCCTTTGAGACATTGTCACCCACGTACACGCAATCGTTTTTGTTCAGCCCCAGGTCGGCAATGATTGCGTTGAGCACGGCTGCGTCGGGTTTCTTGGAGCCTTTTGGCGTGAAGTGTTGCTTGGTGTACTGCAGCTCGTAGTGCGAGGCCGGATATGATCGCATCTGCTGCGACGACAGACCGGACGGCAGCACGTGATCCTCAGGACAAAACACGAAATCCAAGACGCCATCCAGCCCGAGTCGCCGGAGACGGTAGTTGGAATAGAAGCCCATCGATTCGGTGTAACCGATAATACGCGTTCCGCGTCCTTTGATATTCAGCAGCGTTTCGGCAACCCCTTCGAAAAGCTTGGGTTGTTCTGATCGCCGGATCGACCGGCTC
>PLJS01000297.1 GCA_003140315.1 Hyphomicrobiales bacterium
GCGCCGGTGCCGTATTCCATCAGGATGAAGTTCGCGACGTATACCGGCAGCGTCCAGTCCGGATCGAACGGATGGACGGCGCGGATGCCGGTGTCGAAGCCCATCTTCTCCTGCGTGTCGATGATCGCCTGCGCGGTGCCGTGGCGCTTTGCCTCGACGATGAATTCGGCGAGCGCGGGATTTTTCGCGGCCGCGGCTTGCGCCAACGGATGATCCGGCGCGATCGCCATGAATTTCGCGCCGAACAGCGTGTCATGCCGCGTCGTGAAGATCCGCAGTTCGGTCTCGCCCGCCGGCGTGGTCTTAGGGTCAAGCGCGAAGCGGATCAGCATGCCCTCGCTGCGGCCGATCCAGTTGCGCTGCATCAGGCGCACCTTGTCGGGCCAGCGGTCGAGCGTGTCGAGTGCGTCCAGCAGCTCCTGCGAGTACGTCGTGATCTTGAAGACCCACTGGTTCATCTCGCGCAACTCGACCGGCGCGCCCGAGCGCCAGCCGCGGCCGTCGATCACCTGCTCGTTGGCGAGCACGGTCATGTCGACCGGGTCCCAGTTGAGGTAGCGCTTCTCGCGCTCGGCCAATCCCGCCGCGAAAAAGTCGAGGAACATCTTCTGCTGATGCTTGTAGTAGCTCGGATCGCAGGTCGCGAACTCGCGCGACCAGTCGAGCGAGAGCCCCATGGTCTGGAGCTGCTTCTTCATCGTGGCGATGTTGGCGTAGGTCCATTCCTTGGGGTGGACCTTGCGCTCCATCGCGGCGTTCTCGGCCGGCAACCCGAACGCGTCCCAGCCCATCGGATGGAGCACGTTGTAGCCCTTGGCGCGCATGGTGCGCGCGATCACGTCGCCCATCGTGTAGTTGCGCACGTGGCCCATGTGGATGCGCCCCGACGGGTAAGGGAACATCTCCAGCACGTAGTATTTCGGGCGCGGGTCGGCGTTGGCGGTGGCGAAGATGCCCCGCTCGTCCCACACCTTCTGCCAGCGCGGCTCGGCCTCGCGGGCGTTGTAGCGGTCCTGCATAGCGATTCGTGGCTCTAGGGCGTCAAAACAGGCGCGGGACTAGGCCATGGAGGGGCGGGGGGGTCAATGGGCACGGTGGTACGCACGATGCGATGCCGCCTTCTCCTTTGAGAGGCGGCCAGCACCGTCTCCAACATCTGGGCTCGGTGATCGCGTTTGCGTTGCAGGCTGGATTGAACTCCCGCCTAATGTACACTTGCTGTTATCGATTGTTAGGAGCACTGAAAATGGCCGCTACAGCGCCGCCTCGGTTGGATGATCTATATAAGATGGTCGCCTACATTTATGGCGATAAACTCTCAAACCGAAGTAGTGCAGCGACCTTTGCCCACCTTGTAGAAGTGTGTGGCATGCTCACGATCCACGACAGAAACAAAAAACGAGAAGGATTTACGACGCGCTTTCAGCGGGTAAAACTTATGACGAAGCTTTTGGTGAAGGAACGATGGCAGTGAAGTTGACGGGCGGGAATTCTGAAAAGTTTATGCTTATCAAGGGTGCAGGAATCTAAATGCCCTCCCTCTCCGCCTTCCCCATCACCTCGCGCTGGCCGCCTTCGCATCCCGACCGCCTCCAGCTCTATTCGCTCAACACGCCGAACGGCGTGAAAGTCTCGATTATGCTGGAGGAAATCGGGCTGCCGTACGAGCCGCATCTGGTCGACTTCGGCAAGGACGACCAGAAGACACCGGAATTCCTCTCGCTCAATCCGAACGGCAAGATCCCGGCGATCATCGATCCCGACGGGCCCGGCGGCAGACCGCTCGGCCTGTTCGAGTCCGGCGCGATCCTGGAATACCTCGCCGAGAAGACCGGCAAGCTGGTGCCGGCCGATCCGGTGCGGCGCTGGGAGACGACCCAGTGGGTGCACTTCCAGATGGGCGCGGTCGGGCCGATGTTCGGCCAGGTCGGCTTCTTCCACAAATTCGCCGGCAAGGATTTTCCGGACAAGCGCCCGCGCGATCGCTATGTCGCCGAGAGCAAGCGCCTGCTCGGCGTCATGGACCGACGCCTCGTCGGCCGCGAATGGTTCATGGATGAGTACAGCATCGCCGATGTCTCGATGTTCGGCTGGGTGCGCAACCTGATCGGCTTCTACGGCGCGGGCGAGCTGGTCGAATTCAACACGTTCAAGAACGTCGCCGTGTGGCTGGAGCGCGGTCTCGCGCGGCCCGCCGTGCAACGCGGGTTGGAGATCCCGAAGCGATCTTAGTCTCCGTCATGGCCGGGGTTGTCCCGGCCATCCACGACTTGCCTTCACGCAAGAAAGACGTGGATGCCCGGCACAAGGCCGGGCATGACGACGCACAGACGTACGACGCTGCCTACCTCAACCCCTCCAAAATCCCCAGCGCGCGCGTCATCGAGAAATCGTGCGCCGCCTGGTCGAACGCGGCCGGGTTGCCGCGCATCATGAAACCGTGCAGCACGCCGGGGAAAATCTTCACCTCGACGTTCTTGCTGCGCGCCGGGATCGGCCGATAGGCATCGAGCACCGGCGGCGGCGCGACGTGATCCTTGTCGCCCCACACGATGCAGACCGGCGCCGCGACGCCGTCGAGCTCGTTGACGTAGTCGAGCATCTGCGTGCCGTGACACGCGATGCCGGCCGCGTATCCCAGCCGCTTCGGGCCGAGGATCGAATAGGGCCCGCCATAGCAAAAGCCCATCGCGGCGGCCTTTCCGTTGAAGCTTTTCAGCGTGCGCAGGTGGGCGAGCGTGTCGGCCATGTCGGCCTCGCCGGCTTTGATCTTTGGAAGCCGCGGCTGCGAGCGCTCTCCCGCGCGCTTGTCCTCGCGCGGCAGCGGCCCGGGTAGCGAGCGCCAGAACAGGTCGGGCGCCGCCGCGATGAAGCCGCGCGCCGCGAACTCGTCGGCGATCGCCCGGATGTCGGCATCGACGCCATGGACCGCGGAGGCGAGCACCACGGCCGGGGCCGGCGCATCGGTGCTCGGGAGGTTGAGATAGCAGTCGAATTCGCCGTCTTCGCGCGCGGGGATTTTTGTCGTGCGGCCGGGCATGCGGTGTTCTCCGATGACGGGTTGGCTAGTCTATAGCGCGTAGCCCGCATGAGCGAAGCGACATAGGGAGCACGCGCGCTAAAGACCCGGATGTCGCTGCGCTCATCCGGGCTACGATTCACCGTCTCAGCACCACGACTAGATAGCGGCATGCCGCGGCGCCGTCGTTGCGGAACGTGCAATCGGCGGGCGGGCCGAGCGTGAGCGAGTCGCCTGCTTCGAGTGTGTGCGTCACGGCGTGCTCGACGAAGGTGAGCGTGCCGGCCAGCATCCAGATGACCTGCGCGATGAAAGCGTAGGACGATGCCGGAAACGACACCGTCGCGCCGGCCGGCAGCTCGACCTCGATCAACTCGGCCGGAATGGCGGGCGATGCCGACACCTGGCGGCGGATGTAGCCGGTCGCGGGGTCGCGCCACAGCGGCTGGTCCGCAGCGCGCAGCGGCCCGTGCACCGGGGGCTCGGTCTCGGCGAGCAGGGCCGACAGCGTGATCCCGAGCGCCCCGGACAGGCGCCCCAGCAATGCGGCGGTCGGGCTCGCCTCGCCGCGCTCGACCTTGCTGATCATCGCCTTGGAGACGCGGGAGCGCTCGGCGAGATCGTCCAGCGACCAGCGGCGCGCCGTGCGCTCGCCGCGGATGCGCGAAGCGATGCGGATTGTATTGTCATCTTCTATAATAGACACATATCCATTATAGTGGAGTCGCGTGAGATTTCAAGCCCGCTGGCTACTGCCAATAGGCCGGATAGGCCGAATTCTTCTGCTCGGCGGCGAGCAGGCGGAGCATCGCGGGCCATTCGAGCACGCCGTAGGGCCGGCGCGTGCCCGGCTGATAGAGGTGCGCGGTGTGCGCCAGCACGTTGTCACCCGGAAGGTTGAGCTCGGTGCGCGCCGCCATGACGTCGACCTGGCCGCGGCAGGACATTTCGAGCTGATACATCGTGTTGAAGGCCTGCTGGATCGTCGCCCCGCAGGTGAGCAGGCCGTGGTTGCGCATCACCATGGCGTCGTGGGCGCCGAGATCCTCCACGAGGCGCTCGCGTTCGGCGAGATCGACCGCCGGGCCTTCGTAGTCGTGATAACCGATATGGCCCTCGAAGCGGATCGAGGTCTGCGACAGCGGCAGGAGCCCACATTTCATCGCCGCAATGGCCATGCCGGCGCGGGTATGCGTGTGGATGATGCAGGACACATCGTGGCGCGCCTTGTGGATCGCGCCGTGGATCACGTAGCCGGATTTGTTGAGGCCGTAATCGGTGTCGGGCTTCCAGACGATGTTGCCCTCGACGTCGATCTTCACCAGGCTCGAGGCGGTGATCTCCTTGTAGAGGAGGCCGTAGAGATTGATCAGCAGGTGCTCGGTGCCGGGGATGCGCGCCGTGATGTGGTTGTAGATGAGGTCGGTCATCGCATAGCTGTCCATCAGCCGGTAGCAGGCCGCGAGATCGACCCGCGTCTGCCATTCCTCGGCACTCACCTGGCCGCGGATCGATTTGAAGTCGGCCGTGTAGTTCTTGGAACCGTTGCTCATGTCGTTCATGGCGCTGCCTGCCTGCTCGTGTTCTTGATTGTCGATCGAACTTACCCCGGATTTCGCGCGCGCTCCATCGGGGCTTATCCCTCCTCCTGCGGGGGAGGGATAAGGTAGGCTGGTCGAAACATTCGGGAGGAATGCGATGCGCAGGCGCGACTTCTGCCTCGGCCTTGTCGCCATGCCGGCACTGGCCCGGTCCGCAATGGCGCAGGAGGTCTCATCCATCACGCTGATCAGTCAGCACGGGCTCCCTTACCTGCCGCTGATGCTGATGGAGGAGCACAAGCTGATCGAGACGCATGCCGAAAAGCTCGGCGTCCCCGGCCTCAAGACCGATTACCGCACGCTCGGCGGCACGCAGTCGCTGGTCGACGCGCTGATCGCCGGCACGATGCACTTCGGCATCACCGGCGTGCCGGGTTTGGCGACCTTGTGGGACAAGACCGCCGGCACTCAGAATGAAGTGCGCGCGCTGTGTGCCGCGCAGGCGATGCCGTTCATCCTCACCTGCAACCGGCCGGACGTGAAGTCGATCAAGGATTTCCGCGAGGGCGATAAGATCGCGGTGCCGGGGATCAAGAATTCCAACCAGGCGATCTGCCTGCAGATGGCGGCCGCGAAGGAATGGGGACAGGCGCAATACGCGCGGCTCGATCCCTTCACCATCACGCTGCCGCATCCGGACGCCGCGATCGCCATCATGGCGAAATCGACCGAGGTGACCGGGCATTACGGCGTCGCGCCGTTCCAGAACTACGAGCTGGCGGCGCCGGGCGTGCACGCGGTGCTGAAATCCTATGACACGCTCGGGGGCCAGACGACCAACGGCGTCGTGCTCATGGCTAAGAAATTCCGCGACGCCAATCCGAAGGTGACCAGCGCCGCCTATGCGGCATTCGCCGAGGCGTCAGACATCATCAACAAGGACCCGCGCCACTCAGCCGAGGTCTACATCCGTATGACCAACGAGAAGCGCAGCGGCGTCGACGAAATGAGCAAGATGATCTCGGACCCTGACAATGCCTGGACCACGACGCCGCAGAACGCGATGCGCTACGTCGAGTTCATGCACAAGGTCGGCACGATGAAGAAGCTGCCGGGGGACTGGAAGGACATGTTCATGCCCGAGGTGCATGGATTGGCGGGGAGTTAAAGCGCTTGTAGCCCGGATGAGCGCAGCGACATCCGGGGCTTCTCCCCGCATATCGCTTCGCTCATGCGGGCTACGGATCAGGCCGCCACCAACCTCTCGGCCGGCCGCGCGTGACTGCGCACCAGCAGCCAGCCGATGATCGCGAGATTGAGCAGGTTCCAGAGGAAGCCGTTGGCGAACGCCGCTCGATAGGAACCGGTGAGATCGAAGATCGCGCCCGACATCCAGCCACCGAGCGCCATCCCGAACAGCGCGAACATCAGCGCGACGCCGACACGGATGCCGGCGTCCTGCGGAGAAAAATATTCGCGCACGATCACCGCGTACATAGGGATGATGCCGCCCTGGAACAGGCCGAACAGTCCCGACACGACGTAGAGCGAGGTCAGCCCGTTGAAGCCGAGATAGAGCAGCAGCGCGAAGGCCTGCAGCGTCGAGCCGATCATCAGCGCGCCGAGCCCGCCGATCTTGTCGGCGATGCTGCCCGATGCCACGCGCGCGATCAGGCCGAGACCGAGCATCAGCGAGAGCATCTCGGCGCCGCGCGCCGGGCCGTAGCCGAGATCGCCGCAGTAAGCCACGATATGCACTTGCGGCATTGCCATCGCGACGCAACAGCCGATGGCCGCAACCGCGAGCAACGCCTGCAGCGTATTGGGCTTGAGGCCGAGCGTGCCGTGCGTTTGCCCGGCGACAGTCGGCACATGCGGTTCGACCGGCGAAGGCCGCCGCATCAGCAGCGCAAGCGGCACCATCGTGACGATGCAGAACGCCGCGATGCCGAAATGAGTCATGCGCCAGCCGTGACCCTCGATGAAGTGCTGGATGATCGGCGGCCACACGGCGCCCGAGAGATAATTGCCGCACGACGCGATCCCGATCGCGATGCCGCGCCGCTTCTTGAACCAGTGCGACATGTCGGAGACGATCGGCCCGAACGTGCCCGATGCGCCGATGCCGAGGACGGCGTGGGCGGCATCGAGCGTCCAGATGTTCGGCGCATAGCCGGCAGCCACATAGCCGATCGCGAGCAGGACCGTGCCCAGGATCGCCGGAAACACGATGCCGTAGCGATCGGCGAGCCGTCCCATCATCACGCCGCCGAATGCGAAGCCGATCATCGCGGCGGTATAAGGCGTCGAGGCGGTCGCGCGCGCGATGCCGAACTCGGCCTGCACCGGCGGCAATGCGACCACGAACGACCACATGCCGACGCTGCCGATGGTGCCGAGCACCAGCGCGACGCCAAGGCGCGTCCAGGCATAAGTCGAATCGATGTCGGCGGGGTTGCCGCCAGCATGCGCGGTGGTCACGGCTTTGGGTTCCCGGCAAAGGAAATCGAAATTCTGCGTAGCACCTGCGCGGGCCCGTGGGAATGCGAGCGCGCAAAACGGTGATATGATGTTTTTCCATGAGTGAGATCGCCACGACCGATCGATTGGACGCGCCTGCGGCGCTCGCGCGCGTCAAGGACGAGATCGCCGCAGCCTGCCGCGACGCACGGCGCGATCCGGCCTCCGTCACGCTGATCGCGGTGTCGAAGACTTTCCCGTCCGAGGCGATCGAACCGGTGCTCGCGGCCGGGCAGCGTGTGTTCGGCGAGAACCGCGTGCAGGAAGCGAAAGCCAAATGGCCCGCGCTGAAAGCGAGCTGTCCGGACGTCGAGTTGCATCTGATCGGCCCGTTGCAATCCAACAAGGCGAAGGAGGCGGTCGCGCTGTTCGACGCGATCCACGCGGTCGACCGGTCGAGCCTCGCCGAGGCGTTGGCAAAAGAGATCGTCCGGCAGGACCGGCATCCGATGCTGTTCGCCGAGATCAACACCGGCGCGGAACCGCAAAAAGCGGGTGTGCTCCCGGAAGCGGCCGATGCGTTCCTGCGTGCCTGCCGCGAGGCCTATGGGCTGCGCATCGACGGCCTGATGTGCATCCCGCCGCTGGACGAGGCGCCGGCGCCACATTTCGCGCTGACCGCCAAGATCGCCAAGCGCAATGGCCTTGCGCTCCTGTCGATGGGGATGAGTGCCGACTTTAAGACCGCGATCGCGTTTGGCGCGACGCATGTCCGGGTCGGAAGCGCGATTTTCGGCACACGCGGTTGAGATGGCGGCAGTAAAGTCATTTGAAAATAATGACTTACCGCGCAGCATAGATTTTGGACAAAAGAAAGCCCCGGCGCAGGGGGCTGGGGGGCTTGTGCGCGCCGGGGCCTTTGAATGCGAGGCCTTTCAGCCGCCGCATCACTTTCAACGGGGTTAAAATGCGTGAGCAGACACTTCGTTCCGCCGGATCGAAAAAAATTCAGCATCCGCCCGTGCTTCCCCGAGTTCCCCGATTACCGTCAATTCAACCGACCCGGATCGTGGTTCGGGTTCCGAGCCGGCTTAGCAGCCCGTAAAGGCGCCTTTTGTCGAGTGCCACGCAACCGGCCGTCGGAGTCAGGCCGTCCCGCGCAACGTGAATGAACACCGCGCTGCCGTGGCGGGCAATTCTCGGCCTTGTGTTGTGGTCGATCTCGATCACGAGGTCGTAAAGCGCGTCGTCACGCCAGAGGTGGTCGCCGGACGGCGCCTTGATCGGCTGGTTGTAGCGGCGGTCCGACGGGTCCTCGCACCAGGCATCGTGGCGCGTGACGCGGCGCACCGGCAGCAGGGTGAGCGGCCGCGCGCCCCGGTCGGCGCGCCACCACAGGCGCACCAGCCGGAACCGCCCGCGCGGGGTCGCGCCATCGCCCTCGCGCTTGTTCGCCAGGATGCCGCCGCGCCCAAGCGCGACCGGAATGGCGAGCGGCCCGGCGATCATGATGCCGCGCGTACGGCTGCCGGGTGCGGTCCGCACGTCGAGCCGTTTCAAGGTTGAAGGCATCTCAATCTCCGCCTGTCGCGAGCGCCGCGGAATTTACCCCACGGTGGCTAAATCCCCGTGCGGCGCTTGTTCCCCTGCGGTGCTTGCGCTTTCTCCCCCGAATGTTCTACTTCGGCAACGGTTTGCGTCGGGGCTCGTCCCCGGAGGCCCGCTTCATGACCAATGCCCGCAGGATCTTGATCGTCGATGACGACACCGAGTTGCGCGACGCGCTCGTCGAGCAGCTTGCGTTGCATGAGGAATTCGACGCCGAAGCGGTCGACTCAGGCTCCAAGGGCGTGCAGGCGGCACGCAATGGGCACATCGATCTGGTGATCATGGACGTCGGATTGCCCGACGTCGATGGGCGCGAGGCCGTGCGCATCCTGCGCAAGAACGGCTTCAAGGCGCCGATCATCATGCTGACCGGCCACGACACCGATTCCGACACGATCCTCGGGCTGGAGTCCGGCGCCAACGACTACGTCACCAAGCCGTTCCGTTTCGCGGTTCTGCTGGCGCGCATCCGCGCGCAGCTTCGTCAGCATGAGGCGAGCGAGGACGCGGTCTTCACCATCGGCCCCTACACGTTCCGCCCAAGCTCGAAGCTTCTCATGAACCCGAAGGGCAACAAGGTCCGCCTGACCGAGAAGGAGACGGCGATCCTGCGCTATCTCTATCGCGCCGGGCAGCGTCCGGTGTCGCGCGAGGTGCTGCTGCAGGAGGTGTGGGGCTATAATTCGGGCGTGACGACTCACACGCTCGAAACGCACATCTATCGGCTGCGTCAGAAGGTCGAGAAGGACGCTTCCGCGCCGGCGATCCTGGTCACCGAAGGCGGGGGCTACAAGCTGATGCCATGACGCGCCGTCGCGAATGAGCATCGAGGACGATATCGCGTTTCTGGAACGTGTCCCGACGCTGCGGGTGCTAGGGCGCGACGCGCTGCGGATCCTCGCGATCGGCGCGGAGAATCGCTACGTCCACGAAGGCGTGGCGCTGTTTCGGGAAAGCGAAGCGGCCGACAGCGCGTACGTGGTGCAGGAAGGCTCGTTCGAGCTCACATCGGATGGCAATGGCCCGACCCGGCCGGAGGTCGCCGGCCCAGGCACGCTGGTCGGCGAGCTCGCGCTGCTGACCGAGACCCAGCGCTCCGTGACGGCAACTGCGCGCGAGCCCGCGACGGTCATTCGCATCCCGCGCCAGCTCTTTCTCAAGATGCTGGAGGGCTATCCGGACGCGGCGCGCCGGCTGCGCGAGGCGCTCGCCGCGCGGGTGAATGAGGGCGCGCGTGAATTGGCGAAGGTGCGTGGCGTGCTGGATGGTGGAGGCACGCCGCCGCAGGGGTGAAACGGTTTGCGGCTAAAGTTCTAGCGCGGCCGTCACCGGCGCGTGATCGGACGGCCGCTCCCAGCCGCGCGCGTTCTTCGCGATGTCGAGGCGCGAGACGCGGTCGCCGAGCTGCGGCGAGACCCAGATGTGGTCGAGCCGGCGGCCGCGATCGGCAGTCTTCCAGTTGTCCATCGCGCGATAGCTCCACCACGTATAGATCTTCTCCGGCTCGGGCGTGAGCTGCCGCGCGACGTCGATCCAGTTGCCGGCCTTTTGAAACTTCGTCAGCTTCTCGGTCTCGATCGGTGTGTGCGAGACGACCTTCAAGAGCTGCTTATGGCTCCAGACGTCGTGCTCGAGCGGCGCGACGTTGAGATCGCCAACGAGAATTGCGCGCTCGCCCGCTGCCGGGCGCAGCTTTGCCATCGCGTGCAGCTCGTCGAGGAAGGCGAGCTTGTGGGCGAACTTCTCGTTGATCGCCGGATCGGGCTCGTCGCCGCCGGCCGGCACGTAGAAATTGTGCACCGTGACGGGATCGCGGTAGCCCGCTTTTTCGCCCAGCGTCACCGCGATGTGGCGGCAATCGGTCTTGCCGCAATAGCGGTCGATCGTGACGGCCTCGAACGGCAGCCGCGAGGCGATGGCGACGCCATGATAGCCCTTCTGTCCGTTGAGCGCGATGTGCTCGTAGCCAAGCCGCCGGAGCCGCTTCAATGGAAACGCGTCGTCGGGACACTTCGTCTCCTGCAAGCAGATCACGTCGGGGCGCGCGGTCTTGATGAAGCGTGCGACGAGATCGATGCGCAGGCGGACGGAGTTGATGTTCCAGGTGGTGACGGAGAGGGGCATCAGCAACTCGTCATGCCCGGCCTTGTGCCGGGCATCCACGTCTTGTTGGCGAACGATACTTAAAGACGTGTATGGCCGGGACAAGCCCGGCCATGACGAAATCCCCACCCGGCCGCCGCTTCGCGGCATCCACCCTCCCCCTTCGGGGGAGGGACAAGCCTACTGAATGATCTCTTTGCGCTCGTAATTGATGACGAACATCGTCTGGTCGAGCTTGTGGCCGGCCTCGAGATTGGAGAGCGCGACGGTCGTGTCATAGCCCTGCGGGTCGGTCACGGTCCACTGCTTGAGCTGCGTATCCTTGGCGTTGAACATCAGCAGGACGCGGTGGGTGCCGCCGAGCGTCTGCTTCTCCTCGATCGCCACGCTGATGAACATGTCGTCGGCGCTGATGCCGATCACGTTGGTGTCGCGCAACAGATCGATGCGGTCGGAGAGCAGGAAGCGCAACGGCGTCTGCGACAGCGGATAGAGGTCCTGGGTGCCGAGACTGCGGTCGCGCACCACCACCGACGAGCCGTCGGCGACGAGCTCGATCGGGCTCGGCGGGTTGTATTCGAACCTGATCCGTCCGGGCTTTTGCAGGTAGAACTTGCCCTCGACCTTGCGGCCGTCGGCTCCCACCTGGACGAAGTCGCCGATCAGCGTCTGCAGGCTCATCAGGTAGACGTTGACGCGGTCGATCAGCGTGCGCTGCTTGGCGTCGAACGCCATGGTCTGGTCGGGTTGCGAGAACGGCAGCTTGAACGGGAAGATCGAGTTGTTCGATGGCGGCGGCTGGGTGAGCTGGGCTTGGGCGGCGGGCGTGCCTGGCCGGACCGAGGACGGGGGCGGTGGGACGCTGCCGGTCTTGGGCAGAGGCGCCGGTGTCGGCAGCGGGATAGGCTCGGCGGACGCAGGCCCGGCCGCGAGCAGGCCAATAAGGCACAGCCCAAACAGAACGGCTGAGCTCGATCTCCGCATGTGGTCCTCCGCGCTCACGCGGCCCTCGCTAATTGCGGGCTGTGGCGATTTCGCGGCCCGTGTTCCAAGGCGGCGCCCAATTTCACGGCGTATCATCTCAATACCGGTCATTGTGTTCCTCGCCAACCAGGATTTCTCGTTTTCCGGCATGGTTCGCGGCCCCGACGATGCCTTCCAGCTCCATTTTCTCCATCAGCGAGGCGGCGCGATTGTAGCCGATCTGCAGCCGGCGCTGGATGTAGCTGGTGGAGGCTTTGCGGTCGCGCAACACGATCCCGACCGCCTGTTGGTACATGTCGTTGGTCTGGCCCATGGCGCTCGCGTCGAACACCGAGCCGTCCTCGCCCTCTTCCGGCTCGTCGCTGACGGTGACGGCCTCGAGGTATTGCGGCGTGCCCTGCGTCTTGAGGTGGCGCACGATCTTCTCGACTTCCTCGTCGGAGCAGAACGGCCCGTGCACGCGGCTGATGCGGCCGCCGCCCGCCATGTAGAGCATGTCGCCCTGACCGAGGAGCTGCTCGGCGCCCTGCTCGCCGAGGATCGTGCGGCTGTCGATCTTGGAGGTGACCTGGAACGAGATGCGGGTCGGGAAATTCGCCTTGATGGTGCCGGTGATGACGTCGACCGAGGGGCGCTGGGTGGCGAGGATCACGTGGATGCCGGCGGCGCGCGCNNTCTCGTCGACGATGACGACGATGAAGGGGATGACCTCAAGCTCGAGAGCTTCCTTCTCGTAGATCGCCTCGCCGCTCTCCTTGTCGTAGCCGGTGTGCACGGTGCGGCTGAGCGTCTCGCCCTTGCTCTTCGCCTCAGTGACGCGTGCGTTGTAGCCGTCGATGTTGCGCACGCCGAGCTTGGACATCTTGCGGTAGCGCTCTTCCATCTCGCGCACCGCCCATTTCAGCGCGACCACGGCCTTCTTCGGATCGGTCACGACCGGGGTGAGCAGATGCGGGATGCCGTCATAGACCGAGAGCTCCAGCATCTTCGGATCGATCATGATGACGCGGCATTCGTCGGGCCGCAGCTTGTACATCAGGCTGAGAATCATCGTGTTGATGGCGACCGACTTGCCCGAGCCGGTGGTGCCGGCGATGAGCAGATGCGGCATTCGGGCGAGATCGACGATGACGGGATCGCCGCCGATGGTCTTGCCAAGGCAGAGCGGCAGTCGGGCTTGAGAGTCGGTGTAGTCGCCGGCGGCGAGGAGTTCGCGCAAGAGCACCTTCTCGCGCTTGGGGTTGGGAAGCTCGATGCCGATCGCGTTGCGGCCGGGCACGACCGCGACGCGCGCCGAGACCTTGCTCATCGAGCGCGCGATGTCGTCGGCAAGCCCGATGACGCGCGAGGACTTGATGCCGGGCGCGGGCTCCAGTTCGTAGAGCGTGACCACCGGGCCCGGATGCGCGTTGATGATCTCGCCGCGCACGCCGAAGTCGCTGAGCACGCTTTCGAGCGCCGTCGCGTTCTCCTGAATGGCCTCGGTGGAGAGCATCGCGCGGTCGCCCGGCTTCGGCGCGGCCAGCAAAGCGAGAGAGGGAAACTCGTAGCCGCTGCGCGAACGCTTGGGCGTAGCGCGTGGGGCGGCCTTGATCCGCTTCTGCGGCGTGATTTCGACCGCGGCTTCTTCTTCCGCTTCGACGATGTCCTCGGCCTGCTCGTCCGCCGGATTGAAATACGGCTCGGCCGGCGCGGCGAAACGGACCATCGAGGGATCGCGCAGCGGGACGACACGCTGCTGACCGCGCCAGGGCAGGATCTGCGGCAGCATCAGCAGCAAACGGGTCTTGAGGCTGTAGAGGAAGTGATAGAGCCAGCCGAGCGAGACGAGGCTACGCGGCTCGGCGTCATCTTCCGCGTCGTCGTGCGCTTCCTTGGGGGCCGGCGCCTCGGTCTCTTCTTCCTCTTCGCCGGCCGTGCCGTGCCAGCCGAAGCCGGCCGCAACCCAAAGTGCCGCGAAGGCCACGATGCCGAGCGCTACCGCGATCATGAGACGCGTCAGGCCCGACAGCGGCGCGCCGACGGCCCAGGCGGGAGCGCGCAGCAGCACGTCGCCGATCACGCCGCCGAGGCCGGTCGGCAACGGCCACGCGGTGCTCGGCGGCAGGCAGGATGCGAAGGCCGCGGCCGCAAGCGCGCCGGGCACCCACAGCACGAAACGGATGCGTTCGTGGTCGAGCGGGCGATGCGTGAGCAGCCGCCAGCCCCACGCGGCGATCGGGAACAGAAATGCGACCGTCGCGATGCCGAAAAGCTGCATCATCAGGTCGGCACTGATTGCGCCGGGAAGCCCCAACATGTTGCGGACGGTCGAGTTGGTGGCGTGACTGAGAGAAGGGTCCTGCACCGACCACGTCGCGAGCGCGAGCGCCGCGACCCCGGCCAGCGCCAGCAGGACGAGCCCGACGATCTCGTGCGCGCGGCGGCGCACGGCCGCACGCAACTCATCGGAGATGAGATCGGCGGTCGAGATCGTGTAACGGACTGCCGGCATCGTGATTATCCCAAAACCGTGATGATGCGATGCAATGCTTCAGCCGTGGTCTCGTGGTCCTGAACCATCGCGACGCGGATGTAGCCGTCGCCCGGATTGAAGCCGTCGGCCTGCGGCCGCGCCGCATAATTGCCCGGCAGCACGCGCACGCCGGCCTCGCGCCAGAGCCGCAGGGTCGCGGCTTCGCTCCCGCCTTGTTCGGTGACGTCGAGCCAGAGGAAGAATCCGCCGGGCGGACGCTTGTAGCCGTAACGGTTGCCGATGATCTGGTCGGCGAGATCGAACTTCGCCCGGTAGAGGGCGCGGTTCTCCTCGACATGGGCTTCATCGGCATAAGCCGCGATCGCGACCTCTTGCGAGGGCACCGGCACTTGCGGCGCCGCGACCGCGCGCAGGTCAAGGAACGGCTTGATGAAGCGTTTATCGCCCGCCACGAAACCGATGCGCAGGCCGGGCAGGCTGGAGCGCTTCGAGAGCGAGTGGAACGCCGCGACGTTGGCGAAATCGGGTCCTGCGACTTCCAGCGTGCCGGTCGGCTTTGCGGTCCAGTAGATCTCCGAATAGCACTCGTCGGCGAACACCATGAAGCCGTGCTGGCGCGCAAGCGCGACGAGGCGCGTCAAATACGCGGCATCCGCGATCGAGCCTTGCGGGTTCGCGGGCGAGGCGAGATAGAACGCGACCGTGCGGGCGAGAAGCTCGGGCGAAAGTGCGTCGAGATCCGGCAGGAAGCCGTTCGCCGCGGTGGCGTCGAGATAGACCGGCTCGCAATCGGCTGCGACCGCGCCTGCCGCGTAGACGGCATAGAACGGGTTCGGGATCAGGATCGCGGGCTTGCCTGGGCGCGCGCCGACGAAACGCTTGGCGGCGATCGCGGCGAGGAACAGGCCCTCGCGCGTCCCGGCGAGCACTAGGACTTCGCTCGCTGGATCGATCGGGCGCGCGAGGGCGTAGCGCCGGTCGAGCCAGGAGGCCGCGGCCTGACGGAAGTGCTCGGTGCCGGCATTGGCCGGGTAGCGGCCGAAGTCATTGAGGTGCGCCGCCAGCACTGGTCCGACGAAGGGCGGGATCGGGTGCTGCGGCTCGCCGACCGCGAGATTGATCGCGCCTTGGCCGGGAGGACTATCGGCAAGCAGTTCGTTGAGCCGCATGAACGGCGAGCGCGCGTCGGGGGTCCGACCGGTCGAAGGGGCTGTCGCGCGTTCGGTGACGTTCATGGACACGGGTGCGCAGCGGCGGATACGCCCGCCGGAAAACGGTCCTGTCACCATAGGAGGCGCGAGGTTAAGGCGCGATTAACCATCGACGGCGCGGGCTAACGATCCTGCGCGCCATGGAAAATCGCGAGCACGGTCAACTCGTCCGCCACCTCATCAACCCGATAGATGATGACGTAAGGGAGTCCGTGCACGACCCATTCGCGCGTTCCCGCCGCCTTTCCGCGACGTCCCATGAAGGGAAAGAAAACGAGCTTGTCTTCGATCGCGGCATCAATCCGACGGACGACTGACTGTGCGTTTACAATGCTGTCCCGCGCGATCCACCCATAAATCCGCTCGAGATCGGCATAGGCCGACTCGCGGATGATGAGCTTCATGCACCAAGCTTGCGCAGCCGCGCCCGGAACTCGGTGATTGTCAGAGTTGCCGGGTTGGGATCAGCCAGCCGGCGCTCGACTTCGGCAACCTGTTCGGCTGAAAGCTCAATACCGTGCCCGCCGGACGTGTAGTCGAGGATCGCGTCCGCCGCGACCTCCTGCTCGTCTTCCGGGAGCTTCATCAGCTCCGCCCATGCCTGTTCGATCTTTCCGACCATTGAGCGAATATATCATAGGGTCTTCGGGCGCGGGAGACCGGCGCACAAAAAGTGAGAGGCCTCGGGGTGAGCCGAGGCCTCTCGACGGAGGGGGCGGTGCCGGGTCTCCACCCCAACCGTGTCCGCTATCTCAGTTCGCGCATGATCTTGTCCGAAAACCGGTACCCACTTTTCGGGATCATGCGCAGGCTTACTGCACGGCTTCTC
>PLJS01000108.1 GCA_003140315.1 Hyphomicrobiales bacterium
CTCGGATGACCGTAAGGAGCGCGGAGCCAGCGAAGCGCGCCATCTTGTTGGCCAGCGCGACCGCCACGACCTTGAACGGCCGCCGCGCCAAGAGCTGCGTGAGCCAGGGATATTTCTGCGGGCTACTCATCGTCGAATGGCTTGGGCTCCTCCGTGAACACCCTCGAGGGAGTGGCAAAGGTTGCACGCGTCGACGTCGGTATCCTGCCAGAAGTGCTTCTGCATCTGTGCATGGACAAATCGGGCGATCTCCCTTTGGTGGCCGACCATCCGAATGAGGCACAGATCGGGCTTGTGTGGGCAGCCGTGATCGACGAAATCATTGCCGGAAACATCAGGGATGAGTGAGGCGTCATCCAGCCAGTGCCACAGGTCCCCTTAGCATGCCGAGCGGAACCATCAAGGGAAGTCCAACGTCTTGTTGTTCCCTCGGGTCACGGAAACTCGTCGGGATGGGCCTGTGCAATGTCGCGAGCGGTTAGGTGGACTGTTGCGTTATTACCATCAAGAAGCCGCGTGAATTGACGGTCCTGGACGATTTCTGTGAGGTGCGGCCGGGCAACAACTGTCCATGGCTGATGAATTGTTGACGACGATGATGATCACCGGCCACCCACGAGCTGGCTTCGCCTGTGTGACCGGCCAGCTGAGCGATGATGGACCGGACAACGATCAACGTAGATCAATTCCTCGATCAAACAGACAAGAGCCGCAGATCAATATTTTGGCCATACGCTGGACATTCAGGAAAACACACCCAGCCCCGGGAGTTTGGGTTTAACGAGCAGCTTCAGTCCACACTGCCTTCGTTTTCTATCCGGTGCATGGTGTCACGTCTGATCGAAAGCCGATTACGCTTTCAGGCGGCGGACTGTTGTCTTAATGTGGTCATGTAGCAGCTGGACGAACGCACATGGAATTGAACCTTCGCAATGCAGTTGTTCTGATCACGGGCGCGAGCCGTGGTTTGGGTCGAGAATTTGCCATCGCTTTTGCCGGTGAAGGAGCGCGTATAGCGATCTGTGCTCGGGACTCAACAAAGTTGGAGGCCACCGCGGCCGCAGTGCGCCAGCGCGGCGTGGAATGCCTTGCCATTCAGGCCGATCTGCTCGAAGGCGCAGCCTGCCAGCGTGTCGTCGACGACACCGTCGAGCATTTCGGGCGGCTGGATGTGCTGGTGAACAATGCGTCGGCGAGCGTCGATACGACTCCGAAATCCATTGAGGTCGCGACTGATGCGCAAGTCATGGCCCGCATCAACGGCAAAATGCTGGTGGCCGTCCGATGCGCCCGCGCGGCGCTGCCTCACATGCGCAAGGGCGGCGGCGGACGTATAGTCAACATCGGCGGCACTGCGGCGCGCACGACATTCCGCCCTGGCGATCTGCCGAGCGAAGGTTCGGGGCTGGCGCAGGGACTCGGCAACTCGTCGCTCGCAAACTTTTCGAAATATCTAGCCGACGAGGTCGCGGCGGACCACATCGTGGTCAATACGATTCACCCGCATCTGATCAGGACTGACCGTCATACGCAGCGCGTGACATGGCAGGCCAAGAAATTTGGCGTGAGCGAGAGCGAAGCCGAGGCCCAGATAGCGGCGCAGATTCCCATCGGACGAATACTCGAACCAAGCGATGTCACGCCGCTCGTCCTATTGCTCGCCTCGCCGCTATCAGGCGCCACAACGGGTCAGGCGATCGCCGTCGATGGTGGCGCGCTGCGCGGCGTGACGTACTGACTTCGGGGGCGGCAAAGATCTAGCTGACCCAGTGCGACATCCTGCTTTCCAGCCGAGACAGCAATTCGGTCAGCAGGACGCTGCAAATAATGACAACCACGATCGCCGCATAAGCGCCGGTGGTGTTGAAATTTCCCGAATTCAGTTCGATCAGAAAGCCGAGCCCGCGATTGGCGGCAATGAGTTCGGCCAGCAGTGTCGTGGTGAAGGCGTAGCGCACCGCGAGCCGCATGCCGGTGAAGATCCATGGCAAGGCCGCCCAGATCAGGACTTTGCGAATGATCTCGGTCCGCGTCGCACCCATCAGCGCGAGCGCGTTGACCGTGTTGCGGTCGACCTCGCGTACGCCATCGATCGTGCTGGTGAGAACCAGAAAGAAGACCGTTACGGCCACCAGCGCGATCTTCGAGCTGTTGTCGACGCCGAGCAGGATGACGAAGAGCGGGGCCAGCGCGATTTTCGGCAAGGCGTAAAAACCCGCGAGCAACGGCGCGAGCACGCGGGACAGACGGGAAAAAAATCCGAGCAGGAATCCGATGCCGACGCCGGCGACGCAGCCGACGACATAGCCTTCCGACATCACGAGCAGGGTCGATTCCAGGTGGGCCCAGATCGTCCCGTCAAACAGCCAGTCCCAAAGCGTGCCGAGGATTGCGGATGGGCTGCTCATCCAGAACCGCGTCGCGCGCGCGACGGGAGCATACTCCCAGGCGAGTAGGATCAGTGCGATCAGCAGCAGCCGTGCCCCGACCCGGCCGGCCGATGTGGCAAAAAAGCGCTCCAGCGACGATTGAGGGCCGCTGCCAGAGCCGACCGCGCCCGGCAGCCGCGTCGCGCCGGTTCCGACCACAGCGCTCTGGGTTGCTGGCGGCGCCATCAGACGTCGGTTCCCTTGATGATGTCGTCCTTGAGTTCGTCCCACAGCCGCTCATGCTGCTCGGAAAAGGCCGGCGTGAACCGCACCTTGAACACATCGCGCGGCCGTTCGAGCTTCACGTCGTGGATCGCGCGGATCCGTCCCGGACGCGCGCTCAGAACCACAATGCGGTCCGACAGCGTGATCGCCTCTCCGAGATCATGGGTCACGAACACCACGCTCATGCGGCGGTGCTGCGTCAGGCACTGAAGCTGGTCGAGCATCAGCAGCTTGAGCTGGGAGTCGAGCGCGCCGAACGGTTCGTCCATCAGTAGCGTTTCGGGCTCGTAGATCAGCGTGCGCGCCATCGCGGCGCGTTTGCGCATGCCGCCCGAAAGCTCGGCCGGTGTATGGTTCTCAAATCCCTTCAACCCGACCAGCTCGATCATCTGCCGGACCCGATCCTCCGCCTCGGCGCGCGGCGTGGCGTGGGATTTCAGCTCCAGCGCGATCCGGATGTTGTCCTTGGTGGTTCGCCACGGCAGCAGCGTGTCCTTCTGCGTCATGTAGCCGACGCGCCGGTTCGGCCCGGTGACCGGCTGGCCGTCGTAGAGCACCTCACCCGCGGTCGGCCGCATCAGGCCGGCCATCATGTTGAGGATCGTCGACTTGCCGCAGCCGCTCGGACCCACGAGCGCCATAAATTCATGCGGGCGGATATCGAGGTCGGTCGGATGCAGAGCCTCGATATCCTGTCCGCGGACCTGAAACGTCTTCTCGGCGCACAGTAGGCGAATTTTCGCAGCCGGGGTTCCTGCGTCGGCGGCAACTGCGCGAGCGGGGGTTAGGTCGTTCATGTTATTCCGCCACCTGACGCCAACGCAGGAAGCGGTGTTCCAGACGTAGCGCCGCTTCGCTGAGCAGCAGTCCGATCGTCATCAGGATCAGCAGAACCGCGTAGAGCGACGTCATGTCGAACCGCTCCGCGGCGCGGCTGATGAGGAAACCGAGCCCCGATCGCGTCGCGAGCAGTTCGCCGGTGATGGTCGCGACCAGCGCGTAAGGCAGCGCGATCCTGATGCCGCCGGCGATCCAGACTGCGGTCGCCGGCGCAACCACCTTGCGGAACTGCTCAAACTTGCTCGCGCCCATCAGGTCGAGCGTGCGCAGGTAATCTTCGTCGACCTGTTGCGCGCCGGTGAACGTGTTGAAGAACAGCAGGAAGAACGTGACCATCGACACCAGGACGATCTTGGGCAGTAGGTCGAGGCCGAAGAACATGATGAAAAGCGGCGCGAGCGTGACCAGCGGCACGCTGTAAAGCCCGACGATGATCGGTCGCAGGATGAGGGACACGATCGGCATGCGGCCCAGCACCAGGCCCGCGAGAATGCCGAGGCTGCAGCCGATGGCCATGCCGCAGGCAAGTTCACCGAGCGTCGTGAAAAGGTGAGGATAAAGCTCGCCGCCGAGCCAGACCATGATCGTCCGGATGATCCGGCTCGGGCTGCTGACCTGATCGGCGCCCGTGAGGCGCCCGCAGATTTCCCAGATCGCAAGCAGACCAACCACGAGTGCCGCTTGCCATATCAGGATGTTATCGCGCCCACGGCGCGCCGCATCCGCCGGGCGAGTGCGCTGGCCTTCGGTCATAATTCGCCTTCCACTTAAAAGCGCCGGCCGGTGGCCTTGATGACCTCTTCGGCGATATCGGGGTAGAACACGTCGGAGAGCTTGGCGCTGACCGGCGCGCCCTTGCTGATGTGCATGAACTTGATGAGCTTCTCGAGCTGGTCTGAGACAATCATGGGGCTCGTCGGCACGCCTTTTCGATATTTCTCGAAAGCCGTGTCGTAGACGCCCTGATCCATGTCGGGGAAATATCGTCGAACCAGTTCGCTTGCCTCGCGCGGATTGTCACGCACGAGGTCCATCGCCTTGGTCCAGCATCGCACCATGGCGAGCAGTTGGGGCCGTTTGTTTTTGATCACGTCCGGGCTGGTAGCCATGATGATGTAGGGAACGTTTGCAGCTTCCGGCACGTCGCCATTCAGCGGCTCTAGGATGATCTTGCCCCACCCTTTGCTGGTCGCATATTCGGGAATTGGAGAAGTAAAGCAGAACCCATCGCTTGACCCGCGCTCCAATGATGCCAGCATCGTTTCCGCGGTAACCAGCGGCTGGATCGTGATATCGCGGTCGGGATTCATGCCGCGCGCGCGCAGCACTGCACGCACCATGTCGTCGGTCCCCGAGCCCGGCGTCGTGATGCCGATGCGCAGGCCCTTCATCCGATGCACTTTCTCATCGGTCGACATGCCGTCGGTGATGCCGTTCTTGGCAATCGCATCGTTCGAGAGCAGCACCGACATCGGAAGGATGTTATATCCGGCGCATACCGCGATGATGTTGCCGCCGCGCTGCGCCGCCTGCACGACAAGCTGCAGGCCGAGCGGAGCGACATCGGCACTGCCGCCCATGATGGAGGCGACCTGACGCGGACCCGACGATACGTTGACCGAGTCGAGCTCGTACCCCTCTTGTGCGTATAGGCCGCCGGCTTCCGACACATAATGCAGAGTGAAGTAAAAGGCCCCGGCGCCCATCGCGAACGAGATTTTTTGACGCGATTGAGCAACGATGATGCGGGGCGCGGAGAGCGTGCACGCTGCCGAAGCCATCATCATGGTCGCAGTTCGTCGAGACAGCTTCTTGGACATCCCGTTCCCCATATATGGGACGGCTTGTGCCGTCTTTCTTTGCAGTTCAGTCGACGCTATGTGCGATCACGCTCGGCAATCGGGCCGAGCCCTACAAATCAAACATCGAAGCAGATCAGCTTACGACCTTCGGTTTCCGGGTCACGTAGCTCTTTTCTTCCGGTTTGAAGTAGTGGCGGGTTTCGGCATAGTGGCCGCCGACGACGGTGACCGAATAGGTGCCCTCTTCCAGCGCGACGAAAGTGTGGATTTCGGCAGGCTGCGCCACAATCGATACATCGCCTGGCTTCAGACGGCGATCGTCAACGACCGCAAGGTCGGCATAACCTTCCTTGGTGCCGTCGTCCTTGCGCTCGTACACGGTGTGCTCAAAGCTCCCCTTGTAGACCGCAAGCGCTTCCCAGACGCCGTGATCGTGCGGCGGAATGCGTTTGCCCTTCGGGAATTCGTCGAGCGTGATGACGAGCTGACCGTCGTAGTAAAGGTACTTCGAGTTATCAATGTGATTGCCCTGCCGCTTGACGCCGAGCGACAGGAGATCGGGCTGCGCGATAATCCGCTTCAACGGATCCTGCAGAGCCGTCATCAACCCGGCGTTGTCGTCCTTGTACTTCTTGACGATGTTCATGATGTCGAACGCACACTCGCGAACGACCTGTTCACTATTCGTTGTTGTCATCGCGTGTCCTCCCACGTTTCCTGGAGCATTGGAGTTGACAGGTCAGAGAGCAGCCTAGCTGAAAACGGCGCCGGTATCCACGTCTCCCAGATATGACTTCACACGACGGTCGGATGAAACAAATTCGATAGCGTTGAGAATGATGGAATGAGTCAATATTAGACACAGTCTCGCTAAGTTGGCCCCGGGGCCATAGGCGGGGTGGACGTTGCTCACCGCCTCTTCGACGCGGCGTTGCTGTTCGGGCGTGAGGGGTTCGCGCGGCATGGCGCAATTCCGCACCGGATTCGGCGAGAGGGCAAGCCGCTAGGGCTTGTAGCGCGATCCGCTGGCGCGGCGGCTGGAGGCATTTCTATTTGGTCCGCGCGGTGCAGCTGCTGCCCTAGTCGCCGTCACGCGGTCGTCGACCATTAAGTGGTAGCCCTTCCCACGACAGTCTGGGCACCGGCTCCCGTGGAGAATTCCCGTCGCGTTGCAAGGATCGCATGGGGAAGGAAGCTTATCCGTCATTGTGATCCTTTGCTTTGCCTAGGCGCCGCGTGGATTGTTTGCCGGTTCTGTTCGGCGTCACCGCCTTAACCGCCGCTGACGTCTTTTTCGAAACGTAGCCGCCGAGCTGGGAAAGCTGGTGCTCGAAATACGCCCTTTGCTCACTGACCTTCTTCGCGAGGACGTTTTGTAGGCCTTCGATGTACGCGCGAAGCTGGCCCACTTCCATCTTCGCCACGTTACCGACCCTGCCGATTTTCCCGTTGGACTTCTTATTTTTTGAACCGGAGGGACGGCCGCGCCTTGCCTTCTTTGCCATAATAGACCTCAATAATGGGCTGGGGATTCACGTCATATAGGCCCTTTTATTGACCTTTGAAACCCGCGCATAACAGTTGTGCTTAGTACTTGACGAACTTTTGAAGTCGCCTCTGGATCGGTATCCGATAGGTGGCATGGAGGCGTTCCATGTTGAAAGGTGCGCCGTTGTGCCGAAGCATTTTATCCTCCCCTCTCCACGTCGATGCGCTCCATCGGATGACGCGCGACGATCTTGGCGAGCACGTCGCGCAGATAGGCTTGCGGATCGATGCCGTTCATTTTGCAAGTTTCGATGAGCGAGGCAACGACCGCCCAATGCTCGCCGCCGCCGTCGGAACCGGCGAAGAGGTGGTTCTTGCGGCCGAGCGCGATCGGCCGGATCGAGCGCTCGACGACGTTGGAGTCGGTGGGCATCCGATCCCGAAAA
>PLJS01000332.1 GCA_003140315.1 Hyphomicrobiales bacterium
ACCGGTTCCTGAAGCATTGGCGTTTGACCGGATGCGGCGACACGTTCCATGCTCACGTCGTCTCCTATGCCGACGACTTCGTTATCCTCAGCCGCGGTCGCGCGGCGGAGGCATTGGCGTGGACGAAGGTGGTGATGACCAAGCTCGGGTTGACGATCAACGAGGCGAAAACTTCGTTGAGAAACGCCCGACAGGAACGCTTCGACTTCCTCGGCTACTCGTTCGGCGCGCATCGGTTTGAGTCGAACGGGAATTGGTATCTGGGTGCGAGCCCGTCCAAGAAGAGTGTGCAACGGCTCAAGACAAGGATCGGCGATCTTCTGGTGCCGAGCAATCTCGATCCATGGCCGGAAGTACGGGACAAGCTGAACAGGTCACTGCGAGGCTGGTCGAACTACTTTGGCTACGGCTCGCGGAGCAAGGCATACCGTAGCGTCGACCAATACGTCTTTGAACGTACGCGCAGGTTCCTCGCGCGAAGGCACAAGGTGCAAGGGCGCGGCAATCGCCGATTTACATTCGATGTAATTCATCGAGAACTCGGCGTTCTGTGCCTCCAACGCCTGCCCCGAGCGGTCCCGTCGTGTGCCTTGCGGTGAAGCCAGTCGGAAAGCCGGATGCCGGAAATCGGCTCGTCCGGTTTGATGAGCGGGGATGGGAAACGGGGCGTTGGCCATAGGCCCCAAGCTACCGCGCCCATCCTCGACTCTACCAAAGCCGCCGTCCGGCTGCTTCGGCAATGCGTCCGTTCGCCTCTGAAAAGCATCACCTGCTTGAAATAGCGCGTGCCCACACCATCCAAAGTCGAGTGGCGGCGAATGTACGAGAGGCGGGACGGAGAGGAGCGTTGGTGACAAACAGAAAGTTTCCTAGAAGGAAGAGGGTCGAGAACGCCCGAAAGGCTGCGCAGGCTCGGCGGAGGAAGGTTGCATATTATAGGTGAATATGGTGGCTACGCCGACACCGGCAAGCTGTTCGAAGCCCTCCGTTTCATACTCTCCGCCAGGCATAACACCATTCCAATACCGAGCAAACCAGCGCACCTTTTTAAAATGACGTGACTTATCCTTCGCATCGGATAGGCGCCGAACAAGCTGCTGGCGAATTGATGAGAAATGATTGAGGCGCGTCGTATTCTTGTTTGCGATTGCGAGCACTAGAGGATTGAGTACATCGAGCCAGAACGGTTCGCCTTTAGACTGAGCCAAACGCGGAGTGCCAAGCGCACCCTCAAATTCTTCTGTCTCGTATCGAGTAAAGTCCGCCGCCACATCGCCGCTAACCACAACGCGCGGATACTTGGCGACAGTGCTTTCCATTCGATAGGCCTTGATCAAGGCTTCTCCGAACACCATTGTGCGGTCATGGAAGAGTGGACCTTTTACTATCGCCCCGCGGCAAAAATAGCCTTTGTTAAGCAACTCAAGCGAGAGGTCCTCTAACATTTCGAATATCAGAAGCAGGCCTCTAGCATTGGTCGCAGCAGATATCGCGATTGCGTCTGAAATCGTGTTTGCCTGATAATCGTCGATACCTATGGGTGCCATGATGTACGGGGGAGAGTGAACCACTTGCAGCAGTTTCCGTACTTCTTCCACCTGGCCGTTTTTTAGCTTCTCTGTCGCTGCCTCACCAATTGTGGAAATCAACGCTGAGAATCCAAGAATGTCGACAAAGGCACAATATCGTTCTTCGTAGGCCATTGTATGATCCCATACAGGAAACTGCAAAACGAATTAATAAGCCGACCGTTGGGCATAGTCACTGTTGTTGTGGCAAAGCGAGAAGGCGAAGATCAAGGCGCTGAAAGGGTGCTTTTGCAGTGCCAGAATGTCGGCTTGCGGCCCATCGCGTCGTTTCTCTGCAATGCAATGATTCGTCGGCTATTCGAGGCAGAGCCGACTCTCCTAAGCAATCATTAGCTCACACCCTAGCGTCCTGGCGGCCAGGGCCGACGCGCACCGTAGCGTACATGCAGAATCTCGATAGCGTCCACTCCCACGCTATAGAAAATCTTATACCCGTAACGGCCAACCACCTTCATGCGATGCCGTGCCGCTTCCAAAACGCGGCAACTGCTCCGTCCGGAGCGATGCTTGTGCAGTGACCCGCGCCGAAAAAAAAGGCCCACACCGCGATTCCTGAGCATGAATCGTCGAAAGCCCAAGATTGACACGCAGTCACTTTATTGACCATGTATGTCCAGCAGCTTCGCTGCTTCTTCCAGCTTCTCGACGTGATGAAAACGGCGTCCGCTGATTAGCTCAAGCGTTCGCGCCGCATGACGGCGAAGATCATCAGATAGCGCTTCGTTTCGGATGTGGCCGGCCAATATGGAAACGGCGTCCTTTTTCTTACGCATGAGCCATCGGGCTACATCATCCTTTACTGACACGTCGTCTGTGCCAAGTTTGTCCGGTTCCGCAATTGAAACGCTGAAAGTTGCATTCGACGACTTTGGCAGCGCTAAGCTGTCGAAGAAAGACTTCGCGAGATCGCCAAGATGGGCGAGCCCCGCGTATAGCCGCGGCGCACCTTCGTCAAGCTCGAGCCAGAGGTGGTCACGAAGCTTCTTTAGTGCAGAATCATGCGCGCTATTGTTGGCAATCGCCTGTTCTTCGAGTTCAAGCTTCGGTGGCGTAAGCTGTTCACGTGACAATTCGATACGAGGCAACCCATCATCGCGCAGTTGCTGCCCTATGGCGACACCGATGCTGTTCGCTTGCTCGACGCGCTTGCTTAGTAAAGGACATAGCTGCCACTTTTCCGTAATGTACTTGAGAACGCTTGTGTGATCGAACTGAGTGCTTTCGACGCGCCTGCCCACCCAAGGGGAAACCAAAAGCGCGGGAACACGGATCCCAAGTTGGTCGAAGGTGTACTCGGCATGATTGTCGTCGGGCGCTACGGCGTTCGGTGGAATTACATGATCGTAGAATCCACCGTGCTCGTCATAAAAAATGACCAGCAGTGTCGAGCGCCAGAGATCATCGTTCGCTCGTAACGCATTGTACACGTCAGCGATGAGCTTCTGAGCCTTCATAACATCATGTGGAGGATGGTCATCGTTGCCGACAATTCCCATAAAATCTGGCTCGATAAAACAGAATTGAGGAAAATCGGCTTCCCGACCGTTCGCGTCAATGAAGAACTCGCTCATGTAGAAATAGCGTGCGACGTTATGGGGCTTGCGCTGATTGTCTAGAGTCCAGCTTTGGGGGATATCGTGGAAATAGGACTTCCAGTAAATCGCTTTATCATTTAGCCGGTCGAAAATCGTGTCTTGATCCTGTTGAAAATAGCCAGCGAGGTCTGCTTTACTAGTTCCATCGTCGGGCATGTTAACGCGGCCCTTAGCAGTTCCAGTGAGTGCCATGAACCGGTTTGGCCAAGTAGGACCGGGCAGCGAGGCGAACCAGTGGTCACATACAGTAAAATGTTGAGCGAGCTGATGAAGCCCCGGCAAGAAGTCCGGCGGATAGTACCCCATCACGAACTGGCGATCTTCGGGCTTGCTCGCCGGGTACATCTTCGAGAAATTTTTGACGAAGCCTCCGTTTCGATTTTCAAGCTGCTCTTTTACCCATTGAACTTCGTGATGCGGGTCGAACGTCATTTGCCGTTCTTCCGTCGACGCTTGACGGTAGATCGTTCCGTCCTGGTCGACGTTTTCATTAGGTGCAGCCGGCGATACGCCCTCAAGCTCCGGGTAGTACGCCGTGAGGCTGCCGAGCATTTGATCGAAAGAGTGATTCTCGAGAGCGAGAACAACCACATGCTTTATCGGGTCATTTGCCATGGAATCACCGTGATCTATTCCTTTTGGCGGTTGCGTCCTACAACCGCAACTTAGAAAATTCGCCACCCGCCGATCTGCGCCAGCTTTCGCGGACGGACTGATACCTAAGAGCGCTCCCTCATTCCCCGACGGATGCTTCGGGTCGCGCGCGCGTTCCCCATTTAAAACGTTCCCCTTATGCAGTAGGAGGCGGTAGCGCCGCCATATCCGAGTCATCCCACACTTCGTAGATAAACAGTGTATAAGGATCCTGGGCGATTTCGTTGCATACGTTGCGAAACGCGGAAGGCGGGTCGATACCCGCTGCGAGTGCCGCCGCGGCGAATGTGGCTTCCGCTGCTTGGCGCGATGCACCATCTGATGAAGCCAGGGCGTCCAGAAGATTGCGTACCTCGACGGCGCCGCGCAGCCCGAGGGGCCGCAGTGCTTCCAGTTTGGATCCCAGATAAATCCACGCCAGGGATTGACCTGCCAAGTCGAGAACAAACGCAAACCCAAGATCGGTGCGCATGGAAAGCTGTACAGGGTCGCAATATGCCAACTGCGGTACTGTGCTGATGTCCGCGTTTTGGAGACGGTCAGCAATGGACGGATCGACCCCACTGAGCTGTGTGACCTGATCGCCCCTCTGATCGGTCGACATATCGAGGTTCAGCTGCTTGGTTGCAATTCGCTGGAGGAAAACCTGCAAAGTGTTTAGCGGAAACGCGCCTATCGCAAATGCGATGAAGGGACCAATGCCTTTGTTCGCAAGCGATGCAACCGCGTATCCCATTGGCACTGCCGCGATCAAACGCGTCACCGATAGTAGGACCGTGGCGGGCTGAAGATTGTAACTCGCGTTGGCCTGGATCAGCGCTGCCACGATCCAGATGTAGGCGCCAATTATGGCAGCAACTGCAAGACCTGGGGAAGATATGAGGTGAAATGCCGTGTCCGAGATGATCGGCCAACGGTTTACTGCTGCGATTGCAGCCACCGCGCGCTCCGCGACGAGAAAGCTAAGCGGCAGCAAAACGAGCGCAAGGAGTAGGACCGGCGTAATTAGCCGATAGCGGCCATATCGCCAATTATACATTGCTTCAAAATCTACTTCGGGCTGAGTGCTCGATTGGTTGAGGAACGATTCAAGGTAAATCATCTTTGCCTTTTTACTGAGGCTATTGAAGACGTCCTCTCTCCTTATGTTCCACCCGCGCCGAGCAAAGCTTAGAACCGGATGGCAACATACGTACGTCATCAGCGCAGCAGCCATAGCCGCAGCAGCATGTGCAAGCCAGGTCACGCCTGTGCCATCCAGTATCGACAGCTCCGCCATCACCGACCTGCCTGAGTTTGCTTCCCAAGTTTATTTCAGAGCAGTCGTACCCAATAAAAGAGAAAACCTGACGATATCGCCAAGTTGTTGTAACACCATCGGCCTGCGCAAACTTCCGAGACAGATCCCCGAAACCCATCCGGCTAAGACCGAATTGATCGCCGACCGGATTGCGAGGGCGCTTACGGATTTCATTCAGCCTTGGCTTTAGCTAAAGCCGAGGCCAAAGTTAGAGCATGCGCAGATTGGTCCAAAAAAAGCGTACAGGCACTACAAGCGCATGTGCCAGAAGGTATCGTCCAGTATTGATCGCCGTCATCCCATTTCCACCTAAGACAAACGCCGAAACCGTGAGTGCATGCATAAAGCGGTCGGTTAGCCACCGCCTTCGTGACATTGTCCTGAATAGCGGTAGCGGCCAAATCATTCGCCGGCTTGGCTCTCTTGCCCATGATACCCCTCCGAGTTAGTTATTGAAGCGCGCGCTTAACTGCGTTGCCAACGGAGGCGCCTATATCTCCTGATAGCGCGGTGTTCGACGCTGCAAACCCTGGCCCTGACCTGGACTTCGATTTGGGTTTTCCGGGGATAGGGTCGTTCTGGTCCGTTGGTCCGAACGTAATTTGCAAGTCGTGAGATCGGTCTCGGCTAGTTGTCAGGAACGTCCCGCTGTTGACAGTAGCCCGTGTCAGCTTCCATGAAGGCGTAAGATCGCCGCTTGACGTCACGTCGAATTTTACCTCATGGAAGATAACGTCCTTATCCAGAGCCCGATTGTTAAAATTTGCTTGCTTCGTCTCTTGGATGGTTGTGGTGTCAAGCAGCCATTCGACGAGCTTTAAGTCGCTCTGCATCAACATTAATCCACCCGGCCGAGCCTCAGCATCGCAGAAGTTAAGACGTCGTAGCTCTCTGACGGTGTAGAAAGAATTCAGCTTGTCAGTTCTTGTGGCTTCAGATGATAGCGATCCCCCTGTGGCGAGGCTGAATATCGCTGACGCGGGGCTTGGCGGCATCCAATTTACCGATGGCGACACGCCGGTCTTCTCGGTGATCGTTAGGTTCAACAGGATCTGTACACCCCAATCGTCCATGTATGTGTGCTGGCGATTCTGGTAAAGCGTATTGATGGCGTTACGAACTTCGCATGTGATGTTATGAACGATTGATTGGACCATTACGATTTGGTCGTTGGCGTTCCCGAAATCCTGGATTTCAGGAACATAGGTGCCGCAACTGCTAAGCAAAAGTGCCGCACTCATTGGGATGCTCCATCGGCGCACGGACATCTTACACCCCCGTTCGTTGTGCGAAACCCACTATGCAGCTACGCACACCCGATGAGACATAATTCATCGTGTGCGTGCAACACATGGACGTTGCGAATTTTAGAAAAGTTTCGAGAGTGGTAAAATCGCAACAGTCATAGCTAGAGTAGTACGGTGAGCGAGGGAGGTGGGTTGCTGGTCAGTTGCGAGGTGGGGTGTCGCTCCGGCCGGGTCGGACGTCCCACGCGCCGCTAACGGGTGATCGGCAATGTCGCTGATGGCGCTTTTGATGGCCGCAGCGACGTTACGGGCGCTGGCGGGCGTTCTCGCGTCTAGATATTGAAAAATCTGGTCCAAGTCTGCGAGAGCGAGCTCGCCATAGACCACCTTCATGCAATGCCGTGGTGCTTCCAAAATGCCGCAACCGCTTCGTCCGGAGCGATGTCGCTGCGGCGAGCCGCCTCAATTGCCTTCTTCTCTTCGTCGTTCAGGACGTACGTTCCCGTTCGACGTGCCTCGATCTCGCGGGCCAGTTCAGCGAGTTCCTCCTGGTCCTCGTCGGGCCAGGTCGGTACTCTATTGAGAAGGTCTTTAATCATTTGAGTCATGCTCAATACACGCGTGCATCGAGGCTAGCGGTGCAAACCGAACCGCCGCTTCGTTCCTAGCGCTCCTACGGCCAGCGGCGAGCCGCGTGTCGGATGTTGCGAACAATCAGCTCGTCTCCGCGGCGGTCCACCGAATAGAATATGGAGTAACGGAAGCGCCGGACATATCTCCGACGTATGCCTAGCTGCTCGGTTTCTTGTGCTGAGTACGGATTGTCGCACAAGTCGCGCAGCGCACCCTCGATACTGTCAGCGAAGTCGGCTGCGATTGTCGGCGCGTGCGCAAGCAAATAGTCAACGGCGTCGCCAAACTCTCGCGACGCCGTGTCAGTGTACCGCGCTCTCATGAGTCGATGGAGCGTGCCTTGTTAAAGATAACTTGCATGCGCTCGTCGCTCGCGAAGCGAGCTGCGTCCACGTCGGCCTGAGATTGCTTGAGCGCTTCGCGGTCTTCAGCGCTCAGCCTATACACTCCGCTGCGCCGAGCCTCGATTTCGTTCGCGAGCTCGGCAAGCTCCTCCTGGTCCTCTTCGGGCCAAGTCGGAATTCTGTTGAGGATGTCTTTGGCCGCATTGCTCATGGTCTCAGTATAGCACACTTCGGCCCGGCCGCGAACGGCTCAGTCCTTTCACAAACGAACGCCCATCGTCTCCCGCGGTAGACGACCTTCATGCGATGCTGTGGCGCTTCCAAAGCGCGGCAACTGCTTCATCCGGGGCGATGCCGATGCGGCGAGCCGCTTCAATCGCGTTCTTCTCGTCCTCGTCCAGGACGTAGGTTCCTGTCCGACGCGACTCGATCTCGCGGGCCAGCTCGGCAAGCTCCTCCTGGTCCTCTTCGGGCCAGGTCGGGATTCTCTGAAGCACTTCCTTCGTCGTTTGGGTAATACCGACAGCGTAGCATATCTTGCCTCGCAAGCGAGGCTTTTGCGCTATCACGGAGCCAGATTGAGCCGGCGAACCGGTATTCTAACATCGCATTTTGGAAAGCCTTGCTCAGACACGAAGAGCGGGTGAGTCGCAGTTTACGAACACCGGTCGTGCTACGTTGATCACTTCCAATCGCGGAGGAACAACCATGCCCCAAACGCTATGGCGAATGAATTCAGCGAGCATGCGCACCGGACGCTCACTCGCGAATGTGGCGACGGCAGCTATCTTGAGTTCGATTATTTGCGCAGGGGGAACGGCAGCAGACTTTGACAGCTCCGTAAGATCGCAGCTTCGTGTGGCGGAGAACACCGGCGTCCCCGTGCCCCCGACCGGAAATGGAACCAAGAAACCCACGAAGCTCCGCCCTTGCCAAAAGGTGTGTGTCGAATCGGCAAACGGGGCCACCAACCCGCCGACGCCGAATTCGTACTGTATTAAGTGGAAAACTGTCTGCTAGTCGACCGCTGAGAAGCGTTGATGCCAGCGGCGAAATAACCGACTGACAATGTTGGTGTTCAGGACGGGCTGCGCACCGCGCAGCGCCGTCCGAGAGACAAGCTACCGGAAGGGAGGAAATCTTACTTCGGCGCTTCTTGGCACTTGGCTTGTGCGTAATAGGTCTTGCCCGACTTTTTGCACATAAAGGCCGAACATAAACAGGTCGGGCTATCGCACTTGGCGCCGTGGAAGGACTTACCTTTGGTGAGCTGTGCACTGACTTCCTTCGAGCATCCCGCGGGCAACTGCGGTGCAAAGGTCTCCGCCAGAGCAAGCGACCCAAAGGCCGTGCAGCCGATAAGTATGCCGCCTAACAACAGCCGAATGTTTGGCACCTGTTCGTCTCCTCTTTGCTAACACCAAGGTGGAAAGATAACGAATCCTAGGCCTGTTGTGGTGAGGTTGGAAGACTGATTTGAGCGCCGGTCGGCGAATCTTTTCTCTCCAAAAGCGCGAGGCCCATGCGTTCGACTTCAAAAGCGCGGCTGTTTCTGCGGCGCGAGCGAAGCGTCAAGCCTACCGGAAAGAGCGCTCGATCGCCGGGCCGGCGCGCCCAAAATTGCGACGACTTTGCTTTCGCACGAGGCCCAGCCGGCCACCCGGCGCGTAGCGGCGCGGTAGCAACTCGATATGCTCGTGCCCTATCCCTCGCCGCAGCCATCCCTCGTACGGTGATTGGTCGACCAGCTCTGGCGGCGGCAGCGGGCTGAACTCCGGAGCAAGAATTTCAGCATCCGCACCGGATACGCGAAACACCAACAGGGTGCCGGCGTTGCCGAGCACCGCGGCGCGTACCGGCGAGGAGAGCTGATCGGTAAACTGGTTCGCCAAGCAGAAATGCGCGGCGAACTTGCGAGCCTCCGACAGGAGCGATGCAAATGCCGTGGTGCCGAAGCTCTGAAACTCGTCGATGTGGGCGAAGAACGGCACCCGCTTCTCGGGTGCCAGGGCGCTACGCCCCATCGCTACGAGTTGCAGATGCGAGACCAAAAGCGAGCCGAGCAGGTTGGCCGCCTGCTCCCCTATCTGACCCTTGGCCAGGTTGGCGATGAGGATCTGGCGATTATCCATCGCATGTGAGAGGTCGAACTTCGGTGAGACCTGACCCAAGATCGCGCGCAGCGCGGGCGAGGCGGCGAACTGTCCGGCTTTGTTGAGAATGGGTGCCGCGGCTTCAGCGCGGTAGCGCTCGTCGTATTGTGGATACTCCTGTTGCCAGAATCGCGCAGTGATCGGATCGCGCACGCGCGCGATGAGAGGCTCCCGAAACGCCGCGTCGGTGTAGAGGCGCGGCAAGTCGATCAGCGTCGGCCGCGGAGCGGCGAGCAGGGCGACCAGCCCGTGGAACAAGAAGTGCTCCAGCCGAGGGCCCCAACTGTCGCTCCACAAATGCTTGAACGCCGAAACAATGCCCGAGGCGGCGAGCGCATGGCGCTCGGGCGCGATATGCGCAAGCGGATTGAAACCCACGGGGTGCGCCATGTCGGCTGCGTCGAGGTAGCAGACCGAATGCGTCCGGTGCGCCGGGATGCAATCCGCTACCGCCTCGGCCAAATCACCATGCGGGTCGATGATGGCGACCCCTTCGCCGCGCATGATGTCGTGCATGGCGAGATTGAACAGGACGGTGCTCTTGCCCGAACCGGACTTGCCAACAATGTAAACGTGCCTCTCGCGCTCGTCGCGCGAGAGCCCAATGGCGCCCCGTGTCGTCCTGGCAATGTAGTGGTGCTCGGGCTCCATAATGCCGGGGCAACCCCAAGTGCGGATCACGCGGTGTCGGACGATGCCGACGCCGCGGGAACGGCCGTTCGCCGGGTACCCTGTGTGGAGTTCATGGGTACCCGAGGCCCGCCGGGCATACCTGTGGTGGGGCGTTGCCGGCGCGGTACTGGGGGCTGCCCCGGAATACTGAGTGAGCGCCGGGAGCTCACCCTGAGTATATCGCGTGGCTGCACCGGACCCCGTGTGCATAAGCCACGAGAACAAGTGAGCACTCGCCACGGCGAGTACCGGGGAGCGATAGCGACCATACATGAGCACCTGAGCTTTACCCCCCGCATTTGTCGGGGAGCCCAAAGCAAGGAGTGCCGCTCTTGCGGCACGACTATGCGACGGCGTCGGCCAAGGGCCGCCCGACCCCGTGCCGGCAACCCGGGACCTCGACCCTAGTCGAGGCCAGGGCTGCGGCTGGAGCGCCGTCGCTTGTCGACGGCTAGCGGAAAGCGCCGCCAGCTCCGCCTAGCTTTGGCAAATGCCAAATGCCCCAGCATTTGTGTCATTTGCAGGCGGAGTGGCGGCACGGGGTCGGGCGGCACGCCCGACAAATGCGGGGGGAAAAGAGCTTGTGTTGCAATGGTTTTTTGTCGTCAGAACCGCCCCAAGGGGTACAAACGGATATGTACCGTCGTTTGTACCCGCGCGTGCTTTCCTTATTCCAAAGAGAACACACCTGCGCTGTGTGAGATATATAAGAATATATTAGGCGGAAGCGCCGGTTCCCAAACCGGCCTTATATAGAGCCGTTATTTCATGATGTAGGGTGGCCGAGATTTCGGTCAAACCCCACACTCTCTTCGGTCAGACCCCACACTGATTTCGGTCAGACCCCGCACCCGGAGGGCGCGGCTAGGAGATGGCGGCGGACGCCTGGCGAGCGCGCCATTCCTCAAACGACGGGACACGGCCAGGGTGGCGCCGCATTGTGGCGCGATCCCGATTGAACTCGAAGAAGGGCTCGGCGACCGAGCCCGGCTTGGTGGCATATGACGGTGTCCTGGAGCGCGCCAGCGCGTCTATGGCGCGCCGTTCCTCCTCGGGCAGGCTCTCGAACAGCTTCGCGGTTTCCGCACGGCAGAAGCGCGAATAGGCGTCCTTGGCGGTCTGTTCGTTCTCGGCCGCGGCTTCGGCCGCCCGGGCCCGGGCCTGTGAGGCGGCGCGGGCGCCGCGCGCCTCCAGGTAGTCATTGAGGTACTGCTTGACCCCTCCCAGGGTCTGCATGTCGAAATTGGTCCGGCTCGCCTGGGCGAACGCATAGTCGAGGAAGCTTGGTATCTCGGCGAACGGGACCCGGCTCAAGAGCGCCTTGGCGGCCTCCACGTCCTTGCTTGAGACGTACGGGATGCCGCCGGGCTTCTGTCCGGTGCGCTTCTCCATGAACAGGTACGCGACACGATGCGGCTCGCCGATTGCCTGCTGGTCGTCATCGAATTGCACGCGGGTGCCCTCGGCGGAGCGGCGGGTATAGAAACGCTGGTAGTCGTCGAAGAAGGCAGCACCCGGACGGAACGACAGCACGAAACCCTTTCCATTCATCGCCGCTTCAACGCTGTATGCCGAAAGGAACCCGACCGATCGCAGTTGGTCGAGATGCCGGCCAAGCTGCTCGCCGAGAATCTTCGACCGGTAGGAGAGGACGGTGAGCCCGCCAAGCCATTCGCCGCAGATGTCGTCGTACCGCTTCTTGAACTGCACGCGATCGCGATGGTGGCCGTCGTAGTGTGTGGCGAAGTGAAAGAACAAGCGCATGTAGAACGCCTGGCCGATGGTGTTGAGTTGCTCCAGGATCCGGTGATTGAGACAGGTGAAGTGACTGTCGTTGAGCGACGCGACGATTGGGTTGGCGAGCACCACAGTGCAGGCCACGATCGGATCGTGCGCAGATGAGCGCCGCTCAATCATGACCTCGTTGAAGATGCTGAAGTCGCGCTCCACGAACCGGTCGCCCTGTTTGAAATGCGCCAGCACGTGCGAGTACCTGACTTGCTTGAGCGCCAGCGCGAGCTCCTCGCTGTCCCTGCCGCCAAAGGTGCGGCGACCAACCAAGCGACCGAGCTCGCGTTGCGAAAATGAAATCGTGTTCTGCGCCGGCCGGCCGTAGCGCGACTGCTTGCGTATCACCGCCAAAGTCGCTTTGTGTGCGACCGGACCCGGCTGTGCGTACTCCGGATCAAAGCGCACCGCGATGTTGCGTTCCTTCACTCCCCTGCTGAGCTCCACCGTTCCGGTGCGGGTGCGTGCGCGCTTAGCATCGTGGCAGAACAGAACACCGAACACGCGGAGCAAAGTGTTTTCGAGATAGACCGCTTCGGCGGTCTGCGCTTGTCGCGGCTTGTCGGGTTGTTGTGTCGCCTCCATACTGTATGCGTTGAGTATACGGCACGTTGTGGCGCGCGGAGTGCCGCGCTGTGGATGTGCGCTACCCCCCTTGCTGATGTTGGCGGTCCTCGGGCCTCCGATCGCTCGGCGCACTAAGAAGCGGCGATAGCATCTTTTGCAGTCCTGCGATCAGCACGTTCGTTTCTCTTGCGCGCTCGGTCAGCTCTTTGATTTGCGTGTCCTTCACCCCGATCTGTCCCCGCAGGAACTCATTCTCGCTTTCGACGCGCGCGACATAGCGCGACAGGTCCGGACTGGTCGCGACCTGTCGCGGCTGGTCGGCGCCTGTCGCTGGTTGAACTTCAATTGGTTTCTCGTTGATCGTGTTGTCGCGACTTGTCGCGACAAGTCGCGAAGAGTCGCGACCCGTCGCAGGTGTCACTTCGTGAATGTACGCGATATGCTTCGCTACCGACTCGGGATTGATGAGGTACTTCTCTCCAATCTCGGTCTCGACCAACCGGGCTTGCAGATGTCCCTTCGCGCAATAGCGCTGGATGCTTCGCGGCGTGCGGGGGAGTCCTGCCGTTGTGTATAGCTCGAGGGCCTGTTCAATCGAGAGGGTAAAGTCGCTGTCGGGCGTTGTCGCGACAGGTCGCGACGTGTCGTCAGTCATGGACTCAGGATAACCCGGCGCGCCTCCACCTCGCGCCGGTTATCCCCACCCTATGGAGACACAACGGAATCCATAATGCCAGGCAACCGGGTGAGGCGCTGAAGTGGGGCGGTCGTGACAGGCTGTCACGCCTAACCACGCGGGGCGCGCCGTTGGACCATCAAGGTCAGTGCCGGATCGTACATCAGATTGGGGAAATGACGTTGAACGGTGGGGAGATCTTTGACGATAACGGCCAGAACCACCGCTGCCAAATGAGATATCTCTGTCGGCGAAATTCCCTGCGAAGCCGCGAACGTGCTCGTGGCATAGCGAAATCGCGATGAACTGAAGACCTTCTTTAAGGAAGCGGGCGTTCCTATACCCGCAGTTTTCAAAGCTTCAACACAACTGACCTCAAGACCCGGTAAAAACGGTCTACCTTCATCCTCAGCTTGTCGCCAACTTAATCCGGGACGCGAGGCCTCCAGAAAACCCAATAGGCGGGCGACATCGAATGAGACCCGTCGGCCCTGCTTCCGCGCGTATAGATTTCTATAGCTCTCAATTAGCTCCTTGCGCTGCTCCCGCAGTGATAAGAATTCACTGTCAAACAGCTCCAGACTTCCAGCTAGCGAAGCGAATCGGCGAAGAACCGTATTCGGCTGCTTGATGCCTGATTTGTACACGATCTCGTGCTCTATCTCTGCCCACGCGTGCTCGAGTAAGCTTCGGACCTGGATTTCAAACCAATTCTCACGGAGGAATTCATCCCCGTTTACACGAATATGCTCAGGCCTTAACCGAGCAATCAGATGCACCGAACGATATCCAAATTCTCGCAAATCCAATGCAAGTCGCTTATCTGTGCTGGCGTCTCGATTGATCTCAAATGCTTGGCTCAATCGGGAGACGATAAGGTCGACCGCGTCTCGATAGTAAGTGATCACACGGACGCCCACAACGTCGGTGAGTTGACGTGCAGGTTTGACGTATTGCTTCTTGCGCAGCTTTTCGCGAATTGAGTCTGGTGCCTTGGCGCGCGCAGTAACAACATGTATCAGTACGCCAGTATCCTTTGCCAAACGCTCCACCACCAATTGCGCGATCACGGCTGCACGTTGCGCAGCGGGGTATTGAGTTTGATAGTTGTGCAAGAATATCTTGGATGCGCGATTGAGGCCAGACATCGCTCTCAAGACCGCAAGAATTTCTCAAGAATTTCGATGCGAGTAGTCCTGGGGATTATATTGTCCGTTTGCCGACTTGCGGCCACAAGATATCGGGCCGCATCGCCCGTGGGAGACCTTGCTTTCATATTCTTCTCAAGCTCGAGCAGTTTTGGTCCCACTGCCGCCGCCGAGATGCGAGACAGCGTGTTTCCGCCGGCCGTCGAGTGGTCGAGGGCGCCAATCAGCGAATATAGGTCCACAGGCTTGCGATAACGCGTGCTAGCTAAGTTAGGTAGAGCCTTCACAATCCAATTCAGATAGTTTCTTAAGCGTGCTTCGGTCGTGTTCGCCTCCGCAAACTTGTCTCTGTAGCCACCGTAATAGAGGTCGACTGAAGACTTCTTATCTTGCGGGCCTTCAATCAGGAGGATCGTCAACTCGGCAGAGAATTCTACGGACTTCATTCTCCTCAGGTTGCCGCCGCTGAACACCTTGTAAGCGCGCCAAAAATCGTCTTTTCCCAGCTTCTCAACGAAATCATGAAACCGTCCTGCGCCTTTAGCGTGACGAAGTTCTTGCGGGGATAGTTGAACCACATACTTATTAAACCGAACAAACATGTCACGAATGTCGTCATCCGAATAACCGGACAATTCCTCGATAACCAAATCATAATTGCGGATATTGTTCTGAAGTTCCGATCTCAGCGCCGAGAAACGTTTGTTGTAGTAATCTGTTTTTTTGTTACTTTGAGACAGGCGAAAGCGGTCATCTAAAAAGTCGAAGATCGCTCTAAGGCGCTGTTGGCCGTCGATTACATTGTAGGATGGCTGCCCAGTCTGCGCAGAGGTAGCCCGTTGAAAGAACAGAAGCGGTATAGGGCGATCATTAATAATCGTGTCTATGAGATAGGCTTTTGCTTTGTGAGGCCAGACGGAGTCACGTTGAAACTCGGTCGCAAGTGTCAGCTGTCCATTTTTATACAGTTGATGAAGAAGGCCGACATCTTTTGTCGTGGAACTTCGCTTATTCATGCATCCTCCTGCCCGCGCAGCCAGCAGCGGCGCGCAGCGGTGTAACGTCTAATGCTCGGCGGTGTCGATTGTACTGTGACAGCATTGTGCGTGCCAAGCTGCGTGTTCAGGCCTTCAGACGCTCATATTCGGCGATAAGGAAGCTGATATAGCTGCGAATGAGGTTACAAAATAGGCGAGCTTCATTCGCTTGCATCGCTACGCCCGTCTTTAGGTCGGCTCCATGACGGACGCCACCACCTTTGGGAGCCGAGAGATAGCCGTGCAGCGTTGTTGCCCAATTCAACACTTGTTCGAACGTCTTGCCCCTCTGATGCTTCTTGAGATCGGCAGCGATCTTGTTGAAGTATTTTCCCTCGACGGTCGCGTCGCCGATCCTGACGCCCTCGAACAACAGGGACACCGTTTCGAGCAGCCAAAGGATTTCTTGTACCGCTTGGCGGTTTTGGCCGGCTGACAGGTAATCGTCGGACTGCTTCAGCGATCGCTGAATCGCGTCTTGCGCCTGCTCCTCGAGCGACGGGATGTGGTCTGGAACGGCGATAGGAGTGTGAGCACTCTTGGAGATCAGGTTGGGAGGGCTGACCTCATAGCCCGCGCCGTGCTTCGACAAGTAGAAATTTATCGTCTCGACGTCGGGAACGACAAGCTGCGGGTTTTGATTGTTCAAAGCTGTGCCGGCATCAAAGAAAGCTTCAATGAACATGGGCGCATTGTCGCTCGCTCCGGTCATGTAATCGCGCAGGTCGCTTTCGGCCCAGCTCAGATTTGAACTTGTGTAGGACGTGCGACCCGCTGCCGCCGCGAAGTAGGTCTTGTAGTGCTCTAAGATGCGTTGCCGATTACCGTGTTGATTCGCGATCCGACTAATGAGTACGGAAAACTCATTCTGGACGTCCAGCGCGATCGAGCCTGGCGACACAAGGCGCCATTGTGGATTGAAGTTCAGCATCAATCTTTTCGGCTCTGCAAGCTCGCGCCTTGACCCAAGCGACAGCGTGGTCGGGTGGGGCTTCCCCACAATAGGGTTACATATCCTATGTCATCAGAACAAGAAGTGAACAAAGTCCACGGATATTCCACGTCGGAAGACGCTACTTTCGCGCTCTGTTCTGTTTCGACTTGCCGAACAGGAAATTGTAAACGGACAGAAAGCCAAGCAATTTCATTGAGGTTGGATGGTGGCGAGAACATCACGCCACCATCCGAAGATGAAGTCATCGCAACTGTTCGGTCAGTAGCGTGTTCAGATGTTCGCGTGCGTTCTGCAGCTCGGTCGCATATCGCTCCAGGTGAGGAAGGCAGGCGTCGGCAAGGGCGTATCGCAGCCCACCCGAGCTTTCGTCGATTACAAAAACCTTTCTCTTTGTCATGAAGGACAGACATCTCTTTAATTCCTCCTTGGCAACGCTGCGCAATACATGTTGTACTTCGGTAAAGAAGTCGTCTTCATCAAATGCGCTACTTGGATCCACGCGATACTGTTTCCAGGCGATGACGGTGATGGCCCAGTAGGGAGCATGTTCATTAAATTCTTTCGCTGCGGCGCGAGGTGCAGCGGAGACGCTGGCAAGATTATTCAATAAAGTTTTCCACGCCTTGTAGTAATGAGTTTCTAGAACGACCATAATTTGTCTGAATACATCCGGCCCTTTTTCCTTTAAAATGTGATCGACATCGATGTGTGAGATAGGGAACCTCATGACAAAGATTATGACGCTTTTGGCATAGGTCGTGGCTGCAAGGTTAAAATGAGCGGATAGTTTGAAAAGTTTGGTTTGTGGCGGGCGTCCCCGCCTTAGGTGTGGTAAATCCTCGCGTTCTTGTTTCGCATCCTCCTTACCGGTTTCGTCCAAAAATAGTCCACCGCTGTCGCTAAATTGTTTTACGAGATCGCGTCGCCACTGGCGGATATCCGGCGCGGTCCAAGTGGGTCCTAATATTCGCCTAATTTCCTCAGGTGAGAAATCGTCTTTGATTAAACCGCTCTCATCTTCTCGCTCTTTCTCAAGCACCAAAAAAAGAAATCTCCAAAATCTCACTTTATTGTAGCTCACCTCGAACGCGTCATAGAACGCTCGGCTAAACCGCAAGACGTGATCGAACAGCTCTTGGACTGCCGCGTCTCCGGCAAGTTGCCTAGCATTCACGTTAGTTACCCCCGTTTATCGTTCTTGCATTTGTTGGAAATCGGCCCTTCGACTTCCCCAAAATGTTGCGGCAATCATTTGTGTAAACAACTTTTACGCGTAAGAAAAGTTGCAATTTCTCCGTAAAGGAATAGTTGAATTCCCGAAAAATCAGGCAACGTAGTTCGGTAGAAATCATAACGTAGAGTCAAATCAAACTGACGCTCTGGAAAACAACAAAAGGCACAGTGCTAGTATTGACTGGTTTACGTCAGCCTTATTGAGCTATTTCTGCTAGCACAAAGCCCCGCGACAGAGGGAAAAGCTCTGTGCGGAGCCTCGCCCGGTGAGCTTTACAGCACTCTGGGTATTGGCCGCGAACTCAGGGGTCCGCGACATGACAATAGTACCACAGGAAGCCTTTGATTGGGAAAAGTACAACCGGCGTGTGCGCGAGCGCCTGGGCGGCATCGCCGCTGCTGAAGCTGCCGCCCGAGCGTACAGCCCGAAGTCGGCTGCGGCACCGCCGGAACACGACGACTTCGAATTCCGCCATAGTCTACCGGGACCGGGTGGCTATTCAGCTTATCGACATCGCAGCACCGGAGAGACTCACTTTTTAAAATACGATGGACGCGTTTTCATTGAGTTGCGGGAGAGCGTCCGGGTGCCAAATTGTGAGAGACCAGTCAACGATACTACTTTCCCCGCTGAGGGGGCACGTGACTGTCCTCAATCTCTCGACGCATTCAGCGTACATCCATGAAAGGCGAAGCGCCGGCGGGGGATCGAATATAAGTCGTGCCGACTCGATGCAAGCATGTTCATACGGTGCGTAGGCGGTTAGCCGATGATCGAATTGAGACGCATCGGTACTTCCGACCTTCAGGCGAACGATTGCTTGGTGCACCCGGCACGGAAGAGTTTCGCGTGAGCTATCTAGTCGCAAAGCGCAATCACGAAAGACGGCAGAAGTTGCGCTCGGGCGCTGAATCCGAAGTGCGGCAACATATCCAGCCGATGACTCCGATAGCGACCGACCAAGAAGCCGCGCGCAAGGACCTGCTGACAGTCGAAGAGGTGGTGGATCGGTATAGGAGGCTGATCTCGCTAGGTACGTTGCGGAATTGGCGTGCGTTGCGAATAGGTCCGTCGTTTGTCAAAGTTGGGAGGGCCGTGCTGTATCCTAAACGCGTGCTCGATGAGTGGGATAAAGCTAATACGGTGATATGTGATGCGCCGAAATTGGCACCCGATGACGAGCCGTGAGGTAACGGGATTTTCCTGTAGCTCGCCCTCTACCGTCCCCGATCACGGCTCCCATTCGGAGTTTGCGCCTCTGAAAGAGCTTGTTTTTCAATACGATAAGGCAGGACAATGCCTCTTGCACAATCACCCCTCGGGCGACCCGACGCCGTCGCGTGCAGACATCGACATGACCAAGGCGATCATCGAAGTCGCCAAGCCCTTGGGCATCAACGTCTACGACCACATCATCGTCGGCAAGGACGGACACGCGAGCCTCGAAGGGCTGCGGCTGATCTGAAGCGCGGTCGCGCGCGCTGCGCCTCAGTCGCCGTCTTGCAGGACGGAGGCGATGAATTCTCCCGCGCGCGCGATCGCCGCAGTGGCGCTGGGCAACAGGCCGGCGTGAAGCTGGAATGCGTGCCAGCGCGCGGGCTCGATCTCGCAGCGGACCGTGACACCCGCGCCTTGGAGCGCATCGCGCAGCCGCTCGGCGTCGCTAAGGAGCATCTCATCGCCTCCCACCTGGATCAGTGTCGGCGGAAGGCCGGTAAGATCGCCGTGGATCGGGGAGGCCAATGGATCGGCGGCGTCCGTCCCGGCGAGATAATGGCGCGCGCAGGCGGCAAGCCACGACGCGCTCAACATGGCGTCGCCTTTGGCGAGTTCATCGCGCTGCGGCAGCGCGAGGTCGACCCAGGGCGAAAACAGAACGAGCGCGGCAGGCGGCTTGATTCCGCGTTGACGGGCCGCGAGTGCGGTCGCCAATGCCAACCCGCCGCCGGCGGAATCGCCCGCGATGACGACCGGGCCCCCTTCGGCGAGCGCCCGATAGCAGGACAGAGCGTCCTCGACAGCCGCCGGGAATGAATGCTCGGGCGCGAGACGATAGTTGGCGGCGAACACGGGTAGGGTGCGGGCGAGGCGCAAGGTCATGGCGCGGTGCGTCGCGGGGGAGCCTGCGCAATAGCCGCCGCCGTGCAGATAGAGGATCGTGCCCTTTGCGGTGGCCGCCGGATCGCGCAACCACTCGCCGCCGACGCCGCCGATCACGCCGGACTGGATCGCGACCCCGCGTGCCGGCCGGGCCGAGCGCGACAGTTGGTGCAGCCACCAGCGTTGCCACGCAACCGGCACGTTCGGCGACAGAGCGGGCTTGAGGACAATCCGCAGGCCGATGCGGAGCATGACCGCGACCAGCCGCTCGCGCGTGCTGGATTGCGCCCTAGCGGCCGACATAGTCGTTCCACTTTGGCGCGTGGGTCTTCAGCCTGAACTCAAGCGTATAGCCGGGCCAGTTGGTGACGTTTTTCCCCGCCGCCGTAAGATACCAGCTCGTGCAGCCCTTGGCCCATACGGTGCGCTTGAGGCGATGCTGCAGGCGCGCGTTGGAGCGGTCCTGGACTTCCTGGCGAACCTCGAGCGTGCGGACCGCATCGGCGTTCAGGCGCTTGAGGCATGCGATGACGTAACCGATTTGACACTCGATCATGTAGACGATCGAGTTGTGCGCCAGGTTCGTGTTCGGGCCGTAGAGCATGAAGAAATTGGGAAATCCCGCGACCGCGATACCGAGATGCGCCTGCGCTCCGTCGTTCCAGACTTGATGCAGGTCGAGCCCCGCGCGGCCCGTGATCGTGATCGGAGCAAGGAAGTCGGTCGCCGCAAAGCCGGTTGCGAAAATGATGCAGTCGATCTTCCGCTCGCTCCCGTCCGCGGCGACGATCGCGTCCGATCGCACGTCTTTGATGGCGTCGGTCACGATTTCGACGTTCGGCCGATCCATCGCAGGATAGAAATCGTTCGAGAGCAGGATGCGCTTGCAGCCGATGCGGTAGCTCGGCACGAGGCGTCGCCGCTTGTCCGGGTCCTTCACGCCCGCGTGCAGATGGCGAAAGAAGGCGGACCGCTTCACCCGCAGCGCCGCCGGCCACGCCACGAACGCGAACGCCGCCCATTCGTGGCGAACATAAGTGAGCAGGCGGCTGAGCCAGAGCGCACCCGGGACACGGCTGAACAACGATTTCTGCCAGCGCGGATAGGTCCTGTCGGGCTTCGGCAGCACATAGGCGGCGGAGCGCTGGAACACCGTCAGCTTGCCCGCCAGCGGCGCGATCGCCGGCACGAACTGGATCGCGCTTGCGCCGGTTCCGATCACCGCGATGGTCTTGCCGCGCAGGTCGTAGTCATGGCGCCACTCGGCGGAATGGAAAACCGCACCGGAAAAACTCTCGATGCCCGGCAGGCGCGGACGGAAAGGACGATTGAGCTGACCGGTCGCGGTGACCAGCGACTGCGCTTCGAACATCTCCCCGTCGCGCGTGCGGACCATCCAAAGAGATGACGCTTCGTCCCAATGCGCCTCCGTCACCTCCGTGCGAAGGCGAATGTGCGGCTCAAGACCGTGGCGTCGCGCGCAATGCGCCAGGTAGTCCAGGATGTCGCCTTGGCTGGCGTATTTCTCCGGCCAATCCGGGCGCGGCGCGAACGAGAAGGAATAAAGATGAGACGGCACGTCGCAGGCCGCTCCGGGGTAGTGATTGTCCCGCCAGACGCCGCCGACCGAGTCCGATTTCTCCAGGATCTCGAAATCGTTCAGGCCGGATTGTTTCAGCTTGATGCCGAGCCCGATGCCGCCGAACCCGGCCCCGATGATGACGACCCGTGTCCGCGTCGGACCGCTGTCGATCATCCGGTCTCCTCTGCTGGCGCGTGACCCTTGGCTCTCGCCGGGTGGTTCTATTGAGGGGTCTTGCGCTTCGCAAGCGGCCCGGTCACTCATGAACCGCATCATGGCCGGACAGGGGACGTCGTGCGATGCGTATAATTCGCGGCAGGAGGGCCTTGGTGACCGGCGCGGCATCCGGGATCGGCCGCGCGATCGCGTTGGAGCTCGCGAAAGAGGGCGCCGATCTCTTCCTGATCGACATCAACGCGGAAGGGCTTGAAGCCGCCGCGCGCGAGGCGCGCCACCATGGCGTCGAGGCCGTGACCGACATCTGCGATCTCGCCGAGCCCGCCGCGATCAGCGCCAGCGTCAAACGCCTTCTCGCCGCCTGGGGCAGGCTCGACATCCTCATCAACAATGCCGGTGTCAGCTATTACGGCGAAACCCATCTCATGACGGAGGCGCAATGGCGGGGGACGATCGCGGTCAATCTGCTGGCGCCGATCCAGTTGTTCCGCGAGCTGCTTCCGACGCTCGCCGCGGCCGACGAAGCCCACGTTCTCAATGTTTGCAGCATGTTCGGCTTGGCGCCGTGGCGGAAGGTCGCCGCCTATCAGACCAGCAAGCACGGGCTGGTCGGGTTCACCGCCGCCCTGTCGGCTGAATATCGCCGCGACAATTTCGGCGTGACGGCGCTGTGTCCGGGATTCGTGCAGACGGCCCTGCTCACCGAGATGCCGACCGACGGTGTCGGCGAGCGGCGCAGCGTGCCGTCATGGATTTGCGCGACGCCGGAGCAGGTCGCCGTCAAGGCGCTGCGCGCGATCCGCAGGAATCGCGCGATCGTGGTCATCACGCCGGTGGCGCATCTGCACTGGCGGCTGACGCGGTTGTGTCCCGGTCTCGTGTGGTGGTTCTTGCGCGAGGGCTGGCGCCGGCGCGGAAGGATTGTGGTTCAGGCGACGAGCACCTGATCGACGATTACGGCTTCACCATCACCGGCAGCATCGCCGGAACGCGTTTCAGGCGCTCCGTTCGTTTTCATCGACCTTTCCGTCCTTGACCCATCGCGCCCAATTCGGCCGCACCATCTCGAACCGGTCGGATGTCTTTGAATACCAACGCGCCGCATGCATGGCACCGAACAGTTCAAGCTTCGGCGTATCGACCAGAGCGCGCTCCGCATCCAGTACGTAGCGATCGGCTACATAGGCATTAGCGACCTCGCCGAAAACGATCGCCTGATGTGGGCCGAACGACAGCGACGTCAGCAGACGGCACTCAAACGCCACGGGGCTTTCGGCAATGCGCGGCGGCTTGACGGCGATCGAAGGCGCCGTTTCCAGCTTCGCAAGCTGCAGCTCGTTCCGGCCCGGCGGAGCATCGATGCAAGTGATGTTCATCGCCTCGGCCAAGGCTTCGGGCACCAGGTTCACGACGAACTCTTTGGTGACGAAGATATTGTCGGCCGTGTCCTTCAGGCGACCCTCCGGGTGCGGCAGCACGGCGATCATGATGACGGGAGGATCGTGCCCTACGACGTTGAAGAGACTGTATGGCGCCGCGTTCAGCACGCCGTCGGAATTGAGCGTCGTCACGATCGCGATAGGCCTCGGCACAACGGTGCCGAGCAGAAGCTCATAGCGATCCATCGGCTTCATCGACGGCAAGTCGAATTGCATCGCGCCCCCCGGGATCGTGTCGCTACGGCTTCACCAGCACCAACGGCGGCCGCATCGCCGGAATGCGGTTCCAGGCGTTCGGCTCGTTCTCCTCGAAACGCCACGCGTCGCCTTTGGCGTTGAGCATCACGAATTGTCCGCGGTCGAGTTTCCAGCCGACCGGCGCAAAGCGCGTGATCAGCGCATCGCAGCCGGGATTGAGCGTGAGCACGAAGCTATCGGCGTCGTAGGCGGTGTTGCCGAGCGTCAACCCACAGATCGGCTTGGCGCCGCCGCGCGTGAAGGCCCAGTCGCCGAACAGGTCGTCGGGGATGTGGTCCTTGCCGCTGGCGGCGAGCGTCTGCAGGAAATAGTGGGTGTAGCTCGGCGTCGTCTCGTACATGCCGTTTTCGACCTCGGTCAGTTCGAGCAGCACCAGCCCTTTCTGATCCACGAGCTTGAGCGCGTCGTCGCTTCCCATGGTCCAGGCCGCGATCGCGCGCAGATCGGGAAAAGCGTCGCCGCAATTGCCCGCAAGCGTGGCGGAGCGGCCGGGCGCCGCCGCATCGAGCTTGAACGTCACCTGACAGCGCCGGTCGCGCTCGGGATTGGAGAGTTCCCACACACCGACGAGGGCCTTGGCGGCTTCGCTCGGCGGCGGCAGCGCGCCTTGGGCGAGGGCGCTGTTCGCCCAAAGCAGAGCAACAATGCCGACGATGGATTTGATCATGCGCAAATCTAACATGTGTCCCGGACGCGGTGCAGCGTGAAACGGTGCACCGCTGATCCGGGACCGCCCCCTCCCTTTATCCCTCCCCCGCTTGCGGGGGAGGGTAGGGTGGGGGAAACCGGCGTGCCGGGTCTGCGTCGCATCACTTCGCTTCGCTCGCACTGCGCCGCGCCCGGGACACACGAGTTACTTCTTCACCGGCGTCTCGGGGACGGGCGTGATCGGCCCTTTGCCGGAAAACCACGAGATGATGTTGTTGGCAACGAGCTCGTCCATGGCGCGCCGTGTCGCGTGCGACGCCGAGCCGACGTGAGGCAGCAGCACGACGTTGTCCATGTCGATCAGCTCCTGCGGGACCTTTGGTTCGTTCGCGAATACGTCAAGCCCGGCGGAGAGGATGGTCTTGTCCTTCAGCGCCTTGATCAGCGCCGCCTCGTCGACGACCGAGCCGCGCGCAACGTTGATCAAAATGCCTTCGGGCCCGAGCGCCTTGAGCACGTCGGCATTGACGAGATTTTTCGTGCCCGCGCCGCCCGGCGTGATGACGATGATGACATCGACGTCGCGCGCCATGTCGACGACGTTGGGATAGTGCCGGTAGGCGACGTCGGCCACCGGCCGGCGCGTGTGATAGACGACCGGCACCTTCATGGCGTCGAGGCGGCGGGCGATCGCCTTGCCGATGCGCCCCATGCCGATGATGCCGACGGTGCGATCACGCAATGACGGCGTGAGCTGATAGTCGCCATGGGCCGGCCATTTCCCGGCGCGCAGGTATTTCTCGGCCTGCGGCAGATGCCGGACCGTGCAGAGCAAAAGCCCGAGCGCGGTGTCGGCCACTTCCTCGTTGAGCACGTCCGGCGTGTTAGTGACGATGATGCCGTGCTCGCCCGCCCATTTGGCGTCGATGTGGTCGTAGCCGACGCCGAAGCTCGCCACGATCTCAAGCTTGGGGAACTGCGACATCATGGCGCCGTCGATTCGGCCGTGCCCGCCCGCGGCCGCGATCGCCCGCACCGCGGGTGCGATCGAGGCAACGAGCGCCTCGTGGTCCGGCGCGGCCCAGACACGATGCAGGTGCAGCCCGGACGCCTTGGACAGTTCCTCTTCGATGATCGGCTTCGGGCCAAACATCACCACATCGGCTTTCTCGCCGGGCATCTTGTTCTCCTCGATCATTGGGACTGGCACTGGGAACGTCCGCGGGGGCTTTCAGAGTCCCGTTCCCCCGGTTGCCCGTCAAGGGCGAAGATACCGCATGCTTTTTGCGCCGTCCCATGCGCGTCCGGCTTGATCTTAGCCCTTGGTCCGGAGGATGATTTCCCCCGCGCCGTCGGGGGTGGGCGGCATTGACACCGCAGCGCCTACGGCCGATGACAGGCGCGGCCCATAACACTAACATTCTAAGGGCTTGAGGAAACTGGGAGGGTGAGGATGGCGTCGGTCACGATCCGCGACGTCAAGAAGGCCTTCGGCTCGACGCAGGTCATCCACGGCGTGACCGTTTCGATCGATGACGGCGAATTCGTCGTGCTGGTCGGCCCGTCCGGCTGCGGCAAGTCGACCCTGCTGCGCATGATCGCGGGCCTGGAAAACATCACCGGCGGCGAAATTCGCATCGGCGAGCGCGTGGTCAACAACGTGCCGCCGAAAGAGCGCGACATCGCGATGGTGTTCCAGAACTACGCGCTCTATCCGCACATGACGGTCGCCGCCAACATGGCGTTCTCGCTCAAGCTGCGCGGCGCGCCGAAAGCCGAGACCGACGAGCGCGTCAATCGCGCCGCGGACATCCTGGGCTTGAAGCCGTTGCTGGAACGCTTCCCGCGCCAGCTTTCCGGCGGGCAGCGTCAGCGCGTCGCGATGGGGCGCGCGATCGTGCGCGACCCGCAAGTGTTCCTGTTCGACGAGCCCTTGTCGAACCTCGACGCCAAGCTGCGCGTCGCGATGCGCACCGAGATCAAGGAGCTGCATCAGCGGCTGAAGACCACCACGGTCTACGTCACCCACGACCAGATCGAGGCCATGACCATGGCCGACAAGATCGTCGTGATGCATGACGGCATCGTGGAGCAGATCGGTACGCCGCTCGATCTCTACGACAAGCCGGAGAATCAGTTCGTCGCCGGCTTCATCGGCTCGCCGGCGATGAATTTCCTGAAAGGGCAGATCAAGGCCAACGGTAGCGCGGGATTCACGGGTCCGAACGGCGTGCGGCTTCCGCTGCAGGCGGCGCCGACGAATTCGGAAGGGAGGCCCGCGGTCTACGGCATCCGGCCGGAGCATTTCACCATCGCCGACGACGGCGCCGAAGCCGAGATCGTGGTGGTCGAGCCGACCGGCTCGGAGACGCAGGTGTTCGCCAAGCTCGGGGGCGAGGAAGTCGTCGCGGTGTTCCGCGAACGCCATAAGTTCGAGCCGGGCGACAAGGTCCGGCTCAAACCGGATCCGGCGCTGGTCCATCTGTTCGACGAACAGACGGGCAAGCGCCTGAACGCTTAAAAACAAAGCAAGATCTAAAGGGAGGATGACGATGAATGACTTGACCCGCCGCTCGATAATTCAGGGCGGCACCGCGCTGACGGCTGCCGGTGCGCTCACCGGGCCGGCGCTGCTCGATTTCGCCAAGGCTTGGGCTCAGTCGTCGCCGTGGAAGGCCGAGAAGGGTGCAAAGCTCACCGTAATGCGCTGGAAGCGCTTCGTGCCGGCCGAGGACGACGCGTTCAACGCCATGGTCGCGGCATTCAAGGCGGCGACCGGCACCGACATGAATGTGTTCAGCGAATCCTTCGAGGACGTGCAGCCGAAGGCCTCGGTTGCGGCGAATACCGGGCAGGGCATGGATCTCGCCTGGGGTCTGCACACGCTGCCGCAGCTCTTCCCCACCAAGGTGATCGAACTCAACGACGTTGCCGATTATCTCGGCAAGAAATACGGCGGCTGGACCGCGGCGGCCGAGGCGACCTGCAAGCAGGGCAACAAGTGGCTCGGCATCCCGGTCGCGACCATCGGCGGCTACATGACCTATCGCAAGTCCGCGGTGGACAAGGCCGGCTTCAGCAAGTTCCCGACCGATTTCCCGGGCTTCCTCGAAATGTGCAAGGGCATGAAAAAGAACAACACGCCCGCCGGCTTCGCGCTCGGTCACGCCTCGGGCGACGCCAACGCCTGGCTGCACTGGATCCTGTGGGGCCACGGCGGCTACACGGTCGACAAGGACGACAAAGTCATCATCAATTCACCCGAGACCGTGAAGGCGCTCGAATACGCCAAGGCCTGCTCCGACAACTTCATTTCCGGCGTCGCGTCCTGGAACGATTCATCGAACAACAAAGCGTTCCTGGCAGGCGATCTCTATTGCACATCGAACGGCATCTCGATCTACATCGCGGCGAAGGACGATCCGGCCAAGAAGGACATGGCCGAGGACATCTATCACGCGCTCTGGCCCGTCGGTCCGGTCGGCCATCCAACCGAACTGCAGCTCTGCGTGCCGATCCTGGCGTTCAAGTTCACAAAGTATCCGAACGCCGCGAAGGCCTTCATCGCCTTCATGCTGGAGAAGGAAAATTTCGACAAATGGCTGAGCGGCGCGCGGGGATATCTCACCCACACGCTCAAGGCCTACGACAAGAGCCCGATCTGGACCGCCGATCCGAAGAACGAAGTGTTCAGCCATGCCAGCGAACGCGCGCTGCCGGCGTCAGGCATCGGGCATCCGGGCGAGAAAGCCGCGACCGCGATCGCCGACTTCCTTGTCGTCGACATGTTCGCGAACTACTGCACCGGCCGCGAGGACGCCAAGGGCGCGATCTCGATCACCGAGCGGCAGTTGAAGCGCATCTATCGCTGAAGTTACGCTGGGGAGGCGGCGAACGCCTCCCCGGTAGCCTTGCGGAGCGGGCGGGCGGCTGTCGGGTGCCGTCCGCCTGCTAATTCCCCGGCCGGGGACGTGGAGATGACCCATGGCTGACATTGCACTCGATTCACGAGCGGCCCGGAGACCGGTGCGCGACGCCAGCGCGTGGGACCGGCTGAAGGTCAATCGTGACTGGCTCGCTGTCTGGTTCATGCTGCCGGCGATGGCGTTCCTGATCCTGTTCCTGGCCTATCCGCTGGGCCTGGGGATCTGGATATCCTTCACCGATGCCAAGATCGGCCGGCCTGGTGAATATATCGGGTTCGAGAACTACGAGTGGCTATGGGAAGACTCGATCTTCTGGCTCTCGGTGTTCAACACGCTGCTCTACACGTTCGTCGCGAGCGCGATCAAATTCGCCGTCGGCCTCTATCTGGCACTGCTGCTCAACGAGAACATGCCGTTCAAGGCGATCCTGCGCGCGCTGGTGCTGATCCCCTTCATCGTGCCGACGGTCCTCTCGGCGCTGGCCTTCTGGTGGATCTTCGATGCGCAATTCTCGATCATCTCCTGGTCGCTGCGGCATCTCGATCTCATCACGGAGAACATCAATTTCCTCGGTGACGTCAACTGGGCCCGCGGCTGCGTGATCTTCGCCAACATCTGGCGCGGCGTGCCGTTCGTAGCGATCACGCTGCTCGCCGGCCTGCAGACCGTGCAGCCCTCGCTCTATGAGGCGGCGACCATCGACGGCGCGACCAAGTGGCAGATGTTCCGCCACATCACGTATCCGTTGCTCACCCCGATCATCGCGGTGGTGATGACGTTCTCGGTGCTGTTCACCTTCACGGACTTCCAGCTCATCTGGGCGATGACGCGCGGCGGCCCGGTCAACGCCACGCACCTGATGGCGACCTTGTCGTATCAGCGCGCGATCATCGCCGGGCAACTCGGCGAAGGCGCGGCGATCTCCAGCGCCATGATCCCGTTCCTGCTCGCCGCCATCATGGTCTCGTGGTTCGGATTGCAGCGTCGCAAGTGGCAGCATGGGGAGGCGAATGACTGATCTCCCCGTCCCCAAGGTCGACCTCAAGGGCGTGCTGTCGGGCCCCTCGGCGCGGGCCGCTGCGGCGGCCGCAGACGATCACTCGGAGGGCATGAGCTACCTGGAGTCGCTGCCGCGACGGCTCGTGACGCTCTATTTGCCGCTCTCGATCATCGTCATCGTGCTGTTGTTTCCGTTCTACTGGATGGCGCTGACGGCGATCAAACCAGACGACCAACTGCTCGACCTCGACAAGTTCAATCCGTTCTGGACCACGGCGCCGACGCTCAAGCACATTCAGAAGCTCCTGTTCGAAAGCCATTATGTCGGATGGCTGTGGAACACGATGTTCGTTGCGGTCTGCGCGACCGTGCTCTCGATCGTCGCGAGCGTGCTCGCCGCCTATGCGATCGTGCGGCTGCGCTTTCGCGGCGCGCACTGGATCGGGGGGCTGATCTTCCTCGCCTATCTGGTGCCGCCTTCGATCCTGTTCATTCCGCTGGCGACCGTCGTGTTCCAGTATGGGCTGTTCGATACGCCGTTCGCCCTGATCCTGACCTATCCGACGATCCTGATCCCGTTCTCGACCTGGCTCCTGATGGGCTATTTCAAGACCATCCCCTACGAGCTGGAGGAATGCGCGCTGATCGACGGCGCGAGCCGCTGGCAGATCCTGGTTAAGATCGTGCTGCCGCTCGCGATTCCGGGATTGATCTCGGCCTTCATCTTCTGCTTCACGCTGTGCTGGAACGAATTCATCTACGCGCTCACCTTCCTGCAATCGGTGGAGAACAAGACCGTGCCGGTCGCGATCGTGAACGAGTTCGTCGACGGCGACATCTACCGCTGGGGCTCGCTGATGGCCGGCGCGCTCGCCGGATCATTGCCGCTGGTGGTCCTGTATGCGTTCTTCGTCGAGCATTATGTGAGCGCGATGACCGGCGCGGTGAAGGAATAATCCATGCGCGTCGGCTTCATCGGCGTCGGCCTTATGGGCCACGGCATGGCGAAGTGCCTCATCGAAAAAGGCCATGAGCTGATCGTCATGGGCCACCGCAATCGCGCGCCGGTCGACGATCTCGTCAAGCGCGGCGCCGTGGAGGCGGGATTCCCGGCCGCCGTCGCGTCGTATTCCCACGTCGTGTTCCTGTGCGTCACCGGCTCGACGCAGGTCGAGGCGCTGGTGCGTGGGCCGAACGGCATCGCGGCCGGCGCGCACGGGGGGCTGATCGTGGTCGATTGCTCGACCGCCGATCCGAACTCGACAGTGGCTCTCGCCGCCGAACTGAAGGCGCTTGGCGTTTCCTACGTGGACGCGCCGCTCGGCGGTACGCCGGCGCAGGCCGAGGAAGGCAAGCTTTCCGCCATGGTCGGCTGCGACGCCGAGGTGTGGCCGCGCATCGAGCCGGTGATCGCCGCGTGGGCCGCCAAGGCCACGCGCGTCGGCGAAACCGGCGACGGGCATAAACTCAAATTGCTGATGAACTTCCTCTCGATGGGCTACGGCGCGCTTTACGCCGAATTGCTCGTCGTCGCGCACAAGAACGGCGTGACGCCGCAGGCGATCGATGCCGTGATGCGCGGCAGCCGCTTCGATTGCGGCATGTATCAGACCTTCTTCGCCTGGGTGCTCAACGGTGAGGAACAGCACAAGTTCACGATCGCGAATTCGCACAAGGACATGCGCTATCTGGCCGCGATGGCGGCAGACGCCGGCGTCGCGAACCCGATGGGCGCCGCGGTGAAGAATTATTACGCGCTGGCTGACGCCGCGGGCCATGGCGGCGATTTCGTGCCGGCGCTGTCGGATTTCGTCGCGACGCTGAACGGCGTGAGCCCAGCCGCGCGCGCGAGCAAACAAGCCGCCGAATAGCTACCTGTTGATCCAGGCGAGGACGACACCCATCAGCACGACGCGGATGGTGTCGTAGACGATCTGCTTGACCGCGACGCTCAGCTCGATCGGCGTGACCACGTGATAGATCAGATAGGTCGGGATTACGGCCAGCGCCGCGACCGCGATGCCGTAGCGGATGCCCTGCGCGAGCCACGGACGGTCGCCTTTGCCCTGCATGTAGACCCACGCGAAGGCGACGCCGAAGATCGCCTGCGCGAAGATGAGCCAACCGATCCGGATCTGGGCTTCGGCGGGCGGGCGCATGCCCTGCGTGACCGAATAGTCGGCGTTCAGCAGCACGCCGTGCACGACGAAGCTCAAAGCCCACACCATCACGAACATCACGACGGCGGAGATGATGCATTTTTTGGTCATGTCGCCCTCCCTGAGAAATATCTACACGATCATCGTCACCGGCCGTTCGACGAAGCCCTTGAACGCGCCAAGCAACTCCGCGCCGCGCGCGCTATCGATGACACGATGATCGCACGAGAGCGTCACCGTCATTACGCTGACGAACTTCACCGAACCGTCCGCCGCCTCGACCGGCGCGCGGCGGGGCGAGGCGACGCTCAGCATCGTGACGTGCGGCGGCTGGAGTACGTCGGCAACCGACGTGATGCCCGATACGCCCGGCATCGAGATCGCGGTCGAAGCGCCTTGCGTGTCGTCGGGCGCGGCCGGAGCGCCTCTCGCCTTCGAGATCGCGGTCAGTGACTTGCGCGCCGCATCGCGGATCACCGCGCGGCTATGGCCGAGCGCGAGCGTGACGTCGGACTGTTCCGACGGTGTCACGCGGGCAAGCGCCGCCGCCCAAGCCTTGATGATGACATCGGTGAGTTCGATCGCGGGCGCCGCCGCGCACAAGGCGACCGATTCGCCGATCGCGATATCCGCGGTGAGGACGATCTGCGCGCTTGTCTGCGCGGCCGGCGCGACGGAGCGAGCGGAAGTTTTCGCTGTCTCGATATCGGCCGCCACGATGCGGCCGTGCGGTCCGGAACCTTTGACGTTCAACAGATCGATGCCCGCTTCGCCCGCGAGGCGGCGTGCGAGTGGTGTCACGACCGTGCCCCCGGCGAGCCGCGCGGGGCCGTAATTGCGCTCGGGGCTGCGCACCTCGCGGAACGGCTCCATTTGGAATGTGGAGTGGGGCGCCGCCGCAGTTGCCGCGCTCCGCTCATTCCCGCGCAAGCGGGAATCCATCTTTTGAGAATCCTGGACCACCGCTTTCGCGGGAATGAGCGGAGCCGGAGGCTTCGACAGTGAAATGGTCTCGCCTTTGCCCTGGATGATCGCCACCACGGCCCCGACCGGCGCGACTTCGCCCGCTTGCACATGAATCGCCGCGAGTACGCCGGCCGCAATCGCCGGCACTTCCATCGACACCTTGTCGGTCTCGATCTCGAACAGGTTGTCGCCCGGCTTCACGGCATCGCCGGCCGCGACGAACCATTTCGAGATCTTGCCCTCAGCCACGGTCTCGCCGAGCTGCGGCATCAAGACGTCCATCGCGAGCCTCCAGCGCAGGCGCCTCTTACCTTCCCCCTTGAGGGGGAGGTCGACCGCCCGCAACGCGGTCGGGAGGGGGGTCGTTGTTGTGGCGCGAATGAGGCCAGCAACCACCCCCCTCCCCAACCCTCCCCCTCAAGGGGGGAGGGAGCCCACCTGCGCATGCGGCTCATGCGGCGGTTCTACCAAGAGACCGAAATGTACTGCGTCTCCAAAAACTCCATCAGTCCGACATGCGCACCCTCGCGCCCCAAGCCCGACTGCTTGGTGCCGCCGAACGGCGCCGCCGGATCGGAGACGAGGCCGCGGTTGAGCCCGATCATGCCGAAGTCGAGCTTCTCCGACACGCGCATGCCGCGCGTGAGATCCTTGGTGTAGAGGTAGGCGACGAGGCCGTATTCGGTGTCGTTTGCGCGCTTCACCGCTTCGTCTTCCGACGTGAAGGTCTGGATCGACGCGACGGGCCCGAAGATCTCCTCGTTGAGCATCTTGGCGCCGTCGGGCACGTTGGTCAGCACGGTTGCCGGATAGAAGAAGCCGGGACCGCCGGGCGCCTTGCCGCCGGTGAGCACCGTCGCGCCTTTGCTCACCGCGTCCGCCACCAGCTCGACCACCTTGTCGCGGCCCTCGGCGTTGACCAGCGGCCCGAGCGCGACGCCGTCGTCGAGGCCGTTGCCCATCTTCAGCCCGGCCATCTTGTCGGTGAGCTTTTTCGCGAATTCGTTGTGCACCTTCTCGTGCACGTAGAAGCGGTTCGCCGCCGTGCAGGCCTCGCCCATGTTGCGCATCTTGGCGATCATCGCGCCCTCGATTGCCGCATCGATGTCGGCATCGTCGAACACGATGAAGGGCGCGTTGCCGCCGAGCTCCATCGCGGGCTTGAGCACGCTGTCGGCGGCCTCATGCAGGAGCTTGCGGCCGACTTCCGTCGAGCCGGTGAACGAAACCACGCGCACGCGCGGATCGTGCAGCATCGCGCTCACCACGGGCCCCGAGCGGCGCGACGGGATCACGTTGACGACGCCGGCCGGGACGCCGGCCTCTTCGAGCAGCGGCATCAGCGCCAGCATGGTCAGCGGCGTCTCGGATGCCGGCTTGAGCACGACCGGGCAGCCGGCCGCGAGCGCGGGGCCGATCTTGCGCGTCGCCATCGCGGCGGGGAAATTCCACGGCGTCACCAGCACCGCGACGCCGGCCGGCTTGTGCTGCACCACGACGCGTGCGCCCGAGGCCGGCGCCTTGTAGACCTCGCCGATGTTGCGCACGGCTTCCTCGGCGTACCAGCGGAAGAACTCGGCCGAGTAAAGCACCTCGCCCTTGGAATCCGAGAGCGCCTTGCCGTTCTCGATGGTGATGAGCTTGGCGAAGCGTTCGGCGTCGCGCACGATCAGCTCATAGGCCTTGCGCAGGATTTCGCCGCGCTCGCGCGGCTTTTTCGCCGCCCAACCCTCGAACGCACCATGCGCGGCGTCGATCGCGGCTTTCGCGTCCTCGACGCTCGCGCTCGCGACCGAAGCGACTTTATTTTCGGTCGCCGGATCGATCACGTCGAAGCGGGCGCCGTCGGAAGCCTTGCGCCACTTTCCGCCGATCCAGAGATCGGTCGGCACGTTGGCGAGGAGGTTGTCGTACATGGCCATGATGGTTCCTCAACTCTGCAGCGATCTCCGCACCGTCTCGGCGATCCGCTCCACCGTCGGCAGCACGGCGTCTTCCAGCGCGTCGGCAGCGGGCAGGGGGATGTGCGGCGTCGTGATGCGAACCGGCGGGCCGTCGAGATCGTAGAACGCCTCGTCGGCGACGATCGACACGATCTCGGCGCCCCAGCCGCACAGACGTGGGTTCTCCTCGACGGTAAACAAGCGATGCGTGCGGCCGACCGAACTCATGATCGTCTGCGTGTCGAGCGGCACCAGCGAGCGCACATCGACAACTTCCGCATCGATGCCGTGTTCCGCCTTCAGTTTCTCGGCGGCGGCGAGCGCGCGCGGCACCATCAGGGCAAGCGCCAGGATGGTGGCATCCTTGCCGGGCCGCAGGATTTTCGCGGTGCCGAGCGTGTCGACGATCTCGCCGTCCGGCACTTCGCCCTTGGTGGCATAGAGCGACTTGTGCTCGAAAAAAATGACCGGGTCGGGGTCGCGCACGGCAGCCGCGAGAAGTCCGATCACGTCGCGCGGCGTCGAGGGCGCCACGACCTTGAGCCCCGGGATCATCATCGCCCAGTTTTCCACGCTCTGGGAATGCTGCGCGCCGAAGCGCGAGCCTGCGCCGTTCGCGGTGCGCACGACGAGCGGGCACTTGAGCTGCCCGTTGCTCATGTAGCGGCTCTTGGGGAATTCGTTCGCGATGTAGTCGAAGCACACCGCGAAGAANNTCCGAGAACATGATCTCGGCGATCGGCTTGAGGCCCGTCATCGCGGCGCCCATCGCGGCACCGAGGATCGCCTGCTCGGAGATCGGGCAATCCTTCACGCGCCTTTCGCCAAACTGCTCGAACAGCCCAACGGTCGATTTAAACACGCCGCCGGCCTTGCCGACGTCCTCGCCGAAGAAGATGACGTCCGGATCGCGCGTCATCTCCTGCGCGATGCCACGGGCGACGGCCTCGCGATAGGTCAGTTCCGCCATGCCCAGCCTCCATCCGCGTAGACGTCGGTGAACATGATATCGAGCGGCGGGTTCGGCGCGGCCTTGCAGGCCTCGGTCGCGGTCTCGACCTCGTGATTCACGTCGGCCTCGATCTTGTCGATCTGATCCTGCGCGATGCCGAATTGCTTCATGCGCTCGCGATAGATGTCGATCGGATCGTGCTCCTTCTTCCAGCGCTCGAGCTCGCCCTTGGGGCGATAGGCGCCGGGATCGGCGCGCGAATGGCCGCTGTGGCGATAGGTCATGCACTCGATCAGCGAAGGGCCCTCGCCAGTCCGCGCCTTCGCGTAGGCCGTTTGCGCCGCGCGATAGACTTGGTCGGCATCGTTGCCGTCGATGACGATCTTCGGAAGTCCATAAGCGGATGCGCGATCGCCGGCCGGATGCTCGACGGCCGTGATATCGCCGATCGGCGTGTACTCCATGTAGAGATTGTTCTCGCACACGAACACGACAGGCAGCTTCCAGATCGCGGCGAAATTCAGCGCTTCGTGGAACGCGCCGATATTGGTGGTGCCGTCGCCGAAGAAACAGACTGTGACATCGTCGTCGCCGCGGTATTGCGCGCGCAGCGCGGAGCCGCAGGCGATCGGCAGGTGCGCGCCGATGATCGCGTAAGAGCCCATGACGCCATGTTCGGCGGAGGTCAGATGCATCGAGCCGCCCTTGCCGCGCATCAGCCCGTTGTCGCGCTGCATCAACTCACCCAGCACCTTCTCCACCGGCACGCCGCGCGCGAGCGTGTGCGCGTGGCCGCGATAGGTGCAGAAGGTGTAGTCGCCCTTCTTCATCGCGGTGGCGAAACCCGCCGCGATCGCCTCCTGGCCGAGAGAGAGATGGCTCGTGCCCTTCACGAGATTCTGCAGGAACAGGTCATAGGCGCGCTGCTCGGCCTGCCGCAGCCGGAACTGCGAGTGGTAGAGCTTGAGCCGCGTCTCCTCGCCGATGTCGTCGTTCGGGCGGCGGCCGTTCGACCCCGGCGCGCCGGCTGGTTTCCTCGCCATTTATGGGACCTCAAGAGGGGCTGCTGACGTTGAGTTTGTAACAGGGGGCGTAGGGAAAGCAATCACGGCGCAATTTCACAACTCCCCCTTCACGACGCGCTCGCGATAGAGCAGATACAGACCCGACGCGATCACGACCGCGACACCGGCGATCGTCCAGTGGTTCGGCACGTCGCCGAACACCAGAAACCCAAGCGCGATCATCCAGACGATCTCGGTGTAGATGTAGGGTGCGAGCACCGCGGCCGGCGCCATGCGATGCCCGCGGATCAGCAGATAGTGCCCAAGGCCGCTGAGCAGGCCCATCGCGCACATCAGGGCGATGACCTTCGGATCGCCCTGCGGCGTCCAGAAGAACGGCACCGCGACGGTGACCACGGCCGCGCCGACCAGATTGGAATAGAAGTTCGTGGTCTCGTCGCTGTCGTGGCGCGAGAGCACGCGTGTTGAGATGACATAGAGCGCGTAGCAGAGCGCCGAGACGAGAATGAGCAGCGCGGCCGGATGGATGCCGCCCGCGCCGGGACGCGCGACCAGCAATACGCCGCAGAAGCCGACGATGATCGCGGTCCAGCGCCGCCACCTGATCCATTCGCCGAGCAGCGGGCCGCCGAGTAGCGCGACCATGAACGGCGTGGCGAACATGATGGTCATGGTCTGGTCGAGCTGCAGGTAGCGCAGCGCGATGAAGTTCAGCGTGGTCGAGACGACCAGCAGCGTCGAGCGGCCAAGCTGCATCCACGGCCGCGCCGTGCGCATCACCTTGGGGTTCTTGACCGGGTTGAGCAGGATCACGGCGAGCGCGAAGGCCGACATATAGCGCGCCCAGACGACCTCGACAGAATGCATGTAGCCGTTGAGGAATTTCGCGGTCGCGTCATTGCCGGCGAACAGGAACACCGCGCCGCACATCAGCATGATGCCGGTCATCCGCTCGCGATAGACCTGGTCCGGCGTCTTCTTCCCGCTGCTCGGCGAAGGCGGGGCGGGGGCCTTCAATCGATGGCGCTCGAGGAAGTCTTCCGGCGGCAGCACCATTCTCAATACGTCGCCCGGCCGCCGGAAATGTCGAACACCGCGCCGGTGGTGAAGGAGTTGTCGGCGGAGGCGCAATAGGCCGCGAGCGCCGCGATCTCCTCGACCTTGACGAAGCGCGCGCGCGGGATCTTCGAGAGCATGTAGTCGATGTGTTCCTGTTTCATCTGGTCGAAGATCGCGGTCTTGGCGGCGGCCGGCGTGATGGCATTCACCGCGATGTCGTAGGAGGCGAGCTCCTTGCCGAGCGATTTCGTGAGCGCGATCACGCCTGCCTTCGACACCGAATAGGCCGAGGCGTTGGGGTTGCCTTCCTTGCCGGCGATCGAGGCGATGTTGACGATGCGGCCGTAGTTCTGCGCGATCATGCCGGGCACGATCGCGCGGCAGCAATGGAACGGCCCGTCGAGATTGATGCGCATGACCTGCGCCCATTCCTCGGTCGGATATTCCCAGGTGGTGGCGTTCTTGCCGGCGATGCCGGCATTATTTGTGAGGATGTCGATGCGGCCGAATGCCTTCACGGTCTCGTCGCGCGCGCGCTCCACGTCGGCGAGCCTGGTGACGTCGCAGGCAACGGGGAGGACCTTGCCGCGGTTGTTCAACTCGGCGGCGGTCTTCTCGGCGAAGGCCTTGTCGCGGTCGAAGATCGCAACCGCCGCGCCGGAATCGAGGAAGCGCTCCACGATCGCCCGCCCGATCCCCTGCGCGCCGCCGGTGACCACCGCGAAGCGGCCGGAGAGATCGATCTTGTTGGGCATGCGTGCCGTCCTCTTGAATGCGCCTTGTCCTACCCAAGCCGACACCAACATGCGAGCCTTCAATGTGCGGGGGAGGTCTGCACGCGATGCAGCCGGAATTGGCAAAAAAACGAACGCGGCGCCTTGTCGCTGGCGTCCTCCGCGCCGAGTTTCGGCGAAGCCTTCCGGCTCTGGCTCAAAATCGGCTGCATCAATTTCGGCGGGCCGGCCGGTCAGATCGCCATGATGCACCGCATGCTGGTCGACGAGAAACGCTGGATCGACGACGCGCGCTTCGTGCACGCGCTCAGCTTCTGCATGCTGCTGCCCGGGCCGGAAGCAACCAAGCTCGCGACCTATGTCGGCTGGCTGCTGCACGGCGTGCGTGGCGGGCTTGTCGCCGGCATCCTGTTCGTGTTGCCGGGCTCGCTCGTGATGCTGGGCCTGAGTTTGCTCTATGCGCTCGGGCGCGGCGTGGCGTGGATCGACGGCGCGCTGTTCGGCATCAAGGCCGCGGTGCTGGTGATCGTCGCCGAGGCGCTGATCCGCATCGGCAGGCGCGCGCTGAAGACCTGGGTTCTGATGGCGCTCGCGGGCGCGGCGTTCATCGGCATCTTCTTTCTCAATGCGCCGTTCCCGCTGATCGTCGCGGGCGCGGCGCTGACCGGCTACCTCGTGGCGCGCACGGCGCCCGAGCGGATGGGCCTGAAAGGCGACGCGCCGGACGTCGTGCCCGCGCCGCCCGGCCGCTGGCGGCAGTTTTTCCTCGCCGCCATCATCGGGCTCATCTTGTGGTGGGCGCCGGTCGCGCTGGCGGCGCTGGCGCTCGGGCCGGGCCATGTGCTGGTCGGCATCGGCACGTTCTTCTCAAAGCTCGCCGTGGTGAGTTTCGGCGGCGCCTACGCGCTGCTCGCCTACATGGCGCAGCAGGCGGTCGAGACGCATCACTGGATGACGGCGCCCGAAATGGTGGACGGGCTTGGGCTCGCCGAGACGACGCCGGGGCCGCTGATTCTCGTCACACAGTTCGTCGGATTCCTGGCGGCGTTTCGCGAGGCCGCGCCGTTTTCGCCGATTGCCGCCGGCGTCCTTGGCGCCGCGATGACCACGTGGGTCACGTTCACGCCCTCGATGCTGTGGATCTTCGCCGGCGCGCCGTTCGTCGAGCAATTGCGCGCCAACCGCCACCTGTCGGGCGCACTTGCGGCGATCACGGCGGCAGTCGTCGGTGTCATCCTCAACCTCTCGGTCTGGTTCGCGCTGCATGTGCTGTTCGGGCGCGTCGAAGAGACGCGCTTCGGTCCGCTGCGCTGGTTTGCTTTCGATCCGCTCGCGCTCGACCTGAAGGCCGCGGCGCTCGCGGCGGTGGCGGCTGTGCTGGCGTTCGGTTTGCACCGGAGCCTGATCGAGACGGTCGCCGTGATGGCGGCGTTAGGGGTGGTAGTGAGGCTCTTGTTGTAGGGCGGGTTAGCCGTAGGCGTAACCCGCCGTCTCGCAAGTTGGTGGGTTCCGCTTCGCTAACCCACCCTACGGCTTCGGCCTAAGATTCAGCCCCACGCCCTTGTTCACGAACTGCAGCGCATAGGCCTGGCGGAAGTCGACTGTCGGCTTGGTGACGCCGGCCTTCACCATCTTGCCGAAGAAGCTCGTCATGCGGGCGTCGTTCATCGCGCCGATGCCCATGGTCAGCGCGTCGCCGGAATCCACGATGCCGAACTCCCGCATCTTGTCGACCGAATAGGCGAGCAGCTCGTCGGTCATTTCCGGGTTCTGCGTCTTGATGAGGTCGTTGGCGGCTTTGTTGTCGCCGTAGAGATAATTGTACCAGCCGACGATCGAGGCATCGACGAAACGCTGCACCAGGCCGGGCTTCTTTTCCACGATCTCGCGCCGCGTCTCGATCAAGGTCGAGTAGCTGTCGAAGCCGTAATCGGCGAGCAGAAATATCTTCGGCTTGAAGCGGCCGGTCTTCTCGACCGCGTAGGGCTCCGAGGTGACGTAGCCCTGCATCGCGCTCTGCTTATCCACGAGAAACGGCTGCGCGTTGAACGTGTAGGGCTTCACCTTGTCCTGCGAGAAGCCGTACTCGGCGCGCATCCACTGGAAGTAGGTCTGCAAGCCTTCCGCCGAGACCAGCAGCGTGACCTTCTTCAGGTCCTCGAATTTCTCCACCCCCTCGCCCGGGTGGGCGAGCAGCACCTGCGGGTCCTTCTGGAAGATCGCCGCGACCGCGATCACCGGAATGTCCTGTGCCACCGCGTCGAAACCCTGCAGCGAATTCGCGCTCATGAAGAAGTCGAGCTTGCGCGCGAGCAGCAGCATGCGGTTGTTCTTCTGCGGGCCGCCGGGCACGATCGTCACGTCGAGGCCGTACTTGGCGTAGGTGCCGTCCGCGACCGCCTGATAGAAGCCGCCATGCTCCGCCTCGGCGACCCAATTGGTACCGAATGAGACCTTGTCGAGTTGCTGCGCGTGGGCGGGCGCGGCAAGGAGCGCGAGCGCGATCAGCGCGCGGCGAAGGGAGACGGGCGACATGCGGGCTCCGGCTTTTCTTTGAGTTGCGCGGACCATAGGTGAATGACATGACGTTGGCGAGGCGTTGGAGCAGCGCGTGACCGACTGGCTTTCCCTCACGACGGAAGAGTTCACGGCGGACCGGATCGCCGTGTTGCCGGTCGCCGCGATCGAGCAGCACGGGCCGCATCTTCCGGTCGGCGTCGATACGCTGATCGCCAAGGCATATCTGGCGCGCGTGCGTGCGCTGCTGCCGGCGAATTCGCCCGCTGTTTTCCTGCCCGTGCAGGCGGTCGGCGCGTCGGACGAGCATCGCGCGTTCGCCGGAACGTTGACGCTCGCGCCCGAAACCGCGCTGCGCGCCTTCATCGAGATCGGCGAAAGCGTCTCTCGCGCCGGCATCGCCAAGCTCGTCATCGTGAACAGCCACGGCGGCAACGCCGCGCTGATCGATCTCGCGGCACGGCAGTTGCGCGTGCGCGAGAACATGCTGGCGGTGCACTGCTCGTGGAGCCGCTTCGGCTATCCGGCCGGCCTGTTCACCGAGGCCGAGCACACGCATGGCATCCATGGCGGCGACATCGAGACCTCGATCATGCTCGCGGCCTATCCCGGTCTCGTGCGGCGCGACCGCATCGCGGATTTCAGACCCAGCACCGACACGATGGAGCGCGATTTCACCTGGCTGCGCGCCGATGCGCCGGCTGGGTTCGGCTGGATGACCCAAGACTTGCACCCGTCCGGCGCGGTCGGTGATGCGACGTTGGCGACGGCTGAAAAAGGGGAGGCGGCGTTGCAGCATGGCGCGCGCGCGTTCGTGGCGCTGCTGGCAGACGTCGAGAGATTCGAGTTGCCGCGTTAACCGGCATTCTTCCGGCCGGGCTAGATTTCCCCACAATGTGATAATATAACATTTCATCATGTCGTTGCCGCACGAGCACCATCACCACCACCCGGGCCACGCGCACCCGCCGGCGACCATCGCGCCGTCGATCCTGCGGCTCTCGGCGCTGGCGCGCCTCGCGATCTCCGCGGTGGCGATCGTGGCGCTGTGGGGCGCCGCATACTGGGCGATGTCCTGAGGGTTTGCCGATGACCGCAGCGCTGCAATTCCGCGATCTGACGCTGGGCTATGATCGCCACCCGGCGGTGCATCATCTCGACGGCGCGGTCGCCTCCGGCGCGCTGATGGCCGTCGTCGGTCCGAACGGCGCCGGCAAATCGACCCTGTTCAAGGGCGTGGTTGGCGTGATCAAGCCGCTTGCCGGCGGCATCGATCTTTGCGGATTGCACGCGCGCGATATCGCCTATCTGCCGCAGGCGGCCGAGATCGATCGGTCCTTTCCGATCAGCGTCTACGACATGATCGCCATGGGGCTGTGGCGAAAGGCCGGCCTGTTCGGCGGCATCGGGCGTGCGGAGCGCGAGACCATCCATCACGCAATGTCGGCTGTCGGCCTCTCCGGCTTTGAGGACCGGCCGATCGGCACGCTGTCGGGCGGGCAGATGCAGCGCGCGCTGTTCGCGCGGCTCCTGCTGCAGGATGCGCGCGTGATCGTGCTCGACGAGCCGTTCAACGCCATCGACGCCAAGACCGCGGCCGATCTGATTGACCTCGTCGGACGCTGGCATGCCGAGAAGCGCACCGTGATCGCGGCGTTGCATGACCTCGATCTGGTCAGGACGCATTTCCCCGAGACGCTGCTGCTCGCGCGCGAGGCGGTCGCCTGGGGGAACACCGCGGATGTGCTGACCGCGGAGAACCTCTTGAAGGCGCGCCGCATGTGCGAGGCCTTCGACGAGCAGGCCGAAGCCTGCGTCGCGGCGGCGTAGTTCTTTTCTTACCCGCTCCCGCAAGGGGAGAGGGTGCATCGAGTAAGCGGCCAAATGTTCTACGACATCCTGATCGCGCCGTTCGCCGAGTTCGAGTTCATGCGCCGCGCGCTGGTCGGCACGTTCGCNNGCCGATCGGCGTGTTCCTGATGCTGCGCCGCATGAGCCTGATCGGCGATGCGATGTCGCACGCGATCCTCCCCGGCGCCGCGATCGGCTTCATGCTGGCGGGCCTTTCGCTCACCGCGATGGCGGGCGGCGGCCTCATCGCGGGCTTCGTCATCGCGGTCGGGGCGGGGCTGATCTCGCGCGCGACGGACCTGAAGGAAGATGCCTCGCTCGCGGCGTTCTTCCTCATCTCGCTCGCGCTCGGTGTGACGATCGTGTCGCTGAAGGGCACCAATGTCGACCTGCTGCACTTCCTGTTCGGTTCGGTGCTGGCGGTCGACAACCCGACCCTGATCCTGATCGTCTCGATCTCGACCGTGTCGCTGATCGTGCTGGCGCTGATCTGGCGGCCGCTGGTGCTCGAATGCGTCGATCCGGGCTTCCTGCGTTCGGTCAGCCGCGCCGGCGGACCGGCGCATATCGCGTTTCTTGCGCTCGTTGTGATGAATCTCGTCGGCGGCTTCCAGGCGCTCGGCACGCTGCTCGCGGTCGGCATCATGATGCTGCCGGCGGTGATCTCGCGCTTCTGGGCGCGCGACATCACCGCGATGATCGCGGTCGCGGTCGCGTGCGCCGCCGTGTCGGGCTATGTGGGCCTGGTCATCTCCTATCACGCCAATTTGCCGTCCGGGCCGACCGTGATCCTGGTCGCGGGAGTGCTCTATGCGGTGTCCGTCATCGTCGGGCCGGTTGGCGGCCTGCTCTGGCAGGCGCTGCCCCAGCGCCATCTCGAGGCATGAGGACGCCATGCTGACACGACGGCAGACCCTGGCGGCTGCGGCCGCGTTCGGCGCGCAATGGGCCATGCCGGCCTTCGCGCAAGACAAACTGAAACTCGTCGCGACGTTTTCGATCCTCGGCGACCTCGTGAAGAACGTCGGCGGCGACCGGGTTGCGGTCGCGACCCTGGTCGGGCCGAACAGCGATGCGCACGTCTATTCGCCGACGCCTGCCGACGCCAAGACGCTCGTGCAGGCGAAAGTCGTGTTCGTCAACGGCCTCGGCCTCGAAGGCTGGCTGACGCGGCTGGTCACCGCCTCCGGCAGCAAGGCGCCGACGGTCGTCGCGAGCACCGGCATCAAGACGCGCCGGATGGAGGACGAACACCACGGCGGGCAGTTCGTGACCGACCCGCACGCCTGGCAGTCGATCGCCAATGCCAGAATCTACGTCGTCAACATCCGCGATGGTCTCGCCAAGGCCGATCCCGGAGGCAGCGCGGTCTATGCGGCGAACGCAACCGCCTATCTCGCCAAGCTCGATGCGCTCGAGAGCGACGTGAAGGCGATCATCGAGAAAATCCCCGCCGGCCATCGCCGCATCATCACGACGCACGACGCGTTCGGCTATTTCGGCGCCGCCTACGGCATGGCGTTCATCGCGCCGCAGGGCGTGTCGACCGAATCCGAGGCCTCGGCCAAGGACGTCGCCAAGATCATCACGCAGATCAGGACGCAGAAGATTCCGGCGGTGTTCATGGAGAACATCTCCGATCCGCGCCTGATGCAGCAGATCGCCCGGGAAACCGGCGCCAAGATCGGCGGCAC
>PLJS01000139.1 GCA_003140315.1 Hyphomicrobiales bacterium
ACCTCGTCGTCGAATACTATTCGCGCTGACGAACCTCCCCATGGCCGGGCTTGTCCCGGCCACCCACGTCTTCTTTCACGTTGCGCCTAAGACGTGGATGCCCGGCACAAGGCCGGGCATGACGGAGCTACCGCCCCTCGGCATGCACGCCCTTGATGACGTCGCCGTCGAGCTTGGTGAACGGCACGAACGGCGTCGTCTGGTGATAGACATTCGAGCGCGCGACCTGGATGGAACCGTCGGATTTCTGCTGCTTGACCACCTTGAGAATGACGTGGCCGCCGGGCGGCCCGATCGGTATCACCATCGAGCCGTTCGGCTTGAGCTGCTGCAGCAGCGGCGGCGGCACGTGATCGACGCCGCAGGTGACGATGATCTTGTCGAACGGCCCGTTCTCTTCCCAGCCGTAATAGCCGTCGGCGTGCTTGCTGGTGATGTGCTTGTACTCGGTGTAACCGCGCGCGATCATCGAATCATAAAGCGCGCGGGTGCGCTCGGCGATCGGCTTGATGATCTCGATCGTGTAGACCTTGTCGGTGAGGTTCGACAGATACGCCGACTGGTAGCCCGAGCCGGTGCCGATCTCGAGCACCTTCTCGCCGACCTTCACGTCGATGGTCGATGTCATGCGCGCGACGATCAGCGGGCCTGAGATCGTCACGCCATAACCGATATCGAGGAAGGCGCGCTCATAGGCGCGCAAGGCGTCGTGTTTCATCACGAACTGGTCGCGCGGCGTGAGCAGGAAGGCGCGTTCGTTGCGCGGATTGATGAAGTCGTGGTTTGAGCGGCAGTAGACGAACCGCTCCCAGCGCAGGTCGAGCATCTGCGGATCCTCGCCGCGATTCGCCGCGTTCCACTGCAGGAACGCCTCCATAGTGGTCGTCGGCGGGTTGAGGTTCCAGCTATAGGGCGTGGCGATTCTGTTGGTGCCGAGGTTGAACTGGGCGAGCGAGGGGCCTCTGCCTTGTGCCGATGCCGCGCCCGGCAGCATCGCGCCGGCGACGGCCGCGCCCGCACCAAGCATCACGGCGCGACGGTTGGGCATCGATAGATCGGGCAATAGGGAAGCGGGTCGACTCGGGATTTTGGTCATGATGAGGGGTGCCATTGCTCTGGAAGGGTTCGGTCGCCCCGTTGACGGAACCATTGGAGTTGTGAGGCGGTTCGTCAATCGCTGATTTGCCCACTGTGGCGGCAGTTCGCGTCAGAATTTTGAGCTACCCGGCGGCCTGCGGGCTCGGTGGTAGCGCGCTGCTCTCCTGCAGGCGTCCAACGATCAGATGCAACAGGCGGAAACCGAATTCGGGGTTCTGGAAATACAGTTGCTTGAACTGGTCGTAGTCGATCCGCGCGGCCTGCACGTCGGTCTTGGCGCGCACCGTCATGGTGCGCAGACCGTCGGGCGTGAACAGCCCGATCTCGCCGAGCAGCGTGCCGGGGCCGACGTCCTTGCCGAGCTCGACGAGCTCCACTTCGCCCGCCGTCACGTAGAACGCGCCGTGCGCATATTCGCCGCGCTTCATCATGACGTCGCCGGCCTTGAACGCCTTCGGACGCATGTAGGGCAGCAGCCAGTCGGCGTTCATGTCGTTCTTCGCCGCCGCGTCGATGTCGCGGATCAGTTTCAGCATCCCGTGCAGCCGCCAGGCGTTGAGCGGCAAAAGCAGGGCGTTGAGCACGAAGGTCGGATAGGTGCCGTGCAACGCGCTGTACGTCATCGCCAGGGCGTTGGCGACGATCGCCGCGACGCGCAACGGGACGATGGTGCGGGAATTGGCCGCGTAAAGGCTTGCGGCCGCCGCCGCGATGCCGATGAGTTCCGCGTAGCTGGAATGGTCCATGGCGGCGGCCTTTCGTTCGAGCTTGTAGCCCGGATGAGCCATCGGGTCGCGCGAAGGCGCGCCCGACGATAAACTCCGCGAAATCCGGGGCCGAACCCCGCATATCGCTTCGCTCAGGCGGGCTACGCACTACATAAACTTCGACACCTCGACTTCCTTCGTCGTGATGAATTCGAGCAGCGCCGGCTTCCCGGCTTGCGTCGCCGCGATCCCGCGCTTGATGGCCGGAATGATGTCGGCGGGCTTCTCGACGCGCTCGCCATAGCCGCCGAGTGCGCGCGCGAAGGCCGCGTAGTCGCCCGAGATGTCGGTGGAGCGGTATTTCTCGGTCGAGACCGGCATCACCTTCAGTTCGATCGCCATCGAGAAGTTGTTCAGGAGAATTGACAGGATCGGGATGCGCTCGCGCACCGCGGTCTCGAAATCCATGCCGGTGAAACCGATCGCGGCGTCGCCCCACACGTTGATGCAGAGCTTGTCGGGCTTGGCGAGCTTCGCGCCCATCGCAAGGCCGAGGCCGTAGCCGAGCTGCGTGGTCTTGCCCCAACCGATGTAGGACAGGGGAGTCTTGCAGCGCCAGAACGGCGAGAGCTGGTCGCGCGGCGAGCCTGCGTCATGCGTGATGATGGTGTTGGCGATGTCGACGGTGTTCTGCAGGTCCCACAACACGCGATAGGGCGAGAACGGTGCGGCGTCGTGCGTGAGCTTCGGCATCCATTTGGCAAGCCAGGGGTCGTAGGTGTCCTTGATCTCCTTCGCGACTGCCGTGTGATCGCGCGCGGATTTCTGCGTGCGCGAGATTTCGTCGATCAGCGCCATGAGCGTGAGCTTGGCGTCGCCCAGCACTGCGAGCGCGCAGCCCACGTCCTTGTTGACATCGGTTGCATCCAGCGTCGCATGGATGATGGGTTTTCCCTTCGGCATCGCGACGCCGTAGTTCGTCGCCGTGAACGAGCAGCCGATGCCGAGGATGAGATCGGCTTCTTTCAGGAAATGATGCACGGTCGCCGGGTATGCGAGGCCGCCGGAGCCGAGCGAGAGCGGATGCGTCTCGGGAAACGCGCTCTTGCCTTGCAGGCTGGTGGTGACGGGAATCGCGAGCAGTTCGGCGAGCGCTTTCAATTCGCTCCAGGCCTTGGCCCAATGCACGCCCTGGCCGGCATAGATGACGGGGCGCTTGGCGGCGAGCAGTATTTTTGCCGCCTCGCGGATCGCGTCCGGATCGGGGCCGGAGCGCAAGGGCCGCGATGGCACGTAAGACGAGACATCCGTCTCCTCGGTCCACACATCCTGCGGCACCTCGACCAGGCAGGGCCCGCCCCGTCCAGAGCGCAGCCGCGTGAAGGCACGCCGCATGATGTTGGAGAGTTCGCCCGGCATCACGATCGGCTCGGCGGATTTGGTGATGCCGCGCATCTGCACCGAGGCATTGTAGTTGCGCTCGACCCAGGCCTTCTGGCGCGCATAGCCGCCGGGCATCACCAGCACGGGTATGCTGTCGCCGAAGGCCTGCGCGACCGCCCCATAGGCGTTCTCGGTGCCGGGGCCATGTTGCATGACGAACACGCCGAGCTTGTCGCCGCTCGTCACGCGCGAGATCGCGTCGGCCATATGCAGGCCGGTGCGCTCCTGGCGCACCACGATCGGCCGGATGCCGGCGGCGGCGCCGCGTTCCAGGATGTGGTTGACCGGATAGCCGATGACGATCTCGACGCCTTCGCGGCGCAGGACCTCGGCGATGGCGTCGGAGACTTTCATGATGCGCTTCCCCTCATGTGTTGAGGCAAGCGTAGCCCGGATGAAGCGAAAGCGTAATCCGGGTAGGGCCCGCGGCACATGAATGGGTCAGCCCCGCATTGCGCTTCGCTTCATGCGGGCTACGAACGGCTCACTTCGCCGGGCCGGCGAACAGCACCAGATTTCCATCCGGATCCTTCACGATGAAATCTTTCGCGCCCCAGGGCTCGTGCTTGAGCGGATGATGAAACGCGATGCCGGCGGCCTGGAACTCCAGGAACAACTGCTTGATGTCCTCGGCGGTGTCGACCGTGATCGCCGCTGACAGCAAACTCTCGCGATCCCGCAGGGCCTCGTCGATGACCGGCGATGCGACACAGCGGAGATTGATCCGCGCGCTATCCCGTTTCACCTGCCCATAGAAAGGCGGCTCGCCGTACTGGAAGACGACGGTGAAGCCGAGCTTGCTGGTGAAGAAATCACACGATGCCTTCATGTCCGAAACAAAGAGCTGCGGCTCGGCGGCCGTGAGAACCGGACGGGACAAGGTCTTGGCTGCTGGACTGGTCATGGTCGGGGCTCCTGTCTTGAGCGCCTGCCAGCTCTCAAATCCGGACTGTCGCGCGACAAGTTCCTGAGCGTCGCTCAGCTTGAAGCTTGCCGCGAGAATTTGCGTGTCCGTCATGTGCTGATAACGGGGCAAGGCGGCCCTGATCTGGGCGGCGACCGGGTAGTACCGGTCGCGGTGCCAGCGCAGGACGAGCTTTGCTTGCTTCCGCAGATTTTCGAGACTGGGCATTGGGCGCGTTACGGGTGAGGTTTCGTAGGTGGGCTTGGCCCCTTCGGCATGCGCCGATGCGCCCTACAGCAGCCTGCGCAGAATGCCAGAGATCGGACCTACGGGCAATCAAGATGCAAAGAAAAACGCCGGCCCGGGGGACCCCCGGACCGGCGTGGCCGCTCGTGGCGGACGGACTTCTCGTGAAACTCAGTAGATGCCGTCGGTGCGCAGGCTCGCCGGCACGGAGACGAGCGGATGTTGCGGGGCGGTCGCGCGCTGCTCGCCGGCGAGCACCACGACCTTGGTGCCGACGGTCACGCGGCTATAGAGGTCGGCCACGTCGTCATTGGTGAGGCGGATGCAGCCCGAGGACACGCGCTGGCCGATCGTGGACGGCGCGTTGGTGCCGTGGATGCGATAGACGGTGCCGCCGAGGTACATGGCGCGCGCGCCGAGCGGGTTGGTCGGGCCGCCGGCCATGAAGCGCGGCAGATAGGGCTGGCGCTGGATCATCTCGGCGGGCGGCGTCCAATCCGGCCACTCGGCCTTCTTGGTGATGTGCTCGACGCCCGACCAGCGGAAGCCGTCGCGCCCGACGCCGATGCCGTAGCGCATCGCCCGGCCGCTCGCCATCACGAAATAGAGATAGGTGTTGGCGGTGTCGATGATGATGGTGCCCGGCGCTTCGCTGCCCGTGTACGCGACGACCTGGCGCTGGAACTGCGCCGGAAGCGCGAAGGACTGATCGTTTTGCTCTTCGGCCGGAGCCATCTGGTCGGCGCGCATCAGATTATGCGTGGTGCCGAGCGGAGCCGCCGTGGCCCAATCGGCAAACATCAGCGCCGCTCCGACGAGGGCACCGGTGACGACATGCGAGATTTTGATCATGGCCTAAACCCCTGTATCCGCCGGTCTACGCTTTGCGCCCTCGATTGGTTCCCCGGGCGCCGTTGCTTATTAGTCGCGCGAAGGGGCGGATCGGTTCAGGGCAGCAGGGGGAGGCTCGTCAACGGCGAACGGCCGGGGATGTTCCGATAAATGGCGAATTTTCAATAAGTTGTCGGGATGAGCCGGGCCGGGACGGCGGGGCAATACAGGCGATACACGAAAGTCTCGGCCTTACTGCCCCTCTCCCGCAAGCGGGAGAGGGGAAAACTGCGGCTAGCTCTTCGGCGGGGGCGGGGGCATAGACTTCTTGAAGCTGTCGCGCGCGAAGTGGCGCTCCATGTAGGCCGAGAGGTTGGGGGCGGCGGCGAGCAGCGCTTTGCCCTCCTCGAAGCGGTTCACGTAGAACAGCATCGGCAGGATGTTGATGTCGGCGAAGGTGAACTGGCCGCCGACCAGATGGCCGTCCTTTGCGACCGCGCGGTCGAGCACGTCGACCTGCTTCTTCATCGTCGCTGCCGCCGCGCCGATCGCCGCCATGTCGGGCTTGCCGGCTTCTTTCGGGAAGACGTAGCCCACCACGTATTGGCGGATCATCACCTTGTCGAACTCGACATTGCCGAGCGACACCCATTGCTCGACCTGCGCGCCGAGCTTGATGTCCTCGGGGATCACCTTGGGACCGTCGAACACGCGATCGATGTAGGAGACGATCGCCTTTGACTCGCACAGCTCCAGATCGCCGTGGCGCATCACCGGGATCTTGCCGAACGGATGGATCGCGCCCACCGCAGGCGCATGCGGCCGCTCGGCTTTGAGCTCATAGGGCACGCCCTTCTTCGCAGGCCATGCGCACGGCCCAGACGTAATTCGATTGCGGCACTCCAATGATCTCAAGCGCGGACATTGTCTTCTCCTTCGAGGCGTTCAGGCGATCTTCTCATATTCATCATGCCGGCGCAGCCGTTTCGTAGCCCGCATGAGCGGAGCGACATGCGGGCAGGCCGTCCCGGATTTCGCTTCGCTCGTCCGGGCTACAAGGTCGCGTCACAACCTCTCGCCCCTTGCGCGCGGTTCGGCGCTGTCGTTCCATGGTTTCAATAGCGGCAGAGCCTTTCGGGGAGCACCGGCCGCACCACCAGGGGACAAGATCATGAACCGTGTCGTCGTTGCGGCGCTGCTTGCGGCGAGTGCGTGCGTGTCGGTTGCCAGAGCGCAGGAGATCCCGACCATCCGCGTCGGCTGGACCATTCCGGCCGAGGAATCCAAATACTGGATGATGCGCCGGCCGGCCGAATTTCCCAATCTCGGCAAGACCTACAATGTCGAATGGACCCAGTTCCAGGGCACCGCGCCGATGACGCAGGCGCTGGCCGCGGGCGCGCTCGATTGCGCGACGCAGGGCGTGCTGCCGATCGCGCAGGGCATGGTGAGCAACTCGTTCAGCGTCTACATCGTGGCGCAGCATGTCGGCGAGAAGCCCGGCAGCTTCTCGGTCTACTGGGCGGTGAA
>PLJS01000095.1 GCA_003140315.1 Hyphomicrobiales bacterium
CGTCAACGAGGAGTTCGATGCCGAGCGCGGCCGCGGCGAAATGCTCCGCGCCTGCTCCGAGGAGGATCTTGCCGACCGTCTGTGGGGACGGCCGACCGTCGACGTTTCCTTCGACCAACCGGCGCACGATGCCCGCAAGACCCGATCGGAGCATGTGCGCTACTGCATCGCCAATGGCCTGTGAAGCCGCGATGCCTGCCAGATGAAGGTGGAATCCCTTCCCGGTCCGGGTGATGATGGTGAATGCGCGAAGCGAGAGCTCAATGCTGATTTGCAAAACTGCGGACAATTCGATTCGCTGGAAAGAAGGCGAGCGGCTTCACCATCTGTTCGAACAGCGCTGCGACCAGTTGCACGCCGCGAGCAGCGGCCCGCGCGACGCAGTGGTCACCGATGACGCGGTCTATACGTTTCGCGACGTCGACAATCGCGCCAACCAGGTGGCGCGATTCCTGATCGCGCAAGGCCTCGGCTCGGGCGACCGGATCGGTCTTCTGTTCGACAAGTCGGTGAGCACCTACATCGCCTTGCTCGCGGTGCTGAAGATCAACGCCGCCTATGTTCCGTTCGACGCCAGCTTTCCCAATGAGCGGATCGGTTTCATCCTGAAGGATGCGGGCGTGAAGGCGATCGTTTCGATGTCGCCGTTTCGCGAAAAGCTCGGCGCATTCGACGTGAAGTCGATTTTTATCGACGCCGCCGAGCGCGAGATCGGCGCGATGCCGGCCACCCGGCTCACGGATCAAGAGAGGCCCGCGCCGGTCGAGCAACTCGCCTACATCATCTACACGTCCGGCACGACCGGCACGCCGAAGGGTGTCGCGATCGATCATCCGAGCATTTGCAATTTCGTCAGGGTGGCGGCCGAGGTGTACGGCATGCGCCCGGGGGACCGCTGCTATCAGGGTATGACGATCGCCTTCGACTTCTCGGTCGAGGAACTCTGGGTTCCGTTGATTGCCGGCGCGACGCTGGTACCCGGCAAGCCCAGAACCAGTCTCGTCGGCAGCGATCTCGCCGATTTTCTATTCGAGAAGCACGTAACCGTGCTCGCCTGTGTCCCAACCTTATTGGCGTCGATCGAACGGGATTTGCCGGATCTGCGAATCCTGCTCGTTTCCGGCGAGGCCTGTCCACAGAATCTGGTGGTTCGCTGGCATCGTCCGGGCCGCGTCATTCTCAATGCCTATGGCCCGACCGAAGCAACCGTCACGGCGACGCTGACGGAGCTTTACCCGGACAAGCCGGTCACGATCGGCGGCCCGCTGCCGACCTACTCGATCGTGATTCTCGACCCGGAGAAGAACGAGGAGGTCGCTCCCGGAGCGCTCGGCGAAATCGGGATCGCGGGTATTGGCCTCGCCCAAGGGTATCTGAACCGGCCCGACCTCACGCAGCAGAAGTTCATTCCGGATTTCCTGAATATCGCCAACAATCCTTCCAAGCGCATCTACCGTACCGGCGATCTCGGCCGCATCAACGACCAGGATGAGGTCGAGTTTCACGGCCGCATCGACACGCAGGTCAAGATTCGCGGTTACCGGATCGAGCTGACCGAAATCGAGTCGGTCCTGATGCAATTGCCGGGAATTGCCCAGGCTGTGGTCGATAAGTACGAGTCCGAGCTGGGCGTCGTGGAGCTCGTGGCTTATTATTCCCTGAAACAGGGAGCGCCGGCGCTTGCGTCAAGCACCATCTCCGAGACACTGCGAAAGCATCTGCCGGGCTACATGGTTCCAAGTTTTATCGAAGAGCTCCCGGTCATTCCGATGACGTCGAGCAACAAGGCCGATCGCAAGAACCTCCCGGCCCCGAAGGGTCCGCGGTTCTCCTCCGGGAGCAGCAACTTCATTGCGCCGCGGACCAAGACCGAGGAAGCGCTTGCGCGCGCCCTGATCGAGGTCATGAAGATCGAGCGTGTTTCCGTCGAGGATAATTTCTTTCAGGATCTCGGCGCGCATTCGTTGCTGATGGCGCGCTTCTGTTCGGAAATTCGCAAAGTCCGGACATCCTCGGTCTCGATGCGGGATATCTACCTGCATCCGACCGTTGAAAACCTGGCCCGGCATCTCGACGCCACGCCGGACGAGGCCGTCCCGCAGACCATACGCATGCTGCTGCGGATTCCATCGAATTTCGAATATCTGACCTGCGGCGCCTTGCAGCTTTTGTATTACGTCGCGTTCAGTGTTTTCGGCGCCTGGCTGGTTACATTTGGCGTCACGTGGGTACTTGGCGCCGGCGGCGCGACGGAGATGTACCTGCGCAGCGTCGCATATCTCGTCGCATCCTTTACCCTGCTGAGCGCCCTTCCCATCGCGCTGAAATGGCTCATCATCGGCACGTGGACGGAGGGCACGTTCCCGATCTGGAGCGTGCATTATTTCCGCTTCTGGGTGGTCAAGAATCTCGTTGCAAGCGCTCCGATCGCGCTATTTGCCGGAACCCCGATCTATAACGTCTATCTGCGCCTGCTCGGCGCGAAGATCGGCCGGAACGCCGTCATCAAGTGCCGCTTTTTCCCCGTGTGTACGGACCTTATCTCGATCGGAGACGGTACGATTCTGCGGAAGGACTCCGTCGTCCTCGGATACAAGGCGCAGTCCAATTATATTCTAACGGGCCCGATCAAGATCGGCAGCCGCGCCTTCGTTGGCGAAGGGAGTGTGCTGGATATCAATACCGTCATGGGAGACGATACCCAGTTGGGTCATTCATCGTCGCTGCAAAGCGGGCAACGTATCCCCGTCGGGAAGCGCTATCACGGTTCTCCCGCTCAGGAGACGACGGCCGACTATTGCGCGATTGAGCCGCGAAACTGCACCGCGACCGTTCGGGCGCTGTATACGGCCGTTCAGTTCGCCGGCATCGCGGTTTTCTTTTCGCTGTTCGTCGTCCTGGCGTTCTACTTGATTCCGCCGGCGCTGGATTATACCGGCGTGTTCCAATTGAACCTTGACGCGCCGGGGTCGGTGCTGCGTTCGCTCGCAACGACGATTTTGCCACTATCCCTTATTGCGTTTTTTGGCCCATTAGTGTTGGGACTGCCCTTCGTGTTTCTTGTGCCGCGGCTCTTTCAACCTCTTCTCAAGGAGAACAAGGTCTACACGCTTTATGGGTTTCACTATTATATTTACGGCATCGTTTCGGCATTCAGCAATTCGGCGCTTTACAACAACCTGTTTGGCGACAGCTCGGCGATCATTCCGTATCTGAGACTCGTCGGATATAACTTGAACACCGTGGATCAAACAGGATCGAATTTCGGAAGCACCCAGAAGCACGAAAATCCGTTTCTCTGCGACATCGGCGGCGGCACGATGGTTTCCGACCGGCTTTCGATGGTCAATGTCGAAATGTCGAGTTCGTCGTTCAAGCTCTGCCAGGTGAAGATCGGCGACAATAACTACCTCGGAAACAACCTCATTTATCCGGCCGGCGGCCGGACCGGCGCGAACTGCCTGTTGGGTACCAAGGCGATGGTGCCGATCGACGGGCCCGTGCGCGAGAACGTCGGGTTGTTGGGATCGCCCTGCTTCGAGATACCGCGCGCCGTCGACCGCGACCGGTCTTTCGCCCAATCGCTGGATAAGAGCACCCGGCGGCGGCAGGTTCTCAAGAAGAATTGGCACAACTTCGTCACGATGGTTGCCGTTCTGGCCTGCAACTGGCTTTTGTTTTTTGCCACCACGCTGTTTGTGATCTTCAGCGCGCTCTACTACCCGCGCGACGGCGTGGTGCCGCTCGTGGTTGTCGGCCTGATCATGTCTGTCGTAGCCATTCTCTTCTACGCATTCATCGAACGAGCGAGCTTGGGCTTCCGAAGACTTGTGCCGAAGGTCGTCTCCATCTTTGATGTCGAGTTCTGGGATCATGAGCGATACTGGAAGTTTGCCGATACCCCGCTCAGCTCGCTCTTCAAGGGGACGCCGTTCAAGAATATCATTTCGCGTCTGCTGGGCGTTCGCGTCGGCAAGAAGGTGTTCGACGACGGCTGCATTCGCTTTGAGACGACGCTGATCGAGATCGGCGACTACGTGAACCTGAACGAGTCGTGCACGATCCAGGGACACTCGCTGGAAGAGGGCGTCTTCAAGTCCGATCGCATCAAGATCGGAAGCGGTTGTTCGATCGGCACCATGGCGTTCGTGCACTATGGCGTGACGATGGGCGACAATGTCGTGCTGGAGGCGGACTCCTTCCTCATGAAGGGTGAAATTCTTGGGGCGAATGCCGTCTGGCAAGGAAATCCGGCCAGGGCGGCGCCTGGCAGCGTCTTTCACGTGCCGCCAGCGGCAGCCGCGCTACCGGCGCGGAGTGGGAACGAACGCGAGACGGTCGCTTCACTAAGTATTTGAGTATAAAGACGAAAAAGTTGGCTGAGGACGCAGTCACGATTGGACCGGTGCCGCCGTCCCAATCCGCGGCTCGTGAAGGTCCACCGCAATTACTCGGTAGACGAAATCGCGCGGCGGTTTGGCATCCATAAGAACACGGTCCGCAACTGGCTGAAGCAGGGGCTGGTAACCATCGACGGGCAGCGCCCGATATTGATCCTTGGCCGGGAGCTTTTACGCTTCCTGACCGAGCGCAGGCTGAAGACGAAGCAGTCGTGCGGGCCGGGCCGGTTTTATTGTATCGCTTGCCGCGCGCCAAAGGTTCCGGCCGGGAATATGGCGGACTGCATCCCCATGAGCGCCTCCTCAGGGAACCTCTGCGGTATTTGTCCCGACTGCAACCGACTCATCTACCGGCGCGTCAATCTCACCAAAATCGATGCGGTTCGAGACGACTTGGAGATCACGTTCACACAACCTCACCAGCGCATAGGAGAGAGCACCACGCGGCGCTGAGAACAGGAACTCGCCGGGCTTCTTGCCGGCCGCTCTGATGTAACCATCCACCGTCTGTCGTGTTTGCTCCGTCAATTCAAACCTGACGGGCCGCCCGGTCTTTTTCTGCCGAACGGTTGCCCGATCGACGGAATAGCCATTCGGAGCGATGTCCTCGACCTTAATGGCGACGACATCGCAACTTGCTGTCGATGGCCAGATTGAACATCGCCAGATCGCGCGTTCGTTGCTCGATCTGGAGCTTGGTTCGGATCGCCCAGACGTGCTTCGGTCGTAGCGGCGGCTTATCCTGCCGATGCACGACATGGATTGGAGCGAAGAATGAGCCGGGACCCAGCCGCTGAGCGCGCAGAAAGCGAAAAGAAGTCCTCGGCCGCCGAGAATTCCAAGAAGGCCGAAGAGTCTCAGGAACCGAACCAGTTTTCAGAAACGGAAAAGTCTCAAGATTTCGAAGACGAGATGAAGGCGCTCGAGGAATCGGGCGAGGACACGGAAGAGCTTCGGCGACAATACCTGTTACGGCGTTTCTGGCAGACCGCGGACCGCTTTTGGAGCGATCGGGGACGCCAGATATCCTGGGTCCTTTCGATCGTGCTTTTCATCATCATCCTGCTCAGCATCGCCGCCTCCTACGGGATGAATTTGTGGAACCGGGCGATCTTCGACGCGCTGGAGAAGAAGGACGCGAGTACCGTTCTGTTCCTGTCGTTGATCTATTTCGCCATCCTGGCGGCGAGCGTGACCGTCAACGTCACTCAGGTCTACGCCCGGATGACGCTGCAGCGGCGCTGGCGCCGATGGCTCACCGACAGTCTGGTCGATCGCTGGCTCAAAGGCGGCCGCTACTACCAGCTCAACCTGGTCAGCGGCGACCATACGAACCCGGAATATCGCATCGCCGACGACGTTCGAATCGCGAGCGAATCTCCGGTCGACTTCGTCACTGGCGTCGTGACGGCGTTCCTCTCGGCCGCGACCTTCATCGTCGTGCTGTGGACGATCGGCGGCGCGCTCGAATTCATGCTCGGCGGCTTCCACGTCTACATCCCCGGCTTTCTGGTGATCGCGGCGGTGCTCTATGCGGTGATCGCGAGTACCTCCATGGCCTTCATCGGCCGCCGCTTCGTGGCCGTATCCGAGGATAAGAACCAGTCCGAAGCCGAGCTGCGCTACGTGCTCACGCGCCTGCGCGAGAACGGCGAAAGCATCGCGCTCATCCAGGGCGAGGAGGAGGAGCGGGCGGGGGTCGAGCGGTCGCTCAAGAAGGTGCTCCGCACCTGGCGCAATATCTGCTTCCAGACGATGAAGACAACGGTTGTCTCGCAGACCTCGAGCTACATCGCGCCCATTCTGCCGATCATCCTGTGCGCGCCGAAATTCCTGGACGGCACGATGTCGCTTGGCGAGGTGATGCAGGGGGCGTCCGCCTTCACCATCGTGCAAGGGGCATTCAACTGGCTGGTGGACAACTATCCGCGGCTCGCCGACTGGACCGCGTCCGCGCGCCGCGCTGCGGCGCTGATGGTGTCACTCGATGCGCTTGAGCGGGCGGAAAGCGGAGACGGCATCGGCCGCATCACCATCTCGCACGACGGCGCAGGCGCGGCGCTGCGCCTGCGCGACCTCTCAGTGACGCTCGACGACGGCACCGCCGTGGTGGACGACACCGATGTGGCGATCATGCCGGGCGAGCGCGTCCTGGTCGCGGGCGAGTCGGGAACCGGCAAGAGCACCCTGGTGCGCGCCATCGCCGGCCTGTGGCCCTGGGGCGACGGCCGCATCGAGGTGCAGAAGGGGGCAAAGCTGATGCTGTTGCCGCAGCGCCCCTACATCCCGATCGGTACGCTGCGCCGCGCCGCCACCTATCCGGACGCGGCCGACAGCCGCAGCCTGGAAGAGGTCGCTGAGGCGTTCAAGCGCGTCGGGCTCAAGCATCTCATCGATCGCATCGACGACGAAGCCCCCTGGGATCAAACCCTGTCCGGCGGCGAGAAGCAGCGTCTGGCATTCGCCCGCATCTTCCTCCACAACCCGGACATCATCGTGCTCGACGAGGCGACCGCGGCGCTCGATCCGGAGAGCCAGGACAAGCTGATGGAACTGCTGAGTAAGGCGCCGGAGCATACGACGCTGCTGAGCGTCGGCCATCGGCCCGAGCTCGAAGCTTTTCATAGTCGCAAGATCGTCCTGGAGCGGCGGCGCGGCGGCGCCAAGCTCGTCAGCGACATCAAGCTCGTCCGCAAGCCGGGCCGCATGCGCCTGCTGCACCGGTTCATGCGGCGGCGCCCCGGCAAGGCTCCGGGCGCGAAGACACCGACGGCCAAATCCCGAGCCTCGTAAGGTAGAGCAATGCGACTGATCCGCATTTACATTCGCGTCCTGAGCCTGCTCGGCACCAGCGCCCGTCTTGCCTGGGTGCTCGCAATTGCGAACCTAGCGCTTGCCGCCACCAGTTCGCCGAGCCGGTCTTGTTCGGCCACGTGGTCGATGCGCTCAGTCCGGTCGGGGCGCGATCCGCGGAATCGTGGTCGCATCTCCTCACGCTGCTGATGTTGTGGGTGGTGTTCGGCATCGTCAATATCGCCTAGCACGAAGCCCTAATCGAGAAGCACCTGTGGGATGCCGTCCGTCTTGCATGGTCGTACTCCTTGGTTACAGAGGAGGACGAGCTTGCTTGCGTGCCGGGAGGCTTTGAAAGCGTGTTCGCTTTTGGGGAATAGCGACCATACGAGGATTTTGGCGCGAGATGGGTCGGTAGCCTGGGTGTCCGGCGATCTTCCGCGCCTCGATCCATCAATGCCAGTACCGCTGATCCTCTATTCACCGCCCAGCATCACCCGCGAAATCGTTCTCGCCGCGCTTGAGCGGTGCGGTCGTCCTTGGCGCATCGTGTGCGTGAGCGGCAGTTTGAGCGGGCTGCGAGCCGCGGCGCTCGCCGGACTCGGCGTCACGATTTTCGCGGGAGACCTGATCCCGACGGGCCTTGCCGAGATCCCGAGCGGCCACGGTCTGCCAGATCTCGGCACCGTCGAGTTCGTTCTGCTCGGCGCGGGCAAAGCCTTAAGCGGACCTGCCGCCGAACTCGCGAACGCAATCCTCGCAAGCGGCATTCGGGTGTAGCGGGTGGTCCGTTCTCCACCCACTTCTTGCTGCGCTTGAGACAAGCTCCGATCCAGACTGCTGCGGCTTCGTTCCGGCAGCGACAAGCACTGCCGCGTGATCGTCGGCGTGCGAATATGTCAATTGACGGCAGCGAATGTCGCTTGGGGTCATTCGCGTCGACTGCGCAGTGTCCTTGGGATGTCGCCTTCAAGGGGGAAAGCCTCCACGAGCGTCGCCGCAAGCCGTGAAAGCGACGCGGCCCTTGACGGCGTGCTGCGGCCGCTACCATGAGGAGAGCGTGCGGAGCAGCTGGGTGTGGAACGCGGAAAGCGGTGCGCAACATCACCCCGGACAAGAGCGGTCGGGCCGCTCACCTCCATCGTACGGATGCGGGAACGATCCAGCCGCGAAGTCCGGCCTGCGGTACTCCGCGGGCCGAGCGCCGCGCGGCTGCGGTCGTTTCCTTCCTTTGATGTTTAGATGCGGGCCGGCTTCGGCCGCCCGCGCAAGACCTTGGGACTCGATCGAGGGACAGTGCCGTCCAGCAGGACGGCTTGTCCCGAGGCAAGAGCCCAGCTCCGACATCACCATATCGCGGCAAGCGATCGGCGCCAGCCGGGCCACCGCCGGTGGATACTCCAAGATCAACATGGCTGCGCGGGGGAAATCCGGATCCGGCGCCGAACGCGAAACCGACCCTGAAGGCGTTGCAGGCGTTCATCCGGCGCAAGTTTTCAGGCTTCCCGGTGCCTATGTCTCTACCTTGAGGAGCGCGCAGGCACCGCGTCACGTGACGCGTCATGTCCTCTATTGGCCGATTCTGTTGAAGAAGTCGGCGAGCCGATCGAGATGCATCGAGCCACTGGATTGATGGAGTGATCGCCGGCTGAACTGCTCTCAGGCTGCATTGGGTTCGGGATCGGTATCAGCTTCGCCAGCTTGCGGAGGTTCTGGGCGGTTGCTGCGAGGTGGAACTCGTCGCGGCGCGCCATGGGCGCCGGTCCAGCGCGCCGCCGGGTCGGCCGGCGAGATGAACTTGGGCGTGACCTCGGTGGCAGCGCCGAATGCTGCGTCATGGAGCACGGCCAGATGCTCATCGATTGCCTGGCCTGTAGCTTTCGGGGGGGGGGGAGCCACTTCTCGCTCTCGATCCCCTTATGCCGGTTCGCGTCCGCCTTGATCAGGCTGGCATCGACCGCAAAGCTTTCCCGGCCGACCATCCCTCATGATGCAGCGCCGCAGGTTGGCATCTTGGCGCGTTGGCAGTATCTTCTCACGTCAACATCGGAGTTTGAGTATGGCCAAGGGCAACGTGAAGTGGTTTAACCCGACCAAAGGGTACGGATTTATCCAACCGGCGGGCGGTGGGAAGGACGTTTTCGTTCACATCTCGGCCGTGGAAAAGGCCGGCTTAAGCACCCTCAATGAGGGGCAGACCGTTGAGTACGAAGAAGTGCCCAACAAAGGCAAGACATCAGCAGAGAATCTGAAGGTCGTGTGAACAGCAAGAACTGCCGTCAGCCAAGGATCACTCGATGACAGACGAGGCGCTGCGTAAGAATCATGTCATGTCCGCTCTTGCTTTGATAGCGACCGGATCGCAGACATGGTTGTCCCTACCGGAAATCAAATCCGGACGTATTGATGGTGCAAACCTCCGAGGTGCACCAAAGGACCCATGACATGAGATCTATTGGTCACCCGGATTTTCAATACCCACCGTGGTCACTCGAGAGGCGCGCGGCGGCGAGCAAAGTTGCGCGAGCACGCGCGAAGGCGGGCGCCACTAAGTCAGTTGCAAAAGCACAAAGAAAGAAGGCCGCGCCCCGATCGAAGCCGAGGGCACGGTGAACGACGCCTGACCGCTACCCTTCAGCAAAGGAAGCAGCGAGCGGGATGAGCTTGTATTTTGAAGAACTCGATTATCGACCGACGCCGATGGGCGCGCTGAGCCTGCGTCGCCGCCGGGAATTGTCCATGGGGGTCGATGTCTTCGAGATCAAGCTCGGCGACGAATATTTGATGTCGAGCCTGTTCACGGCGTCGGAAATCGCGCTGGCGCGGCTGGCGCTGGCGGAACTTCCGGGGACCGATCTGGATGTCGTCGTGGGCGGTCTTGGCCTTGGCTACACTGCCCAAGGGGTGTTGGAGAATAATGCGGTTAAGTCGCTCGTCATTGTCGAGGCGCTCGAGGCGGTCATCGACTGGCATGAAAAGGGCGTATTGCCGCTCGGGCCAGCGCTGACGGCAGATCCGCGCAGCAGGTTCGTGTTCGGCGACTTTTTTGCGCTGGCGGCCTCAAAGAAGGGTTTTGATCCGGATGCAACCGCTCGACGATTTGATGCCATCCTGGTCGACATCGACCATTCGCCGGACTCCCTTCTCGATCCGCAGAACGCCGACTTTTATCAACCATCGGGGCTGAAGAGGCTCGCGGCCCATCTCCATGCCGGCGGTGTCTTCGGTCTCTGGTCCAACGAGCTTCCGGATGAGTCGTTCACGGCGCGGCTCGCCGAGGTCTTCGCCATGGCGCGCGCCGAGCGTGTGACGTTTCACAACCCACTTCAGAACCGAGATTTCACACAGACTGTTTACCTTGCGCGAAATGCGACCGCGCCAGCGTCGCATGAAGTTGAATGATGGAAACCAATTTGAATCTTGCCGTGCAAGACACTTAAGAACTCGCGCCAAGGTCAGAGCCGGCTCCGGAAATCTGTACAGGACGCTAAGTGGAGTTTCTGCCTGACGGCGGGCACGATTGGCCCGCGAATCAGGAGAGACGATGAGCAGACGAGCACGCCGGAACCACACCTCAAGGCGAAGGTGGCGCTTGCC
>PLJS01000069.1 GCA_003140315.1 Hyphomicrobiales bacterium
TAAGGCACGATCTTGCCGAGCATGATTTCGAGCGGCGTGATCGGCATCGCGAGCAGGCTCTCCATCGTGCCACGCTCGGTCTCGCGCGTCACCGACAGCGCCGTGTAGATCAGCATCGTCAACGTCAGGATGGTGCCGAGAAGCCCGGGCACGATGTTGAGCTGGCTGGAGCCTGCCGGGTTGTAGCGCGCATGCGCACGGATCTCGAAGGCGGGCGTACCGGTGTCGGGCAGCGCGCGGTCATGCGCGAGCGCGGTCTGCACCACCTGCGCCAGCGCCGCCATCGCCGAGCCGGTCGCGACCGGATCGGTCGCATCGGCGGCGATCAGCAGCGTGGGCTTGTCGCCGCGCCGCAGCGCGCGCTCGAAATTCGCCGGGATCTCGATTGCGAACAGCACGGTGCCGGAGGCGAGCAGCCGGTCGAACTCGGCTTCGTCGCGCACCTGATGCGTCAGCTTGAAGTATTTGGTGTTCTGCAGCGCCGCGACGATCGAGCGGCCGACGTCGCTGCCCTCCTGCAGCAGCACTGCGGTCGGCATGTCGCGCGGCGTCGTGTTGATCGCGTAGCCGAACAGCAGAAGCTGCATCAGCGGGATCGTGATCATGGTGGCGAAGGTGACGCGGTCGCGCCGGAGCTGCACGAACTCCTTCACCATCATGGCGCTGAAGCGGCGCAGCGACGCCCTCATTGGAAATTGTCCTGCGAGCGGTTCATCAGGTCGATGAACACGTCTTCAAGCGAGGGCGCGGCCGCACGCCAGTCGAGATGCGCGTCGGCGCGATAGGGCGCGATCGCCGCATCGAGCGCCGCGCGGTCGCGTCCCGAGACGTGCAGGCTGGTGCCAAACGGCGCCACCATGTCGACGCCGCCCGTCTTTTCAAGCTTGGCCGCGAGCTCGGCGAGGCCTTCCGCGCCGCTCACCGTGTAGGTGGTGAGCCCTGAGGAGCCGATCACCTGGTCGACCGTGCCGTGCGCGAGCAGCACGCCGTAGGCGATGTAGGCGATCTCGTGGCAGCGCTCGGCCTCATCCATGTAATGGGTCGAGACCAGCACGGTCAGCCCAAGCGCTGCGAGCGCGTGGATCTCGCTCCAGAATTCGCGCCGCGCCTTGGGATCGACGCCGGCGGTCGGCTCGTCGAGCAGCAAGAGCTGCGGGTTCGGCAGCGTGCAGGCGCCGAGCGCGAGGCGCTGCTTCCAGCCGCCGGAGAGCGAGCCCGCAAGCTGCTCCTCGCGACCGTCGAGCCCAAGCCGCACCGCCATGTCGTGCGCGGCGCCGCGCGGATCGGGCAAGCCATACACGCGCGCCACGAATTCCAAATTCTCGCGCACCGAGAGGTCCTGGTAGAGGCTGAAGCGCTGCGTCATGTAGCCGACATGCACGCGGATCTTTTCCGCCTGCGTGAGGATGTCGTAGCCGAGGCAGGTGCCGCGCCCGGAATCCGGCGTAAGCAGTCCGCACAGCATGCGGATCGTCGTGGTCTTGCCCGAGCCGTTCGGCCCGAGGAAGCCGTAGATCGTGCCGCGCTTCACCCGCATCGAGAGATCGCGCACCACCACGCGGTCGCCGAAGGATTTGGTGAGTCCCTCCACCTCGATCGCGATGTCGGAGGTCACTTCTTCGCCTCCGCGCCCGGCAAACTCACGCTCACCGGCTGGCCGACGCGCAAATTCTCCGGCGTGTCGGTGCGCGCCTCCACCATGAAGACGAGCTTGGTGCGCTCCTCCAGGCTGTAGATCACGGGTGGCGTGTATTCGGCGGCGCGCGCCATGAAACTCACGCGCGCCGAGATCGGCTGGCAGCCGTCGCAGGTCACCTGCACGATGTCGCCGAGCTTCACCTTCGGCAGCATCGCCTCGACGATGAAGAAGCGCACCTTGATGTTGCCGGGCGGCAGGAGCGAGACGACCGGCCGGCCCGCCGGCACCATCTCGCCCGGGCGATAATAGATCTGCTGCACGGTGCCGGTGGCGGGCGCCGCGAGCTTGCGCCGCGTCAGCTTGGTCTGCGAGGCGACCTGGCGCGCCTGCGCCGCCACCAGCGACTCGCGCGAAGCCGCGATGTCCTCGTCGCGCGAGGCCATCTGGGCGACCGTGATCTGGCGCCGGACCTCGTCGAGCGCCGCCTTGTCGCGCGCGGAGTTCGCCTTGGCGATGTCGAGCTGCGCGGTCGACGCGATGCCCTTGGCGGCAAGCGTCTGCTGGCGCTCGAGGTCGACGTTGGAGAGCGCGACCGCGCTCTCGGCGCGGTGTTCCTGCGCCTGCAGCACTGCGACCTCCTCCTTGCGCTGCTGCGCGGCTTCCAGCCGCGAGAGCCGCGCGCGCGCCTCGGCGACCTGCGCGGCGGCGGTACGCACGTCGGCGATCTGCAGATCGGCATCGACCGAGAACAGCGGCGCGCCCAGCGCGATCGTGTCGCCTTCGTTCACGCTGAGCGTTTCGACGCGCCCGGCCTCGTCGGGACCGACGAACACGAGATCGGCTTCGATCCAGCCCTGCACCTGGCGGTCGTCGCCGTTCTGGCAGGCAGCGAGCGCAAGCGTCAGCGCCAACAGGAAATACCGCATCACGCCGCCCTCCCGGCAAACAGAATATCGAGATGCGCGCGCATCATCGCCGCCACGTCCAGCGGTTCCAGCTTGTCGAACAAAGCGTGCCATAGGATGCCGACGAGGCCGGGCGCGACGATCAGTTGCGGGAAGCGCGCGAGCGCATCGCTCGGCAATTCGCCGCGCTTGGCCGCGCGTCGCAGGATCGGCCGCACGATCGCGAGCACGCGCGCGATCACTTCCGCGTGGTAGAACTCCGCGAGCGCCGGAAAGCGCGGCCCCTCGCTCAGGATGAGCCGGATGATGTCCTTGCGCCGCGTGCCGTAGATCTCGCGCACGAAAACGTCGAGCAGCCGCTCCACCAGCACGCGCGCCGGAATGTCGACGTCGCGCATCGCTTCGAGCGTGCCGAGGATCGGGTTGACCATGGAGCGCACCATCTCCTGAAACAGCGCCTCCTTGTCGGCGAAGTAGAGATAGATCGTGCCCTTGGCGACGCCGGCGCGCCGGGCGACATCGTCGAGCCGCGCCGCCGCGTAGCCGCGCGCCGAGAATTCATCCAGCGCGGCGTCGAGGATCGCGGCGCGGCGCTCCTCGGGCGCTTGCGCGCTGCGGCGGCGGGCGATACGCGGCTTCGCTGTCGCGCGCCCCACCCTCTCCTGCACGGCTTTGTTCGCGGCCCGCGCCACGCGCGAACTCCACTTTGACTATGACTGACCAGTCAGTCATAGCACGAGGCGAACGAGCGCTGCAAGCATCCGCCGCGAAGGCGGGAGCTCCCGGCGCTGAATCGAAACGTGACGGATTTGAGCCTGCGCGGGCGTGAACTTACACGGCGCGCTGAAACCTTGAGATCACCAGATTCGCCAGCCGCAGCCGGTTACGGTCACCGGCGTTGAACAGCTTGTAGATGATCTCCAGCAGGCGATTGTCGATGAGGCCGCTGTCCGCCATGGCGCCGGTCTTCTTGAGATAGTTCGCCGCGATGTCGTAGGCCTCGCCGACGACCTCGATATTGACGAGTTGCAGATTGCGCTCGACCAGCATGGCGGCCTCCAATTCCATGCTGACAAAGCGCGGCATGGCTCCGCGGTTCCATGCGGAATGAAGATGACGCGCTGTTGACATGCGCCTATTGCGCCGCCGCCTCCGCGGTGAACAAACCCTCGGCACTCATCACCGCGTCGTAGCGCCCGGCCGGATCGAGCGACTTATTCCATTCGACGATCTTTGGCCCCCACGTGCCGGCGATCGCGTAGCGCACGCCCTCGCCGGTCTTGCGGTTGCTGATCACCACCACGGCGAACTGCCCGGCCGGCGCCGTCTCGGCGGAAACCTGCAACGTCCCCTGCCCCGGGCTCGCACCGGTCGCCAGCATCACGCCGTCGACGATGCACGGGCACGGCGCGCGCTCGCCCGAATAGAACGTGACGGCGAGCCCGCGCGGCTCGGCCTTGAGCCGCGCGACCGCGTCGAGGCCGATGCGGATGCGATCGGAATCAGCACGCCGAACGCGCCGTGGATGCGCGCGCCGAGCTCGATCCACTGCTCCTTGGTCTCGGCCCGCGCCGCAGCCGCGCCCATCAACAGCGCCATGACGACGCACGCGATCCTCAGCATCTTGATGTCCCCTTCCGGCCGGCGGGGCGAGACTATGCGATCGGCGGACCCAAGAAAAAGCCCCGCCGAAGCGGGGCTCTCTCGAAGCGGGACACGACCGCGTTACTGCTGCGGCGGTGCCGTTGCGGGCGCCGGCGCCGGCGTCGCCGGCAGCACGGGCGGCGCGGTGCGGGTGATCGGCGCATTCGGCGAATACTCGGCCGTCTGCGTGCGGTCGCTGTAGCCGTAGTAGAACAGCCCGCCGACGATCACGATCACCGCCAGGATGGCGACGGGAAGTCCCCAGCCGGCGTCGTCGGCCGGCGCGATATAGCCCGGATCGCGATAGTTCACGTCGCGATTATAATCCCGCGGATCGTTGTACGACATCGGGTCTCTCCTCCGTTTCACGTGGAGGGAAAACGCCGGCGGCGGAGGAGGGTTCCGGGAACGCCATGATTTTGAGCAGGGTTGGAACCGCGTGGGGCGCATGGGGCGCGGGGATAGATTGTGAATAAATTCCCAAATTTATCCTTGACACCACAAGCCACATGCCTAGTGTCACGGGCATTGGGAGCGATGGTCATGGATAT
>PLJS01000180.1 GCA_003140315.1 Hyphomicrobiales bacterium
AACATGGTGTCGTCGACGCCGTCCGGCGGCTGGCTGCATTCCTCGCCGGTGATCCCGGATCTCGGCTTCTGCCTCGGCACGCGCGCGCAGATGTTCTGGCTCGAGGAAGGCCATCCGGCCTCGCTCGCGCCCGGCAAGCGGCCGCGCTCGACGCTCACGCCCACGATGGCGCTGCGCGACGGCGAACCGTATCTCGCCTGGGGCTCGCCCGGCGGCGACCAGCAGGACCAGTGGATCACGCAGTTCTTCCTGCGCCACGTTCATTCCGGCATGAACCTGCAGGAAGCGATCGATGCGCCGGCCTGGCATACCGAGCATTTCCTCTCCTCGTTCTGGCCGCGCACCGCGCGTCCCGGCGTCGTCGTGGTCGAGAACCGCGTGCCGAAGGCGACGCGCGACGAGCTTGACCGCCGCGGCCACAAGGTCGAGGTCGGCGCCGATTGGTCGGAGGGGCGGCTCACGGCGGCTTCGCGCGACGGCAAGCGCCGCAAGGCTGCCGCCAATCCGCGCGGCATGCAGGGCTATGCGGCGGGGAGATAAGGGTGAGCCGTCACCCTGAGGTGCGAGGGGCGACGNNGGGCGACGGCGCTTGTATCCATCCTTCGAGGCCCGGCGTCGCCGGGCACCTCACGATGACGGTTTAGAGATGACCTGGTCCCTGATCGCGCGCGATACGACTGGCGCCTTCGGCATCGCGGTCGCCACCAAGAACTTCGCGGTCGGCTGCCGCGTGCCTTTCATTCAGTCCGGCATCGGCGCCATCGCGACGCAAGCGCTGGTCAATCCGTTCTACGGCGCGCACGGGCTGTATTTCCTGCAGGACGAGATGCCGCCTGAAGACATCATCAAAATCCTGACCGAGGGGGACGAGGGGCGCGATCAGCGTCAGGTCCACATCATGGACCGCCACGGCCGCATCGCGGCGCACACCGGCAAGGCCTGTGTCGACTGGTGCGGCCACATCTCGGGCGAGGGATTTTCGGTGGCCGGCAACATGCTGGCCGGTCCCGCGGTGATCGAGGAGACCGCCAAAGCCTATGTGGCGAGCGCCACGCTGCCGTTTCCGCGCCGCCTGATCGCGGCGCTGCAAGCCGGCGAAGCCGCCGGCGGCGACAAGCGCGGCAAACAGTCGGCCGCGCTCGTCATCTACGGCGAGGAGGAATGGCCGGACCTCGACCTGCGCGTCGACGATCACGTCGATCCACTCGCCGAGCTCGAACGGCTCGAAAAAGTCAGCCGCGAGCGATGGGTGCATTTCGCAAAATTCCTGCCGAGCGCAAAGAACCCACATGGCGAGCTCGACCGCGCGGTGATCGATGCCGGCATCGCGGCGGCGCTTGCGGTGGAGCCGAAACAGTGAGGAGGCCACACGCTCCGGCCTCTCCCATCCCGCCCCCGAAAGGGGAGGGTGGTTCGGCCGCAGGCCGAACCGGGTGGGGTCGCAGTTTCGACAATCCCAAAAAGAACCCCACCCCGGCTCGCTTTGCTCGCCGACCCTCCCCCTGCGGGGGAGGGATGGGAGAGAGCACTACATGACCGCGCTCCTCTCGATCCAAAACCTGCGCGTGGCATTCCACGGCGATCGCGGGCGCCGCACGGTCGCGGTCGACGGCGTCGATCTCTCGGTCGAACGCGGTCGCACGCTCGGGATTGTCGGGGAGTCCGGGTCCGGCAAGAGCGTCACGGCGCTCGCCGTGATGGGCCTCTTACCGAAAGAGAGCGCCGAAGTCACCGGCACCGTGACCTTCGACGGAATTTCGCTGCTCGATCTGCCGGATCGCGCGCTACGCAACCTGCGCGGCGATCGCCTCGCGATGATCTTCCAGGAGCCGATGACCTCGCTCAATCCGTCCTACACGATCGGCGAGCAGATCGCCGAGGTGCTGGTGCGACACCGTGGCTTGAGCCAGGCTAAAGCGCGCGAGCGCGCCATTGCGCTCCTGCGCCGCGCCGGCATTCCGTCGCCCGCGGAGCGCATCGACGACTATCCGCACAAGCTCTCCGGCGGGATGCGCCAGCGCGCGATGATCGCNNCAGGCGCAGATCCTCGACCTGATGCGCGAGCTCAAGGCCACCAGCAAGGCAGCGATCATCCTGATCACGCACGATCTCGGCGTGGTCGCGGAAGTGTGCGACGAGGTTGCGGTGATGTATGCGGGCGAGATCGTGGAGCGTGCGCCGGTCGATGCGCTGTTCGAGGCGCCCGAGCACCCCTACACGGTCGGGCTGATCGCCTCGATCCCGCGCCTCGACCACCGCGTCGATCATCTCGCCGCGATCGACGGCGTGCTGCCCGACATGAGTGCGCCGCCGGCCGGCTGCCGCTTCGCGGCGCGCTGTCCGTTCGTTATCGCCCAATGCAACGCAGTTCCGCCGCCGATGATCGAACTCGGCGGCGGTCGCTGGTCGCGTTGCTTGCGGACGCCGCTGGAGCGGCTTGTCGCTTGAGACCCCGGACTAACTGCAGCCCGTGATGTAGCAGGTCTGGTAGCGCGGGGTGCGGACCGCGCATTCGGCGAGCGCACGGCGGCGCGCGTAACCGAGGCTGTAGTTGTGACGGCCCCAGCCGGTAGCCGAGGGACTGGCCGCGGTGCAATACCAGGCCGAGGCCTCGGATGACAGGAACGCAATCGCCGCAGCCGCGATGACGAGGGTCGCAAAGGTGTTTCGCATGGAAAGCTCCCCAACTGACTGACTTAGACCAACTTGGACGGCATAGGCTATGCATGTTCTGTCGCAAGGTCACGTAGATCATAAGTTGAATCTGTCGGATGGTTTATGACCGCGCTCGTGGAACTCGAAGGACTGGTCAAGCACTTCGTCGCGCGCCGCTCGGTGTTCGGCCGGTCGCTCGCGACCGTGCAGGCGGTCGATGGCGTGAGCTTCACGGTCGAGGCGGGCAAGACCATCGCGCTCGTCGGCGAGTCCGGCTCGGGCAAGTCCACGGTCGGGCGGCTGGTGCTGCGGCTGCTCGACCCGACGGCCGGCGCGGTGCGTTTTGAAGGCCGCGACATCTTCGCGCTCGACGCGGCGGAGCTGCGCGCGTTCCGCCGCCAGGCCCAACTCGTTTTCCAGGACCCTTACGCCTCGCTCAATCCGCGCATGACGGTCGGTGCCATGCTGGCCGAGCCGCTCGCGCTGCATGCGATCGTGCCGGCGGCGCGGCGGCGCGAGCGGGTTGCGGAACTCCTCGACATGGTCGGGCTGAACCCAAGTTTTGCGGCGCGCTATCCGCATGAATTTTCCGGCGGACAGCGCCAGCGCATCGTGATCGCGCGCGCGCTTGCGGTCGAGCCGAAGCTGATCGTCTGCGACGAGCCGGTCTCGGCGCTCG
>PLJS01000258.1 GCA_003140315.1 Hyphomicrobiales bacterium
TGAGTCCGCGTGCCGGCCGGATCGTTTCGGGTTGGGGTCGGATTGTTGCCGAACTCTTGCGGCGCGGACACGCGGCGCGACCTGAAGGTTTCGATCGGCGCCATGTCGTCGCCGCGTCGCATCGCGGCGGCGGCCGGCGGGATACCGCCTCGGAAGAGCGCGCCAGGCGGGTGAGCATCGCCCGGAGCTGGGCCGGATTGCGCGAAGGCGACCGTCGCGCCGCCAGCGACGATCGCTGCAGCGAGAAGTGCTGAGAGCCTATTCATGGTATTTCCTCTGGGGTGAGCGTTTCGTGGAACGGGTCTTTAACCGCTGACCGGATCGAGAAGTTCCGGAGGCCGCCAGCCCTATCGAAACCTAAATGGCTACGCGCGGCCGTATTGGATGCGAACGACGGCAGCGACGCCCGAAGGCGACCGATCAGCGGCAACTTTTCGCACTATCGCGAGTTGTTGGCCGCAACGCTTCTCGCACTGTGAGGATTTAGATCATGTCGAGCCGCATGCCGCCGATTCCACCCGCCAACCGTAGCACCAAAGGTTCAGGAAGCGATCCGGACAAGACGAAAGACAAGGCGGTGAAGCATGAACATCATGCCAACGCAGCCGAAGAAGGCGAGACTGCAAATATCAAACAGAATACGACGAACAAGGGCTTCTTCAGCGGCCGCCGAGAGGGCTGATCAGAAGACGGTTCCGGCGGCCCTGCTTCTTCGCCCGTACATCGGGAGGCTCCCGAACGTTTGGCGGCTCTTCAATGGGCCATGTGCCCATCAGAGAAAGCGCTGCTTGCAGACGAAAGGTCCCATCGAAAGGGACATTTTCGGAACGGAAAGACCGTTGCCGGCGTTCTCTCGAGAGACCCGATCTCCAGGGAAGAAACGTTATGACCGTAAAAGCCATGCTGTCGCGTAAAGGCAGCGACGTCGTCACCATCGAGCCGGCCGCGGATCTCGCCGACGCCGCCAATCTGCTCGTCGAGCGGCGCATCGGCGCGCTCGTCGTCACCGGCGTCGACAATCGCATGGTCGGCATCCTGTCCGAGCGCAACATCGTGCATGCGTTCGCCAAACGCGGGGCGAAAGCGCTCGCCGTTTCGGTCGCCGAGGTGATGACGCGCAAGGTTTCCACCTGTTGTCTCGCCGACACCGTGAGCGAGATCATGGAGCGGATGACGGTCGGCAAGTTCCGCCATATGCCGGTGGTCGAGCAGGGTCGGCTTGCCGGCATCGTGTCAATCGGCGACGTGGTGAAATGGCGTCTGGACGAGATGAAGCACGAGTCCGCGGCGCTGCGCGATTATATATGCACGGGGTAAGTGGCCGCTCGCATTCGATTGTCATCAGGTTTGTTGGGGCGCGCTGGTGTGCCTTGTCCGGCCCGATATGCTTCGCCGGGCTTTGTTTTTTGCGCGAACGCCCAATACGAAATCCTCTCGCACAGGGAACCAAGCACGCCCCACGGCGCCACTCGGGGGCGCTCGTGCAGGCGCGGATCGATACCCGGGCGCAGTACCCATGAGCCGCCCGTGATCACCATGAACGGCGATAATCCCGCCTACATCAGCCGACAACGCGCCGAGAGAAGAGATCGACGACCGCAGCCACATAGAGCCAGCCCTCGGCCGTCCAGACATCGTGAAGTCGGCAACACGCTGACGGTGGTGGCGCAGTTCGTTGTCACGACGCCGCAGTTTGGCAGATGATCTGCCGGCAACCTGTCCCGTCGTAGGAGCCTATAGCGAGCCTAAGAGATAAATTTAAATTACTAAGTTATTGATTTTGCTGGTACAGCTGGGTGGGCTCGAACCACCGACCTCCGGTTCCACAGACCGGCGCTCTAACCAACTGAGCTACAGCTGCACGGGGCCCGCCGCGAGCGGGCGGAAACTAGGAGCAACCTCGGTCTTTGGCAAGAGTTGCGCCGCGGCATTCGTCACGCCACAACAAACGGCGTTTCAACGACAAAGCCCGGGCAACCGGCCCGGGCTCGACGTACGCTACTGAACAAACGCGAAGGGAAACGCAGCCGCTCAGGCGACCTTCTTCATCGCCTTCTCGACGCCGGTCTTGATCGGCTCGGCGGTGTCGGTGGCGACCTTCTGGGCAAGCGCGGTCAGTTCCTTGCTCTGCGCGGAAAGCTTTTCGAAGTGCGAGCGCGCGTGGCTCGTCGACAGCTCGACCAGCTCGGACGGCGACTTCACGCCGAACAGGCTGTCCATGAAATCGAACGCCGCGTTGGTGTTGGCACGCGTCATCTCCATCACCTTCTGGCCGTATTCGGTCGCGCCCTTGCTGGCGGTCGAATAAACGGTCTCGAGCATCTCGGTGTGCTGCTCGGCAGCCGCCTTCATCTTGTCGTAGGCGTCCTTGCTCTGAGCAACGCCCTTCTCGGCGAACTCACGGAACGCAGCCGGCATTTCCATCGACGGCATGTCGAACTTCGGCATCTCGAATTTCGGCATTTCGAACAGCGGCACAACCGGCGCCTTGTAGGTGGCCTCAGTCATTGGGGTGGTCCTTTGATTGCTTGATGTGCGATCCGCCCGTCCCGGCAGCCGCCATCTTCGGTAACCACTATGTAGTGCAACCAATAGTGCGATGCAATAGAAAATATTGCACCGCACAAAAATGATAAAGTATTACGTGAGCCGCGCGTTCGCCGAACGCCCGGTCATTCCTTGGGCTTGGCGGCGTCCGTGGCGGTCTTGGTGGCGGTCGCGCCGAGCTCTTTGGCCTGTGCGGACAGCGCCTGCATCTGCGCCTTCAGGAATTCGCTCTGCAGCGTAATGACTTCCTGGATGTCCTTGGCGCGGACGAGCTTTTGAGCAAAGTCGAACGAGTTCGCGATGTTCTGCTCCGCGAACGACATGGCTTTCTGGCCCACGTCCTTGGCGCCGCTATGGGCGGTCGTGGCGTGCGTTTCGAAGGCGGCCGCCGTCTTTTGCGCCGCGGTCATGAAACCGTCGACCGCCTTCTTGGCCTGCTCGACGCTCTGCTCGGCGAACTGGCGCATCTGCGTCGGGACGTCGAAATTCCACATCGGTTCGTTGGCCATTCTGGTCTCCTCAAGTCACGAAACTGCGCCGGCACTAGAGCATGCCGCCATCATGACGCAACGGCAAGTTTTTGCAACGCAAACGGCCGTGAGCTGCCCCTCCTCCATTAACGTTATCCGCGAGTAGCGGTTCGCCACCGGCCCGCCAAGCGTGGACGGGGCCTAAGGCGCGGCCTATTAAGGCTTTCTTTACGCTGTGGCCCAACGGCAGACAGGCCGATTGTACGGGATGACCGCATCCGACCCCTTCTTCGCGCTTGCGCGCGACCCGCGGCTGTCGCCCTACGCGACGAGCGCGGTCGCGGCCTGGCTGTGGACTGCGGACGCGACGCATGTGCTCTGGGCGAACGCATCAGGCGCCGCGCTGTTCGGCGCCGCGGAGCCTCTTGCGCTGATCGAAAAATCCTTTGCCGGCCATGATCTTGCGACCCAGATCGCGCGGATCGGCGCGGACTTGCCGGCCTCGGGCGCGGCGCGGTCCGAACAACTGACCGGCGCGAACGGCGCCGACGCGCTTGCCTGCGCGTGCTCGCGCATCATGGTCGGAGATGCTGCTGCGATCCTTGTCGTCGCGGCCGAGCCGATGAAGCCGACGCTCCCGCTGGCTGAGCGCGTCGCGCGCATGTTCGGCGCAAGTCCAGCACCGCTCGCGGTTTTTTCCGGCGTGGGCGCGCTGCTCTACGCCTCCGCGCAACTCAGCGAGCGGCTCGGCGCGGCGGCGACGCTTGCGGCGCTCGGCGCCGGACATCTGATGGCCGAAGCGATCGGATCGGGCCATGCGAGCGGGGATAGTTCGCTCGGGCCCCTGACGCTGGAGCGGATGGGGAGCGGCGGCGCGACCGTGCTGGTCGCGACGCTCGCCGGAACAAGCCCGGAAACCGGCGCGAACAAGTCCGAGCTCGAAGCCGAACAACCGGAATTGCCGGCGGAACCTGCGTTAATTCACGAGCCATCCGAAACAATGCTCGAAGACGTCGGCGCGGCACTGTTGACGCCTCCGGAGCAACCGGAATCCGAGTCCGTGCCGGCGACGACGCCCGCGGAGACGCCGATCGAGCCCGAGGCTCCGCCGACCGAGCCGCAAGAATTCGCCGCCGCACCGGACGAGCCCGCTCCTCCGGCCGAGCGGCGCTATCCGTTACGCTTCGTCTGGACCATGGACGCTGCGCTCTGCTTCACGCTTGCGTCGTCCGACTTCGCCGAGACGGTCGGGCCGCGCACCGCCGCCCTGCTCGGCCGGCCATGGGCAGAGATCGCGGACGCGCTCGCGCTCGATCCGGAAGGCCGCGTCGCACACGCGATCGCCTCGCGCGACACCTGGAGCGGCATCACCATCGAGTGGCCGGTCGACGACAGCGAGCAGCGCATCGGCGTGGAGCTCTCCGGCCTGCCGATCTTCGATCGCGACCGCACCTTTCTCGGCTACCGCGGCTTCGGCGTGTGCCGCGACATCGCGCGCGCGAGCGCGTTCACGCCTGCGCCTGCCGCGCCACCCGAGATACCGACAGCGGAAGCTCGGCCCGTCCTCACGGTCGTGCCGGCGGCAAAGAACGTCGTGCCGTTCCGCGCGGCCGCGCCCGCGCCGGAGAAACGGCCGATGCTGACGCCGGTCGAGCGCACCGCCTTCAGCGAGATCGCCGCCACGCTCGGCAGCACGGCCGCCGTGCCGGCAGCCGAACCTGCGCCCGAACCGGTGCATCACCAGCCCGAGCCCCCTGCCCCAGTGCCGAGCGCGCTTGCGACCGGAGCCGAAACGGAAGCCGCACCGGAGGCGACCGACCCGGAAGCGCGCGAAGTGCTGGAGCGCCTGCCGGTCGGCATCCTGATCCATCACGGCGAGGCACTGCTCTATGCCAACCGCGCGTTCCTCGAATGGACCGGCTACATCGACCTCGCCGCGCTGGCGGAAGCCGGCGGCCTGGAGCGCCTGGTGGTCGAGCCCGACCCACCGCTCGACCGCCACAACGGCACCGGCAAGACGTTCACGATCGCGACGCGCAGCGGCGACAATCTCACCTGCGAGGGCCGGCTCTACACCGTGCCGTGGAACGGAGAGACCGCCCTGATGCTGGTGCTGATCCGCACCGCGGCCGACGACCGGCTGAAGACGTCAGAGTTGGCGCTGCGCGCGGCCGAGACCGAGGCGCGCGAGCTCAAGTCAATCCTCGACACGGCGACCGACGGCGTCATCGTCCTCGACCGCGAGGGGCGCGTGCTCGCGCTCAACCGGTCGGCCGAGGCGCTGTTCGGCTACGATTATCACGATATGGCGCGGCGGCCGTTCACCGAGCTGTTCGCGCCGGAAAGCGAGCGCGCTGCGCGCGACTATCTCGACGGGCTCACCTCGAGCGGCGTCGCGAGCGTGCTCAACGATGGGCGCGAGGTGATCGGCCGCGTGCGCCAGGGCGGCCTGATCCCGCTGTTCATGACGATGGGCCGCATCGGCGAAGGCTCGCACAAGCTCTGCGCCGTGTTCCGCGACATCACGCAGTGGAAGCGCGCCGAAGAGGACCTGCTCAACGCCAAGCGCACCGCCGAGCGGGCGTCCTCCGCCAAATCCGATTTCCTCGCAAAAATCTCCCACGAGATCCGCACGCCGCTCAACGCCATCATCGGCTTCTCCGAGGTGATGATGGAGGAACGCTTCGGGGCGATCGGCATCGAGCGCTATCGCGAATATCTGCGCGACATCCACGCCTCGGGCGGGCATCTCGTATCGCTCGTCAACGACCTGCTCGACCTCTCCAAGATCGAGGCCGGCAAGCTCGACCTCGTGTTCGCGAGCGTCAACCTCAACCAGCTCGTGCAGCAATGCGTCGCGCTGATGCAGCCGCAGGCGAACCAGCAACGCATCATCATCCGCTCCTCGCTCTCGCCGACGCTTCCCGCCGTCGTCGCCGACGCGCGCTCGGTGCGCCAGATCGTGCTCAATCTGCTCTCCAACTCGATCAAGTTCACCGGTGCGGGCGGGCAGGTCATCGTTTCGACCGCGCTGACCGATCGCGCCGAGGTGATCCTGCGCGTGCGCGACACTGGCGTCGGTATGACCGACAAGGAAATCGAGACCGCGATGGAGCCGTTCCGCCAGCTCGCGACCTCGACGCGCTGGGGCTCGGGCGGGACTGGGCTAGGCTTGCCGTTGACGAAGGCGTTGGCGGAAGCAAACCGCGCGGCGTTCGCGATCAAGAGCGCGCGGGACGCGGGGACGCTGGTGGAGATTACGTTTTCGGGGACGCGGGTGCTGGCGGAGTAGAGGAGTCGCGCTCGCTGGACAGGCCGCCGGGGCTAACGCGCCGAGGCGTGGCGTTAGCTCGTACAATCCGTGAAGGTCTGGGTGTCATCCGTAACTGCTCACCCCATATAGGCGGCATGTTTGATGAGCAGGACAAAGTGAAGACGTATCGAGGGCGCGCCAATCACGCCCGCCTTGGCGCGACCGAGACGAGGAGCCTCGACCTCAAGGAGATACTGGAGAAGCTGGCTCTCTCCTACGACGCACAGGCCGATGAGATCGAGCGAATCGAATAAGCGCGGGGCCGCGCCGGTTGATATCTTGTCATATCGGAACTCACGCGCCTGGTCGTGTTGTCAGGCGCGATTTTTCTCCGGAGACATTCAGCGGTTTGCTTCAGTGGCGCCGCGAAACATTAGACGGTGCGCAGGTCGTCGCCTACGATAGCGATCTATAGTGTTTCAGATTGAATTTTAGAAGCTACGGCAGACAAGCAACCATCTGCATGTGCGAGGCCGCAGACAAAAGCGTCCGCGCACCACGGGCAGCGAAGGACCTGACCGCGACCAAAGCTAAACAGATAGCTGGCGTCCTGCCGCATCTCGCGAAGCCGGTCCATGCGCGTGTGTATCCCCTGTAAGACGGGGAGCGCGAGCGCGTCTCTCAGTCACCGGACGCCTAGGACTCGGGCCGAGCCGGTGATGGACTTGGTCGTAAAGCTTTCACGCGAGCAAGACCAGACACAATCGCTTCGGCGTCACACTGCCCTGGTGGATAACAATCACGGCGTTGATGGAAGCCGTCTTGCGCGAGAAAGCGCCAAGCGACCGGCTGGCATTCGACTCTCGCGATATAGTAGCGCAGTGATCAAGCGGTATCGGAGACAGGCAGTGTACCTCGTCCATTCCTTGCCGGAAGATGCCCAATCGAGAGTGACGCCCTTTCCGGCGCCGCTGTGCGCACCGTGCAACGAACCGATGGGCTTGAACGGCGAATCTGCTGCCCCGATCCGCGGCAAGATGTCGAATACGCGTGAATATCAATGCGGGACGTGCGGCGCCGCGATGTTTGTGCGCCGGTCGAATAAAGATGGGACGAATTAGATTGTTTGGTCCGTCACGGCAAAAGTAGAATCGGAGCCAGTTGAAATCCGGGCTACACTTGCTCGGAGCGGGTCACCATTTGCCGTCGACGGGCCATAGAGCGCGCGCTTGCTCCCTCGTGTCCACATTAGGACTGCAACTAGCTACACGGCACTGTGCTGTTTCGCGATATTGACGAGCAGATTCCGCACAATCGGCCAAGGCAATACGTCGAGCCTCGCTTTCGCTCTCCTGCGCCCACGTCCGGCCCTGAGACCCCGAAACATTGTGTGCGCCACATCCCCAACCCGCTTGAGCATTCGAAATTGTCACAGCTCCGATCAAGCCAGCAATGCCGATCGCTGCCACAATCTTCCTTGTCATGCCGAATGCCTCCCCGCTCGTTAATGTCGGAACGCAATCAAACCTCACCTTATGAGGCAGCGCAAGACGGTCGATCGCCAGTCAGGATCATGAGCTGAAAAGCTGACGGCGAGCACATCTCGTCTGCTCAGCATCCGAAAGTAGCGAGCGTAGCCCGGATTGAGCGATAGCGAAATCCGGAGCTCTCTCGCACGCGGCGGGACCGATCCCGGGTTTCGCTCCGCTCAAGGCGGGCTACAAGCTGATCTTGCGGCTTCGCGGCGATTACGGTGCCAGGCCCTCGACGGCATAGAGACGGAACGTTGCATATTTATTGCCGATCGCCCTCGCTTTTTTGTAGGCCGGTGAATTATACGCGGCCACGGCCGCGTCCAGGCTCGGGAAGCTGTTGATGATAATGCGCGACTTGGGCGGCGCGCCCTCGATGGCGACAACCTTGCCGCCGCGGGCAAGGGCTTTGCTGCCACTATCGGCGAGCGCCTTCACGGCAAGTGCGGTATATTCTTTGAGAAAGGCCTCTTGATTGGTCACGTCGAGTTCGGCAATGACGTAGGCAGGCAGCTTGACTTGCGCGTGAAGTCCCTGGACGGCCGCTGCTCCGATGGCCGCGCCAGCAGCGAGCGCGATCGCTATTTTGTAATTCGATTTCATGGTGTCCCCCTGGTTGATTGCTTTTTTTCCCCGGCGTCGCAATTATCGCGAGCCGATGCGATCATATATTGGAAGCGTGGACGACCGACATGCGGCATTTGCGACCGAACGAACGGCCGATCTTGCGTCTGCTCTGACCTCAACTCGGACGCATTGCGCGATCCTGGCGAGCGTAGCCCGGATTGAGCGAAGCGAAATCTGGGGCTCGCGCGCACGCAGCAAGACCGATCCCGGGTTTCGCTCCGCTCACCCGGGCTACAAGCTGTTACGCCCCGAATTCCCGCGAGAGGTCGCGAACCTAACCTCTCTTCGGCGACCAGCCATAAGCCTTGGCGCAGGCGCCGCCCATCAGCATGGCCCGCTCGGTGTCGCTCAGGCGGTCCGTCTCAAGGAAGGGTTTGACGGCCTGCTCGTAGTTGACGACCGCGAACGCGCGCGTCCAGTCCGTCCCCCACAGGCAACGATCGAAGCCCCAGGCATCGAATACGCGGGCCAGCGGATCCCAGATGTCCGGGAAGGGATACGGTTTCTGCGACAGCGTGCAGGCGCCGCTGACCTTGATCACGCAGTTCTTGCGCTTGGCGAGTTCCAGCACCTTCGGCAGGTCGGCCCAGGGCTGCGGCGGGGCGGGCGGCACGCGCGGCTGCAGGATGCCGAGATGGTCGATGATGAAGCGCGTGTCGGGGTGGCGATCGATTAGCGCGGTGCCGGTGTCCAGGTTATCCCAGCACAGGATGTTGACCGGAAAGTCTTGAGCGGCGGCCGCACGCGCGATGCGGGCGAGGCCCGGGTCGTCCGCCGCGCGCCCGGACTCCTTCGTCAGCATAATGCGGATGCCGACCGCGCCCGGCGTCTTCTTCCAGTCGGCGACGACATCGGCCACCGCCGGATCGTCCGGGTTGACCGGCTTCACGATGGCGAGCCGGCCGGGATGCGCCCGCGCCACGTCCACCGCATAGCTCGCATCGTACTGGTACATTGAAAAGGCCGAGATGAAGATCGCGCCGTCGACGCCGACCCTGTCCATCGCCGCCACCATCTCGTCACCCGTGACGTGATCCGGCCAGTTCGGCACGCTGTGCCAGGGCCGCTTGGGCGTGTTCGCCTCATAGGCATGGACCTGGGAATCGATAATCGGCATCGGGACGCTCCTCCTGTTTCCGGCGAGTTTGGGTGTCGCGGCAGGTCCGTGTCCAGAGGGCAAAGGCGCCGTGCGCTGCGAGCACGGCGCAATCCGGGCGACGCGCTACGCCGGCTTTTCCAATCATGCATTGTGTGATGGCCGTCACCGCGACGGATCATGTGCTCCGGCGACCGCGCGCCTTGGCCTTGCGTGAAAGAGGAACGATGTGGCCAAGTCCGGAGTTGGTTGGTGCTAGACCTCCTACCGGTGAAACCACAATGGCCGATGAAACCCATCTGCGCGAGCTCGCGAGCCGCTGTCTGTGGTTGTCGCACAACTGCTATGATCTGACCGCTGCCGCGCAGCTTCGAGCCATCGCGACCGAGATCGGCGTCGAAGCCGTCGGGAACGAAGCGCAACGCCGAACAGATCCGCGAAAAAGCGGCAATTAGTGGCCATTTCTGGCGCGGATCACTCGATTCCATTTCTCCGGAGTACCGTGACCGGACGGGTGATCCCTAATGTGTCTCATTTTGACCGTCGCTCCGGTTGCGGCCGTCGCAGGGTGAACAATCATTGGGAAGAGCCCGGCACGAGGCGCTGGTGACTGCGAGTGTTGTGCTCCCGCCAATCACCGGGAATTCTGCATGGCCGTCGCTCCTCAGCCGCCGTTTGATATTCGGAAATTTTTTTCGGTCGGAAGAACCGGACAGACGACCGCCACGTACAAAGCGAGCGACATAGCGTTCGCTCAGGGCGATCCCGCGGCTTCGATTTTTTACATCTGGGACGGGAAGCTCAAACTCACGGTTATTTCCGCTCAAGGAAAAGAGGCGATCATCGCAATCGCTGGACCCGGCGACTTCGTCGGCGAAGGCTGTCTGGGCGGAGAGGCCTTTCGAATTGCGACCGCGACGGCCTTCGTGCGATGCAAGACCACGGAACTTTCGAAGAAAGCCATGGCGCGCCTTCTCGAGGCAAACTCTCAGTTCACAGAGACATTCACGCGGCATCTTCTGGCACGCAACGCCCGGGTCGAAGCCGACCTGGTCGACCAGTTGTTCAATTCCAGCGAAAGGCGTCTCGCCAGAATGCTGCTTCTGCTGGCGAACTTCGGCAAAGAGGGCAAGCCCGAGCCGCTCATCGCAAAAATCAGTCATGAATCTCTCGCAGAGATGATCGGGACGACGCGCTCACGCGTCAGTTTTTTCATGATCAAATTTAGGAAGCTGGGACTGATCAGCTACAATGGCCGCATCGAGGTTCACGCCGCTTTGCTGAATGCGCTTTTGCACGACGATCCGCATATCCGCATATCCGCAGGCCGGAGCCGTCCGAATTCGGCGGGAAGTGATCTGTCAGGCGGACGTGCAGCGCGGATTTCGCAATAGGCGCCGGGTTCGTAGCCCGCATGAAGCGAAGCGCAATGCGGGGACTGACTCGCGCGAAACTCCGTCCCGGATTTCGCTGCGCTCCATCCGGGCTACAAGCTACACTCGGCGGCAACCTGCCGGAGCCGCCATGTCCACGCCCCTCATCGTCCGCCCCATCACGCGCGCCGACTACGACCAGTGGCTCCCGCTGTGGGAGGGCTACAACGCATTTTACAAACGCACCGGCCCGACCGCGCTTGCGCCCGAGATCACGCAGATGACCTGGGCGCGGTTCCACGATGGCTACGAGCCGATGCATGCGCTGGTGGCCGAGAGCGACGGCAAGCTCGTCGGCCTCGTGCATTACCTGTTTCACCGCAACACGATCATGCTCGGGCCGGTCTGCTACCTGCAGGACCTGTTCACCGACGAGAGCCAGCGCGGCAAGGGCGTCGGCAAGGCGCTGATCGAAGCCGTGTACGCGCAGGCAAAGCGCGCGGGCTCACCGCGCGTTTACTGGCACACGCACCACACCAACCAGACCGCGATGCGGCTCTACGACCATGTGGCCGAGCATTCGGGCTTCGTGGTCTATCGCAAGGACATTTGACCGGCGTAATCCCGATGCGCGACGCCTAATGCCCGCAATGCTGCAGGCACTGTCTTTGATTTCCCCGGCACTCCGTTGCCGCATCAGCGCGCTGCATCGGCGTGAAGCCCCGGTTGTTGGACCGCAGGATGCACTGGTTGAAAACCGCCTCGCACGTCTGGCACGTTAGTCGAGCCTGCGCCAGCGTTGTGAGATCAAAACCGAGCCCGATCACAGTCGCAAGCAGGCAAAACGCCAGAGCTGATCGCCGCATAGCTGACCTCCCAGATTGTTGTGTTGATCGTTGTGGAACGACATAGACGCGTTTTGAAAGCCGCCGTGCCTGCGACAGGCTCTACAGGCAGCCGAACGCCGAAAGTTTCGCGTCGGCATCGCTGTCCGAAGAGCCCGACACGTACTTCTGATCCGCAATGACATTGGCCATGAACGGCACGAAGCCGTTCGCGCCGCGAACCCGCCCGCAATAATAGCGCCGGTCGTTGCCCTGCCCCGCCGCCAGCCGCAAGCCTGCAAGGTCGCCGCCCTGCGGCGCCATGTTGCTGAGGATCTTGGCAAGGTCAGCCGCCGGAATGCCGGCGTCCGAGCCGTCCACCACGCTCACAGCGAGGGCAGAACCGGCGACCACGCCACCGGCAGCGGCGCCGAGCGACGGGACGGTGGACTTGGAAAGAGACCTCACAGGCAAGCTCCCTAAAAAGAATGAAGGCGGGAGCGCTGACGGGCTCTCAGTCAAGGGCGCCTCGGGCGAGTGCGCGTGCCGATGATTGTCACCATAAACGTTCCTTCTCGCTGCACGAGCGAATTAATGATGCCGTGTGTTCCGCCACGATCCCGATATACTTGATGCTTGCGACCAACGGTCGTGCACGGATTGCCGCCATGAAATGCTTCATCATCAGCCCGATCGGCCAGCCGGGCAGCCCGACGCGCGATCATGCCGACGACGTGTTCGAATGCATCATCGGGCCCGCGCTGAAAGAGGCGCAGGTCGACGGGCACAGAGCCGATCACGTCAAGGATGTGGGCCGCATCACCAAGCAGATGTACGATGACATTCTCAACTGCGATTTTTGTATCGCGCTGCTTCACGGCTTCAATCCGAACGTGTTCTACGAGCTCGCCGTCGCGCATAGCGCGGGCATTCCGGTGATCCTGCTGAGCGAGAAGGGAATCGATCCGCCTTTCGACCTGAAGGACGAGCGCGTATTTCACTACGACCTCTCGCCGCGATCGATCCATCGCGGCGACAACGTCGCGACCTTGCTCACGATGATCGACGGCGTGCGGCGTCTCCAGGGCAGGCGCGAGGTGCCGTTCGGCGTCAACCTGACGCCGCTCAACGCCGCCGCTTCCGCGCCGCCGTTTTTCCTGCGAGACGAAACCAACGCGACCGCCGACTTCTGGCGGCAACTGGTCGGTGGCGCCCGAAGCCGACTGTATCTCGCCGGCATTGGCTTCACCGGATGGAAGGGCATGCCGGGCATGAGGGATGTGCTTGCGGCCGCCGCGGCGTCCGGCTGCGAGATCCGCATCTTGACGATGGACGCGCAAAATCCGGCCTTCGCCAACATGCTCAATCCCAATGTCACGGCGCACGATCCTGCCAGTCAGGGAACGAGCATTGCCGAGGCTCGCTCCTGGTTCCGCAGCGCGCTCGGGGACACCGCGAAAGCGGAAGTGCGCGCGCTCAAGAGCGGAATCCTGTTTCAGCAGATCGTCATCTTCGACAACAAGGCGTTTGTGTCACCGTATCTTTATTCGGCGAGCACCGGCTTTAGCCCGCGCCTGGAAATCAATGAAAGCTGCTCGGCCTTCGGCGCATTCGTGCGCGAGTTCGACGAGCTGTGGAAGGCGAACGCCCCTGCGCAGAACGCATAAAGCGTATCCCGGATTTCGCTCCGCCCTTGCAAATGTCCGTTGGTCGCGGAACAATCACAATGCAACCGACGGCCGTCGGGACGTGTCCCTTGCCGTCGAGAAAAGTCCGGACGCTCAGGATCCGGACACGACAGGGAGGTTGTCATGCTGACACGACGAGGCTTTGCGGGTTTTGCGTCCTGCGCGCTGTGCGCGATCACAGGGTTCGTTGCGACCGACGCGTCGACCCAGGGCGCGCCGCCCGCCGCAACGCCGGGCGTCAGCCGCAAGATTCTGTTCCAGACGGACGGTCCCACGCCGGGCTATGTGACGATCATCGTGGAAGCGGAAATCGAAGCAGGGGTGATGATTGCGCGGCACACGCATCCCGGAATCGAATCCGCCTACGTCCTCGAAGGCGGCCTGGAGCTCGCCATCGAGGGTCAGCCGACCCGCACGTTGAAGGTGGGCGATGCCTTCCAGGTACCGCCCGGAACGCCCCATGCCGGCGGCAAGAACGGCGACAAGAAGACCAGGATCACCAGCACGTATGTGGTGGAGAAGGGCAAGCCGCTCGCGTCTCCGGCCTGATACGATCGAGCGTTTAGCCTTGAGAGCTCCGCAACGGGCCGGCAGCGCCTTGGGCGCTGACCGGCCCCCGTTGTCCGTCACGAATGCTACAGTGTCGGCTGTTCGTGCGGTTCGGCGGAGCAGTCCGATGGCGGCGACCGACAAGCTGTTCGCAGGCTCGATCCCGGAAATCTACGATCGATACCTGGTTCCGCTCATCTTCGAGCCCTATGCGCTCGACCTCGCCGCGCGGCTGGCGAAAGCTGACCCGCGCGATGTCCTGGAGACAGCGGCGGGAACCGGAGTTCTGACGCGCGCGATCGCGCCGCGGCTTGATGCGACCGCGCGGATGGTCGCGACCGATCTCAATCAGCCGATGCTCGATCATGCGATGACGCGGCTTCGCGACGGCCGGATCGCGTGGAGACAGGCCGACGCGCTGGTGCTGCCGTTTACGGATCGAAGCTTCGATGCAGTCGCCTGCCAGTTCGGCGCGATGTTCTTTCCCGACAAGGTCCAGGGTTACAGGCAAGCGCACCGCGTGCTGCGACCAGGCGGCTGTTTCTTTTTCAACGTGTGGGACAAGATTTCGGAAAACGAGTTTGCCGACACGGTGACGGATGCGCTGGCGGAGGTCTTTCCGCAGGACCCTCCGCGTTTCATGGCGCGCGCGCCGCACGGCTATCACGACGTGGGCCTGATCCGCGAGCAACTCGCTGCCGCGGGATTTGCCGATGTCTCGGTCGATGCCGTGGAGCACCGAAGCACGGCCGCCTCGCCGCGCGATCCCGCGATCGCCTACTGCCAGGGCACGCCTTTGAGGAATGAAATCGAAGCGCGCGATGCCTCGCGCCTGGACGAGGCGACGGAACACGCGGCTCAGGCTCTGGCTCTTCGCTTCGGGAGCGGCGCCATCGTAGGCCGCATCCGCGCGTTCGTGATCACGGCCCGCCGCTGATGCCGTAGCCCGGGTTGAGCGCCGGCGAAATCCGCGGTCAACGCGCGGTCCGTCCCGGATTTCGCTGACGCTCAATCCGGGCTACTGGAAACGATGCCGCCACCCTACATTCAGCGTCAGCACAGGGGACACGCATGGCCTTGCCGGCGGCGGCGCAATCCATCATCGAAACGCGGCGCGCGCAGATGTTTCCGACCCTGGAAGCATCCGAGATCGAGCGCATGCGGCGCTTCGGCGAGGTGTGCTCCTATGCGGCCGGCGAGGCGCTGGCACGGGTCGGCACGGTTGGCCGCGGGCTCACCATCATCCTCTCGGGCAAGGTCGACATCACGCAGCACGATGAGTCCGGTCGGCGCGAGCTGATCGTCACGCATGGGCCGGGGCAGTTCATGGGCGAGCTCGCGCAGCTCGCCGGCCGGCCCGCGCTGATCGATGCCTATGCGACCGAGCCGGTCGAGGCGCTGATCATTCCCCCTGAGAGGCTGCGCGCGCTGCTGATCGGCGAGGCCGAGCTCGGCGAGCGCATCATGCGCGCGCTGATCCTGCGCCGCGTCGGGCTCCTGGAAACCGGTGCGGGCGGGCCGGTGATCGTCGGGCGTCCCGACAATGGCGACGTGCTCCGTCTCGAAGGATTTCTCCGCCGCAACGGCCATCCGCACCAGACGCTCAACCCCGAGACCGATGCCGAGGCGAAGGCGCTGATCGAGCGCTTTCATGTCGACGCAAGCCAACTGCCGATCGTGCTGTGTCCGGGCGGACAATTGCTGCGCAATCCGGGCGAGACCGAGCTCGCGCGCTGCATCGGATTGGTGGGGCCGATCGATCCGGACCGCCTCCATGACGTGGTCGTCGTCGGCGCTGGACCCGCCGGGCTTGCGACCGCGGTCTATACGGCGTCGGAGGGCTTGTCCGTCGTGGTGCTCGATTGCCGCGCGTTCGGCGGGCAGGCCGGCGCGTCGGCGCGCATCGAGAACTATCTCGGCTTCCCGACTGGCATCAGCGGCATCGCGCTGACGGCCCGCGCCTACAATCAGGCGCAGAAATTCGGAGCCGAGATGGCGATCCCGATGGAGGCGAAGAGCCTCGGCGCGGACGGCGATAATTTCACGCTCGCGCTCGGCGGCGACGAGCGCGTGCGCGCGCGCTCGGTCGTGCTCGCCTGCGGCGCCGAATACCGGCGGCTCGAGGTTGAAAATCTCGACACCTACGAATCCTCGAGCGTGCATTATTGGGCTTCACCGCTGGAGGCGAAGCTGTGTGCGGACCAGGAGGTGGCGCTGGTCGGAGCCGGCAATTCGGCCGGACAGGCCGCGGTGTATCTCGCGAGCCATGCCAAGAAGGTCTGGATGATCGTGCGCGGCGCGGATCTGAGCGCGAGCATGTCGCGGTATCTGGTCGATCGCATCGCCCAGCAGCCGAATATCGAAGTGCTGACGCAGACCCGCGTCACCGCGCTGGAAGGCCGCGACGGGATGCTGGAAGCGATCCGCTGGCGCGGCAACACCGGCGCGGAGATGCGGCGGCCGATCTCGCATCTGTTTCTGCTGATCGGGGCCGCGCCCAACACAAAATGGCTCGCAGGCTCAGGTGTCTCGACGGATGACAAGGGCTTCGTGCTCACCGGCGCGGACGCCGGGAAGGAAGCAAAGCCTTTGGAAACGAGCCTGCCCGGCGTCTACGCCATCGGCGACGTGCGGGCGAACTCGGTGAAGCGCGTGGGCGCGGCAATCGGCGAAGGCGCGCAGGTGGTGGCGGCGCTGCACTCGTATCTGGCGGCGGCGCGCTGAGCCCGGGTTTCGCTTTGCTCGACCCGGGCTACGGGCTAACTTGGCGCCAGAAGAATGACAAAACCGTCCAGGAGGTGACCCATGGATCGGCGACAGATTCTCGGCCTTGCGGCAGGAGGCCTTTTCGCGGGCCTCGATGCCGCGCCGGCGTCAGCGCAGACATCAGCGCAGGCTTGGCCGCAGCGCATCGTCAAATTCATCCTGCCGCTCGGGCCGGGCTCAGGCGTCGACATCGGCGCGCGCCTGTTCGCGGATCGGCTGTCGGCGAAATGGGGCAAGCCGGTCGTGGTGGAGAACCGCCCCGGCGGCGACGCGATCGTGGCGATCATGGCGTTCACCGCCGCGAACGACGACCATGTCCTGCTGATGGCGCCGACCTCGACCTTCACGGCGCTTCCGTTCATCCACGACAAGATCCCCTACGACATGCGCGACCTCGTGCCGATCGCGCGCATCACCAACACCATCGTGGCGGCCGGCGTGCCGGTCTCGCTGAACGTCAACACGCTCAAGGAATTCATCGATCTCGCGCGCGCCAAGCCCGGCCAGTTCAATTCCGCAGGCACGACGGGCGCGGTCGATTTCGTGGTCGCGGGCTTCCTGAAAGAGGCGGGCGTAGACGTCAGCAAGGTGCCCTATCGCGACGGCGTGCAGGCGGTGAACGATCTCGCCGAAGGCCGCATCCAGCTCTATGTCGCGGCGCTCGCGATCATGCGGCCGCAGGTGCAGGCCGGGAAGGTCAAGATCATCGCGGTCACCAACCATGAGCGCGCGCCGATCCTGCCCAACGTGCCGACCGCGATGGAAGCGGGCTATCCGGCGCTCGAATTCGACGGGCTCGTCGGCCTGTTCGGGCCGCGCACGATGGCGGCCGAGCTGCGCGACCGCATCGCCGCCGACGTCGTGGAGGTCGCGAAAGATCCCGAGATCGCCTCGAAGCTGACCGCGACCGCGCAGGTCCTGCGCGCCGGTGGCTCCGCCGAGTTCGCGCGCGAAATCGAGGAACAGCGCGCGCGCGTCGCTGCCGCCGCGAAGGCCGCGGGCTTCAGGCAATTGTCGCAGTGACCGGCCGCACCGGGCGGGCGGCATGATCGTCGACATCTACACCCACATCCTGCCCGACGCGTTCTTCCGCGAGATGTCGCGCGTTTCGCCGAGGCTGGAGAACATCGGCGCGCGGCTGCGCGGCGTCAAAAAGCTGTTCGACCTTGACCTGCGCTTCGCCGAGATGGACGAGCTTGGCGACTACCGGCAGATCGTCTCGCTCCCGAACCCGCCACTCGAGGACATCGCGCAAGGCGAGATCGCGCAGCAGTTGAGCCGGGTCGCCAACGACGCGATGGCCGAGCTCTGCGCACGCCATCCGGACCGCTTTCCGGCCTTCGTTGCGGCGCTCTCGCTCGACGATGTCGACGCCGCGCTGCGGGAGGCGGAGCGCGCGATCACGACGCTCGGGGCGCGCGGCATCCAGGTCTTCACCAACATCGCCGGCCACCCGCTCGACGAGCCGCGCTTTGCGCCCGTGTTCGCCATGATGGCGGAGCACGACCTGCCGATCTGGCTGCATCCGGCGCGCACCGCCAGCATGCCGGACTATGCGTCCGAGCAGAAATCCCGGTTCGAGATGTGGTGGTGCTTCGGCTGGCCGTACGAGACCACGGTCGCGATGGCGCTTCTCGTGTTTGCCGGCGTGTTCGACCGCCATCCGGGCTTGAAGGTCGTCACGCATCATCTCGGCGGCGGCATGATCCCGTTCTTCGACGGCCGCATCGGCCCCGGAATGGAGGTGCTCGGCGCGCGCACCTCGGACGAGGACTATTCCGCGATCCTGCCGTCGCTGAAGCGGCCGCATCTCGACTATTTCCGCGACTTTTATGCCGACACCGCGATGTTCGGCGGACAATACGGACTGCCGTGCGGGCTCGCATTCTTCGGCGCCGAGCGCGTGGTGTTCGCGACCGACGCGCCGCTCGGGCCGATCGGCAAGACGATCACGACGATCGACGCGCTCGGTCTCGACCCGGTGGTGCGCGCCAAGATCATGGTCGGCAATGCCGAGCGGCTGATGAAGATGACGTTCGGCTAACCGGCCACACCCGCGGAATTTTCACCGGATTGCGATGCCGGGTCTTGCGAAAACCTGCTAGCATCGTGTGCTGCCTTCGCGGACGCGCGCGACACGCCGAGCGCGCGATGGAGGAACCGGCATGGTCCGTTTCGCTCGAACCGTCCTCGCGCTTGCGGCCTTGCTCGCCGCATCCGTGGCGCATCCGGCGATCGCCGCCGAACAGGTCGACCTCCTGCTCGTGTTCGCCTCCGACGTATCGCGCAGCGTCGACACCGCGAAGTTCCAGCTCCAGCGCGAGGGTTACGCGGCGGCAATGTCGGACCCGCGCGTGGTCGAGGCGATCCGCTCGGGACCGCACGGCCGCATCGCGATCTGCTTCGTCGAATGGTCCGGCGCGACCTCGCAGAAGCTCGTGATCGACTGGACGATCGTCGGCGACGCGGCTTCGGCGCGCAAGATCAGCGACCAGTTGATCGAGTTGCAGCGCTCGTTCGCGGACCGCACCTCGATCAGCGCCGGCATCGACTTCGCGATGAGCCAGTTCGAGCGTTCGCCGTTTGCGGCGCCGCGCCGCACCATCGACGTGTCCGGCGACGGCACCAACAATTCGGGCCGCGACGTCGGCAACGCGCGCGACGAGGCGGTGGCGAAGGGCGTCACCATCAACGGGCTCGTCATCCTGAGCGACAACCCGCTGCCGTGGAACCCGGAACACACCAATCCGCCCGGGGGCTTGGGCGAATACTACAAGCGCAACGTGATCGGCGGCCCCGGCGCCTTCGTCATGGTGGCGGAGAACCATGCCTCGTTCGGACAGGCGATCATCAAGAAGATGATCGCCGAGATCGCGGCGGCAGACGAGGCGCGTCATTTCGCGGAGCGGTAACGACGGTCTCTCCTGTACCTCCCCCTGAAAGGGGGAGGTCGGTTCGCGAAGCGAACCGGGTGGGGGTCGCAGTCAAATTCGATATCAAGTAAGAGACCCCACCCCGGCGCTTCGCGCCGACCCTCCCCTTTCAGGGGAGGGATAAGGAAGCAAGATGTTCACCCTCGCCGAGCTCGAAGCCGTCATCCCGACCGTGCGCGCCGCGATGCCGGCGACGCCGCAATATGCGTGGCCGACGCTGAAGGCGCGCAGCGGCGTCGAGGTCGTGGTCAAGCACGAGAACCACACACCGATCGGCGCCTTCAAGGTGCGCGGCGGGCTCGTCTACGTCGACCGGCTCAAGCGCGCACAGCCCGGCATGAAAGGCATCGTGACGGCGACGCGCGGCAATCACGGCCAGTCTTTCGCCTTTGCCTGCGCACGCGTCGGGCTTGCCTGCACGGTCGTCGTGCCGTTCGGCAACTCGACCGAGAAAAACGCCGCGATGCGCGCGCTCGGGGCCGAGCTGATCGAGCACGGCCGCGACTTCGACGAGGCGCGCGAACGTGCCGAGCAGATCGCCGCGGAACGCGGTTACGTATACGGCGCCTCGTTCGCCAAGGACCTCGTGCTCGGCGTCGCGACCTATGCCCACGAGCTGTTCACGGCATTCCCGGCGCTCGACACGGTCTACGTGCCGATCGGGCTCGGCTCGGGCATCTGTGGCGTGATCGGCGCGCGCGACGCGCTGGGGCTCTCCACGCGCGTCGTCGGCGTCATCTCCGAGCACTCCAACATGTACCGGCTCTCGCTCGAAGCCGGCCACCCGGTTTCGATCAATTCGGCCGTGACCTTCGCGGATGGGATGGCGGTGCGCATCCCGAACGCGGAGGTGCTCGGCGTCCTCCAGCGCGGTGCCGACCATCTCGTCGAGGTGACCGACGACGAGATCGCCGAAGCCATTCGTGTGCTCTACACCGACACGCACACGCTCGCCGAGGGCGCGGGCGCTGCGGCGTTTGCGGGGCTGATGAAGGAGCGCGATGGCCTGCGCGGCAAGCAGGCGGCAGTGATCGTGTCCGGCCAGAACATCGACCTGCCCTGGATGGCAGCCGTGCTGGCGGGCAAAACGCCGCAAGTGGCCTGAGACGCATGATGCTCCGTGCAATGTTCGCCCTCATGCTGACGCTCGTCGCGGCGGCGGCGAGCGCGCAGGACACCTATCCCTCGCGCCGGATCGAGATCGTGGTGCCGTTCGCGGCGGCCGGCGGCACCGACCTGATCGCGCGCGTACTGGCCGACCGCCTGAGCGAAACGCTCGGCCAGCGCTTCGTGGTGATCAACCGCCCCGGCGCGTCGACCAATATCGGCACCGCCGTCGTCGTCAACGCGCCGGCCGACGGCTACACGCTCCTGCTCGCCAGCATCTCGCTCGCCGCCAATCCGGCGCTCTATCGCAAGCTGTCGTTCGAACCGCAGCGGGACCTCGCACCGATCGCGCTGATCGCCAATTCGCCGAGCATCCTGGTCGTGACGCCTTCGTTGCCCGTCAACTCGGTCGCCGAGCTCGTCGCCTACATGAGGGCGCATCCGGGCGAACTGAACTATGCGTCATACGGCGCCGGCAGCGGGCCGCATCTCGCGGCGGGACTGTTGCAGGACATCACCGGTACGACCATGCAGCATGTACCTTACGGGGGCGGCGGTCCCGCCACCTTGGCGGTGCTGCGCGGCGAAGTGCAGATGCTGCTCGCCGGCAGTCTCGCGGTGTTGCCGCAGATCCAGGCCGGCAATCTGAAGCCGCTCGGCATTGCGGCAGAGCGGCGCACCGCCGTGCTTCCGAACGTGCCGACGTTCCGCGAGCAAGGCATCGACTACCTGACCGGGACGTGGTTCGGGCTGCTCGCGCCCGCCAAGACGCCACCCGAGATCGTCGCGCTCCTGAACCGCGAGGTCGTGGCCGCGCTGCGCAGCGAGCAAGTGCGCGCGCGCATCGCCGAGCAGGGCGCCGAGGTGGTGGGCGGCAGCCCGCAGGATTTCGCGCGTTTCCTGAAGGAAGAGACCGAGCGGCTATCCGCCGTCATCAGACGTGCGAATATCCATCTGAATTGAGCCGGGAGCTTCGCATGTCCGAAAAACGCCTGACCGGCCGCATTGCGCGCGAGAACATCAAGCTGATGGCCGTGCCGCGCCCGCCGCAGGGCGTGATCGAGGGTTTCCTCGCGCTCGGCGACGCGACCGGGATCGTGTCCGACGTGATGGACGAACTCGGCATCCCGTCCGGCGTGGTCGGCGCGCATATTCTTAGGCCGACCATCGCGGGAAGCCGCATCGTCGGGCCGGCGCTCACGGTGCGCAACGTGCTCCAGCGCGCCGACGCGCTCGAAGGGGCGCGGCTGAAAGTCAACAAGATGGCCGAGTTCGAGGCGCATAACCTTGCGACGCCCGGCGACGTGCTCGTCATCGACGGCGTCTCCGGCATGTCGAACATGGGCGGCATCTCGGCGCAGACCGGAAAGCGCCAGGGCGAGGTCGGCGCGATCGTGTTCGGCGGCGTGCGTGATGTGGCGCATTCTCGTTCCGTCGGCTATCCGATCTGGTCGAGCGAGCTCTCCGCCGTCACCGGCAAGTGGCGGCTGCAGACGATCGAAATCAACGGGCCTATTCAGATTGGCGGCGTGCGGGTCGAGCCGGGCGACCTCGTGATCGCCGACGAAACGAGCGTGTGCTTCATCCCGCGCGAGCGCATGACCGACGTGCTCGTGCTGGCGCAGGAGAAAGCGCGCGCGGAAGAGACCCGCTGCCGGGCGATCGACGACGGCATCGAGGTCGCCGATATCTCGAAGGCGACTTATGGGGAGAAGGGTTAGCTGCGGCGCGAAGCCCGGTTACCCAAGCTCCGGCCCCTTGCCGCGATAGACGCTCGACCAGCCGGCAAGATCGGCTGACATCGCCTCATTGGCGGTGCGGACCAGCGCCACCGATTGCTTGCGCCCCGGCGAGGGCGCCGGCGCCGCCAGCGCGGCATTCACCTGCCGGTCGACCTCCATCAGCTCGCGCATCGTCGCCTCGGCGCGGATCGCCGCGCTCCTGAACTCGATCTGGAAGCGGATGCCGTGGATCGCCGCGATCATCGCCGGGATGAAGGCCGCGATGACGGTGAACCACGGCTTGATGTGATGAATGGTCACTTCGGCGGCTTCGTGGCCGAAGCCGTGGTAGAAGGCGTCGATCAGACCGAGCAGAGTCAGCAAGACGACGCCGACGATGCCCGCATAGACGGTGAACCAGAAGACCCGGCGCACGATCTTCTCCAGCCGCCGATCGATGGTATGGAAGCGCTTCGCGAGCGACTCGTTGTAACTGATCTGTCCGTACTTCCCCTCGATCTCATCCTTCAGGAACAGATCGAGCACCGCGCGGCGGGCGTCCGCCGACAACACCTTGCCAGGAAATCCGAGCTCGCGCAGCGTGGCGCGCACGTACCAGCCGACCCACGCGTCGGGTTCGCTCCAGGTGCGGTCCGCAGTCTTACCGGGACGATCCGCGGCGCCGAGCGCATAGATGAAACGCTCATGGCGCAGCAACTCGGCAACGGCACGATATTCGACCATCCGCTCGTGCCAGCGCTGATCGTGCGCGGGCCGGAAGAAGAAGCGGCCCGCGAGGAGAAGGACGCCAACCTCCAGCAGGAGCGCCCAGATCTTGATCGCCAGCCCCTGTTCGACGGGCTCCTGCGGCAGGACCAGTGTCGCCACCGCGACCAGCACCGCCAGCGCACCGAGAAGCGCGATCGCGATATGCGCGCTGCGGGTGGCGTCCGCATAGCGGACCGCCAGGACATCAGCCCAGCCATGACGCTTCGCGAGAATCGTGCGGGCATGCTCGCCGCCGTCTCCCGCGAACGCGTTGTATCGCTCCGGCCACATCTCGTCGATTTTCTGCGCCGGCGTGCCGAGCTTGCGCCGGTAGCTGAACCAGGTCCCCCAGAACGCCACCGTTGCCTTCCAGAAACGGTTTTCGCCGGCTTCGGGCATGACCGTCAAACCGTCACGGAACGATTTGAAGATGCGGTCGAAATAGTGCGGCGCGAAGACCTCGCCAAAGAACATCTCAAGCCGCGCCCGCGCCGGGAGCGCCTGATCGTGCGCGTGCTCTCCGGCGGCGGGCAGCGGCGGCATGCCGGGCGGGTTGATCATGAGGCCGAGCGCGGCTGCGAACTTCTCCGGCAGGTCGCCGCCGAGCATGACCAGTTCGTCCTCCCGGGGCGTCTGGTCCGCCTGGTCGAGCATTGCGGACTGCATCACGTAGATTTCGCGCTTCTTGGTCGAAACCTTGATGACCGGAATGCCTTCACGCGTCGCGGCGCGGATCACGTCGACGGTGCCACCGGCACCGCCATCGACATCGTCACTCACCGCGACGAGCACATCGATGTGCTCGATCAGCGCGTCGCGCAGATTGACGTAGGCGATGTTGCGATCGGTCGGGTTCGCCGGGTCGAGAAGCGTCTCGTCCTCGAGCTCCAGCACCGCCTCGACCGCTGGATCGGCGAGCGTCGCCTCGAACTGCGCGACGAATTGCTGCAATGCTTCGGGCGAACGGGCGCGCTGGCCTTCCGGCTTGCCGGGATCCTGCGCAAAATCCTTCTCGAACTCCTTGCGAGCGAACGGCAGGATCGCGGAGAGCCGCGTCTGCACCGGCTTCGGTTCGGGGGCTGCACGCTTGAACCGTTCGATCGCGATGGCGGCAGCCACCTGATCGGTGCCCTCCGCCATGCCGCAGGTGATCCGCAGCAGCGCCGGCTCATCGGCGAGCACGTCACGATGTTGGATGTGGCAGTTCGCAACGAATGCTGCCAACGAATCGAAGACCCCGGCGAGCGAGGCGCGCAGGCGCGCAAGCTCCGTTTCGGGGAGCGCCCGCTTGCCGGTCACCCCGACGCGCAGCGTCAGGCGCGGCTTGGGTGGGCCGTCGTGCTTTTCCACGGGAGACATGCAACACCGCGAGAGGCAGGCTGGCGAAGTGTAGTTTGATCGCCGACGCGGTGGCAATCCCGGGCGCGCGTCCGCATCGCGTCAGTGCACGCTCGGACCCTTCAGGAAGCGATTGCGGTCGCTCGAGGTGACGCGCACGTCGAAGGTGCGCCCGTCGCGGTAGAGGAGCAGCGGGACCTCGACCCCGGCATCACCGAGCGACCAGATCTTGCGGAACATGGTCGAAAGCTCGCTCACCTGGCGGCCCGCGACCGCCAGCACGACGTCGCCGGTGCGGATATCGGCGTCGCGCGCCGGGCCGCGGTTCGCCAATCCGACCACGACGATCTTGCCTTCGATCTCGGTCGCGTAGAAGCCGAGCCAGGGACGCGGGGCGCGATCGGGACGGCCGAACTTGAGCATGTCGTCGAGGATCGGCTTCAAGTCGTCGATCGGGACAATCATGTTGAGATGCTCGTTTTCGCCCCTCTCGCGTGCGCGCTCGAGCTGCAGCGAGCCGATGCCGAGCAGGTCACCCTCCGGCCCGATCAGCGCCGTGCCGCCCCAATTGGGGTGCGCGGGCGAGGTGAAGATCGCCTCGTCGAGCACGTATTCCCAGTAGCCGGCGAATTCCTGCTTTCCCGCGACCCGCGCCGCGACCGAGCGCTGGCGGCCGCCCGAGCCGCCGACCACGACCTTCTGATCGACCTCGACCAGCGTCGAATCGCCGAGCGGCAAATGCGGCAGGTCGAGCTTGGCGAGCGCCTGCACCAGCCCGAACCCGGTCGTCTGGTCGTAGCCGATCACGTGGCCCGGCACGACGCGGCCGTCATTGAGATGCAGCCAGATCGATTCCGCCTCGGTGATGAGATAGCCGATGGTCAGCACCACGCCGCGCTCGTTGATGAGCACGGCATTGCCGGCGCGCTCGGTGCCGAGCGTCTCGGCCGTGAAGGCATCGCTCGGGATGATCGCGTGCAAGCCCATGACCGCGGAGAGCGCGCGGTCGAGATCGTAGTCGTAGTCCTCCGGCTTCGGCTGCACGGAGGGCGACACTTTCCAATCGGGCATGGACGACATTCGGACACTCCTTCGCGCCAGCGTACACAACGCACGGCGCGCCGAAAAGTCACTCCGCCTTGGCGCCCGACGTGCGCACGATCTCGCCCCATTTCGTGGCTTCGGACGCAAGGAATACGCCGAACGCCGCGGGCCCTGCGTCGGCCGGCTCCGAGCCGAGCGCGATCAGGCGCTCGCGGACCTCGGGCAGCCGCAGCACCGCGGCGATCTCCTCGCCGAGCCGCGAGACGATTGCCGGCGGGGTCTCCCGCGGCGCGACCACGCCGTACCACAGGAACGCCTCGAAGCCCGGAATGCCGGATTCAGCGACCGTCGGGATCTCCGACGCAAGCGCGGAGCGCTTGGCGGTCGATACCGCGAGCGCCTTGAGCGCGCCGGAACGAACGTGAGGAAGTCCGGTGATGATCGAATCCATCATCAGCGGGACGGTGCCGGCGAGCACGTCGTTGAGCGCGGGCGCCGAGCCGCGATAGGGAATGTGCACCAGATCGATACCGGCGGCCTTCTTGATCATCTCCATCATCAGATGCGGCGCGACGCCGGTGCCTTGGCTGGCGAATGAAAGCTTACCGGGATTGGCCTTGGCGAGCGCGATCACCTCGGCGAGCGAATTGACGCCGAGCTTGGGGTTCACGAGCAGCAGCGCCGGCGCGGTGGTGAGCAGCGCGACCGGCGTGAAGTCGCGCGCCAGATCGTAGCCGGGCTTGGCGAACAGCGTCATGTTGATGACCTGCGCTGGCGTGATGACGCTCAGCGTATAGCCGTCGGGTGGAGCGGCGGCGGCGAGCGCGGTGCCGATATTGCCGCCCGCGCCCGAGCGGTTGTCGATCACGACAGACTGGCCGAGACGCTCCTGCAATTTGGCGGCGACCAGCCGCGCGGCGACGTCGGCGGGCCCGCCCGGCGCATACGGCACGATGATCCGCACGGCGTGATCCGGATAGGCGGCGCAGGCGGGCGCCACACAAACCGCCAGCGCGAATAGCGCCGCCACGATCGTTCGTTTCGGCATGCGTCTCTCCCGGCGGCGCCTTTCGCGCCGTTCCACATAACGCTACCATTCGCCCATAAGACGAAACAGGGAGGGCGCTCATGTCGCGCATTGCGAGATTGATCGGATTTGCCGCGGTTGCGGCGGTCGTGCTGTCGGGCGCGGCGCGCGCCGTCGAGCTCGATCCGAAGGCGGTGGTCTATACGCTCCCGGACAACATCAAATGGGTCGTAAACGAGAAGGCCGGCAACGCGCAGGCGGTGATCGCGGGCGATCCGTCGAAGCCCGGCCTTTATGTAGTGCTGACGAAATGGCTCGCCGGCAATCACTTCAGCCGCCCGCATTGGCACCCGAACGACCGCTTCATCACGGTCATCAAGGGCACCTGGTGGGTCGGCTCGGGACCGAACTTCGATCCGGCCGGGTCCACCGTGCCGCTGCCGGCCGGCACCGTCGTCACGCATTACGGCAAGCAGGTGCATTACGACGGCGCGAAGGACGAGGACGCGGTGCTGCTGATTGTCGGCGAGGGACCGGCGACGAGCACGCCGTTCGTCGCCGCGACGGAGATGAAGAAGTAGGCGGCAAGAGCCGGTGCGCTCCCTCCCCCTAAAAGGGGGAGGGTTGGGGTGGGGTCCGCGGCGGCTTCGCCGCCTGATCCCCACCCGGTTTGCTACGCAAACCGACCTCCCCTTTTCAAGGGGAGGTACAGACCGAGCGCGCGGCAACTATCTCCACATCGCGCGCATGCGCGCGCTCAGGTCGACGCGCGGGCCGGCCTGCGTCTTGGCCTGCGGCGCCTGCGCCGCTGTCGGCCAGACGCGCTGCTCGAACAGCCCGAGCATCGCGGCGGGAATGAAGCGCGTGCGCTGCGCGTTGACATGGCCGTCGCCGTTTCGCGCCTGGCTGTGCACATAGAAACGGTGCGGCACGATGATGCTGAGCTCGTCCTTCGCACGCGTCATCGCGACATAAAGAAGGCGCCGCTCCTCCTCGATCTCGTCGGTAATGCCGGTCGCGAGATCAGACGGGATGCAGCCGTCGACGGCGTTGAGCACGAATACCGATTTCCATTCCTGGCCCTTGGCGGAATGGATCGTGGAGAGGATCAGGTAGTCCTCGTCGAGCAGCGGTGCGCCCGACTGGTCGCTGGTCGCGCCCGGCGGGTCGAGCGTCAAGTCGGTGAGGAAGCGCTCGCGCGACGCATAGCCGGCGGCGATCTGTTCGAGCTGCGTCAGGTCGGCCGCGCGGATGTGCGCATCCTCGTGGATGCGCTCCAGATGCGGCTCGTACCAGTTGCGCACCGCCGACAATTCGGCCGGCCAGCCCATGGCGCCGCGCGCGAGAGCCTCGAACAGTTCGACGAAGGGCGCCCAATCGGCACGCGCGCGTGGCGGTCCCGCGTCGGCGAGCCCCGCCACCGGATGCTCGCGCAGATGGTCGAGCGCGCGGCCGGCGGTCGCCGGCCCGACACCGGGCAAAAGCTGCAGCACGCGAAAACCCGCGACGCGATCGCGCGGGTTTTCGGCCAAGCGCAGGCAGGCGAGCATGTCCTTCACATGCGCGCTATCGAGGAATTTCAGGCCGCCGAACTTCACGAACGGGATGTTGCGGCGGGTCAGCTCGACTTCGAGCAGGTCCGAATGGTGCGCGGCGCGGAACAGCACGGCCTGGTTCTTCAACGCGATCCCGGCCTCGCGCGCCTCCAGCACGCATTCAGCCACATGGCGCGCCTGGTCCGCCTCGTCGCGCACCGCAACGAGCAATGGCCGCGCGCTCGATTCGCGCTCGGACCATAGATTCTTGGTGTGCCGCTCGGCGGCGAGCGCGATCACGGCATTCGAGGCCGCGAGGATAGCTCCCGTCGAGCGGTAATTGCGCTCCAGCGTGACGATGCGAGCCGGCGGACTGAAGGCCTTCGGAAAATCCAGGATGTTGCGCACGGTCGCTGCGCGGAACGAATAGATCGATTGCGCGTCGTCGCCGACGACGGTCATGCCGCGTCCGTCGGGCTTGAGCGCCAGCAATATTTCGGCCTGGAGCGCGTTCGTGTCCTGGTACTCGTCGACCATGACATGGTCGAAGCGCGCCGCGATGTCGGCGGCGATCGCGGGCTGGGCCGCCATCTGCGCCCAGTAGAGCAGCAGGTCGTCGTAATCGAGCACGTTCTGGCGCTGCTTTGCCTCCACGTAGGCGGCAAAGAGCGTGCGCAGCTCGGCGCTCCAGTTCACGCACCAGGGGAAGACCTTGGCCAGCACCTGTTCGAGCGGCGCGCGCGCATTCACGGCGCGCGAATAGATCGCCAGACACGTGCTCTTGGTCGGAAAGCGCTCCTTGGTGCGCGAGAAATTGAGCTCATGACGCACGAGATTCATGAGGTCGGCCGCGTCCTCGCGATCGTGGATCGTAAAGGCCGCGTCGAGCCCGATCTCGGCCGCGCGCTCACGCAACAGCCGTGCGCCGACCGCGTGGAAGGTCCCGGACCAGGGCAATTCCGCGACGCGGCCTTTCCCGCCGACCGCGAAGGCGACGATCCGCTCGGCCCGGCGCGCCATCTCGGCCGCGGCGCGGCGCGAAAAGGTCAGCAGCAGGATGCGGCGCGGATCGGCGCCGTTGACGATCAGGTGTGCGACCCTGTGCGCCAAAGTGTCGGTCTTGCCCGAGCCGGCGCCCGCGATCACCAGGAGCGGGCGCGCATCGTTTTGGCCGACGCCGTGCTCGACCGCACGGCGCTGCTCGGGATTGAGCCTGTCGAGATAGGCCGCGGTCATCTCTATCTTTGTCTGCGCGTGATCTTTTCCGAAAACCGGTGCCCATCCCGGATCAAGTCCGGGACAGGCTTTTTTCGGGATCATGCGCGGGCGAATCAGTTCCGGGGGGTCCCGCGCCGAGCATTCACGTTTCACGTCGCGGCGGCAAACGACGCGCTGTCCGAGCCGTTGCGTTGGGCTCGGCGGCGCGCGAGACTTTCGGTCTTGCGCCCGTTACGGGCGCCGGCGAACGGCATGGCAACAAATGACGATATCGATCGCCTCATCGCGGCCTGGGAGGCCGGGATTTTCACCTTCACGGAGTTTCAAGACAAGCTGATGACTCTTGTTTGGGCGCTTCCCGCTGCCGAAAAGCGCGCCGCCATGGAGGTGCTGACGGCGCACGCCAACGAAGACGTGCGGCAGGCGGCCCTGGAGCTCCAAGTCTTCGCGCGCCACGAGGCGCTGAGCCGGAATTTCGACTATGTCCGGCAGAACTCGCCGCTGCGGCCGGGGGCCCGGCTCGAACTGTTCGCGGGATACGACTACCACTCGACCGAAGGAAAGCCGTGGTGGCTCGACGGCCACGAATGCTACCGGGCGACGTTCCTCGGCTTCGCGTCGCTGGGCGAGAACACGATCCCGGCCGGTCTCGTCGAGTTCGACCAGACGATCGAACTACCGGGCCATAAAGGGCGCTTCGCGGTCCTGCGCACGAGCTATGATTCACATTCCTTCGCCTGGGGCGAGCCGGACGGTGTCGTCTCGGTCCATGTCAGGGAAGCATTGCCGCCAGACTTAGCATCCATTCGATCCTCGCTCGATCTCACCCTCGCCACCGAGACGCACGCGAGCTACCGCGTCGATGAACGATAACGTTACAAGTGTCGGAGCTTTTGCAACAAATGCTTGGCGTCTTGTCGTTCATACTGGCCGTATGCGCATCATGATGGTCGTCCTCGTCCTGGCGGCGTTCACGATATGGGACGTGAGCATGAACCGCAGCCAATATACCGGCCCGGTATTCTCATTCGCGCGCCGGGTCGCGACCCCTACTCCTTAGCTCCCGCTATTTGGGCGATACCCGCATGCCGGACACAGCGGAACCTGCGCCAGATCAATCCCGCTTGATCGGATCGCGCCGGCTCGCTAGCGTTGTGGCCGATCCGCCGGGATTGCTTGACGTTTGCCGCTCTGCCTTTATGCAGACGGGCATAGGTTTGTCAGAGGCGGGGCTCCATGAAGAAAGTCTATCCCGACGCCAAGTCGGCACTCGCGGACGTGCTCAAGGACGGCATGCTGGTCCATGCGGGCGGGTTCGGCCTGTGCGGCATCCCCGAGGTGCTGATCCTCGCGATCCGGGATTCCGGCGTAAAAAACCTCACCGTGGTGTCGAACAATGCGGGCGTCGACGGCGCGGGCCTCGGCCTCCTCCTGGAGACGCGCCAGATCAAGAAGATGATCTCGTCCTACGTGGGCGAAAACAAGCTGTTCGCGCAGCAATACCTCGCGGGCGAGTTGGAGATCGAGTTCAACCCGCAGGGCACGCTCGCCGAGCGCATCCGCGCGGGCGGCGCGGGAATCCCTGCCTTCTTCACCCGCACCGGCGCCGGCACCGACATCGCCAAGGGCAAGGAAGAGCGCGAGTTCGACGGCGAGACATACATCATGGAGCGCGGCATCTTTGCTGACTTGGCGATCGTGCACGCCTGGAAGGCCGATACCGAGGGCAACCTCGTGTACCGGAAGACCGCGCGCAACTTCAATCCGATGATGGCGACCGCCGCCAAGATCACGATCGCCGAGGTCGAGAACCTGGTCGAGCCGGGCAACATCGATCCCGACACCATCATCACACCGGGCGTCTACGTGCAGCGCATCGTGCACGTGCCCAACGCCGTCAAGCACATCGAGCAGCGCACCGTGCGCAAGCGGATTATGGCGTAACGTTTCCCCCTGCCCGCCCTCCCCCGCAAGCGGGGGAGGGAGAAGAAAGAGAAGCATCCATGCCCTGGACCCGCGACCAAATGGCCGAACGCGCCGCACAGGAGCTGCGTGACGGCTTCTATGTCAATCTCGGCATCGGCATCCCGACGCTGGTGTCAAACTACATCCCGACCGGCATGAGCGTTCAGCTCCAGAGCGAGAACGGCATGCTCGGCTTCGG
>PLJS01000163.1 GCA_003140315.1 Hyphomicrobiales bacterium
CGATGCTTCGCCTGGCCGCAATGGTAACGTCCCGGAGGCCGCATAGCGGTTGCGCCGCCCGCGCCGCCCGCGTCCTCATTTGACGCATTCGCGCCAGCCGTCGCTGCGATAGGTGCAGGTGTAGCCCGATCCGGGAATTGCCGGGTTGTCGCAGTCCTGCGTGCAGGTCCGCATGCCGTTAACCCAGTGCCATCCGACATTCGGGTCCTTCGAGTCGCGATTATAGACGACCACCTTGTCGGCATGTGCGGCGAGCGCCGTGCCGAGCAGAAACACCGAAGCGATTATTGTGCGTCTCATCAGCCTGTCCTCGTGCCCCTCCCTTTTTCGTTGGTGGGCGAACGGCCTGCGCACGTTCAAACGTTGCGCAAGTTTAATGCGCGCTCAGAAAATCGCGCGCCTCATTCCGGATATCAGGTGGCCTGGCCGGAGGGTCACACATGATGGTACGGTTGCGAACAGGACTTCTCATTGCAACGCCGGTTCGCGAACGCCGCCTGATCAAGAAGCCGCCCGGTCAATGCATGGCGCTGACCGGGCGGGCCTTTCGACCGGGCCTCAAGAAATTCGATCCTCAACCCTTTGGGAACTCGCCGGTGCTGCTGGATCGGCGAACAGATGGCGAACAGAGTCCACGGATTTTCCACGGATCGAAGTGTCACCTTCGCGTTCTGTTCTGCTCTCACTTGCCGAACAAAGTCGTGGTGCAGGTACTCAAAACGCCGATTCCGCGGGGGATCTGATGGTGGGCGCTGTAGGGATTGAACCTACGACCTCTCCCGTGTGAAGGGAACGCTCTCCCGCTGAGCTAAGCGCCCGGTCGCATCGACTGGAGCCTTTTCCGGCGAAAGCCTGCCCCGGACTTGATCCGGGGTGTGCAGCGGTTCGCCGTAGAAAATGCGACCAAGTCTGGAGCCGCAGGTGTAAGGGCGCGCGGCGAGCGGTGTCAACCGAGCGCGGGCCGCCGTCTTATTTCACGGCCGGGTTCGGAGGCGGCGCGGCGGCCGGAGCCCCTGGCGCTGTGGCGGGCGCTTTCGGTGCAGCCTTCTTCTTCGGTCGCGGGTGCTGCCGCTTGATCGGGGCGGGCGGTGGGGCCCGCTCGAGCTGGGCGTAGACCGGGTTGGGCGTCAGTTCTACCGTCGACGGCGAGCCGAAGTCCGACCGCGGCGCTTCGCTCGGCCGTACCGACACCGTCATCGGCAAAAAGCCGTTGAGCGTGTAGGTGACGGTGAATTCGCGATCGCCCGGAACCGGGATCATGCAGGGGGTGCGGCAGCCCGGACCGACCGAGGTCCTGGCATCCGCGCCCGGCGGATCGGACTCGATGGTGAGCGATACATCCGTGTTGCGCGAGAAGGTCGAGCCGATGGACCCCAGGTTCCAGCTCGGCATCCATGACGTGCTGCAGCCGGCCAGCAATGTCGCGCCGGCAATGACGCTTATTCGCACGAAACTCGACATGGCGACTGCTTCACGTGATCGGCACATGGCCGAGCCCCCGCTGAAAACCATAGGCGCGGGCGGGCAGCGGTGCAATCAAAAGCGCCGAATATCGTTAACCATCGTCCTGCGGGCTTTAGCCTAAGCCTTTGAGCCTTCGAACTTATAGGCGGTGCGGAAGCCGCCCCAATGCTTACCGAAGACGCGTAACGGGGCGTCGATCTCGCGCATCATGATGATGACCCCGTTGCCCATGTCGCGCGGATAGCTCTGGATCAGATAGGGCCGCACATTGCGCGCCGCGCACAGTCCGGCGCGGTCGTCGAAGACGCGGCGGTTGCGGCTGTTGGCGATGTTCCAGGCGAGCTCTCCCGGCCGCTGCGGCTTTGAATAGATGCGGTTGTGCACCGGCAGGTAGCCGTTGCGGTCGACCGCGGCGCAGAACACCATGCGCTTGTCGGAGGCGAGCAGGGGCTCCTGGATCGGCGGCAGGATGGACTCCAGCACGTCGAGTGCGCGCGAACGCACCTGCAGCGGCTGTGTCCCCTCGATCGGCACGTAATCCGTGTCGAACAGCGCCTCGCGCGTGAGCCGCCCGGTATCCACGGCTTCCTCGAACGCCATGGAGACCATCCCGGCGGTATCGATGGCGCGGTCGACGAACTCCTTGTTCTCGTCGCGGATGGCGTCGAGCCTGCCGAGCAGGGCCGTCTCAGCGGATGCCTCCAGCGCCACGAACTCGACGTGCAGACCGAGCGCGGACCGGTTGACGAGGCGCGCCCGGCCGCGCCCGATCCCGGCAAGCTCGACCTCGATCGCGGTTCCGGCGGCAAGCCGTCCGCCATCCTCGGCGCGTACCAGCATCCCGCCGTCGGAAAGATCGGCGGTCACGCCGCGGACCTCGCCGCCGGCATGGCGCAGCGTGACGGCCAAGTCGCAGGGCAGGCGGTCGTGGCGGCGGCGGTCGCCGATCTCGCTCTGGCGCAGGAACGTGACGAAGCGGGTGCGCAGCTTCGCGGCGAGCCCCGCCGCCTCCTGGCCGGAGAGGTCGATTGCCGTGCCGCACTCGTCGGCGCGCGCGGAAGCCGTCCTGATATCGGCGGCGCTGTCGGAGACGGCGGTGACGAAGCGCGAACTATCGGCGGCGCTGCGCGAGAGCTCTCCGGTGGTCGCGATCTGCTCCTCGATGGCGCTCGCGACGGTGGCGAACACCGGCCGGATCGCCTCGATCGACTTCATGATGCGGCTCACGGCGGCGATCGATTCCTGCGCGTCGCGCTGGAGCTGGTCGATCTTGCGCGAGATCTCCTCGGTCGCGTTCTGCGTCGCGATCGAAAGCGCCTTGACCTCGTTCGCCACCACGGCGAAGCCGCGCCCCGCGTCGCCCGCGCGCACCGCCTCGATCGTGGCATTGAGGGCGAGCAGGTTGGTCTGCTTGGCGATCGCCGAGATCAGGCTCACCACATTGCCGATCTCGGCCGACGACGCCTTGAGGCCGTCCACGCTCTTGCCGGCCGCGGAGGCGGCATCACCCGCGTCCTCGGTCAGCGTCCCGGCCTCGCGCACCTGGCGGCCGATCTCGTCGGCCGACTGCGCGAATTCTTCCGTCGCGGTCGCAAACTGGATGGCGTTTTCCGTCGCCTGGCCGGTCAGGGCGGCGAGTTGCTCGCCGCGTCCGCGGATCGCCGCAAGCACTTGCGCCGACGTGAGTGTGCCGGTGCGCACCGCATCGGAGGCGCGCTGCACGTCGCGGATCATTGCGGCGAGATCGGTCTCGATCAGATCGATGGTCTCGCGGATCCCGGCGAGGCGCGCCAGGCCCTGGTCGATCTCGGCTTCGGGGACCGCGGAGGGCGCCTCGACCGTCGGCAGGGCGGTTTCCGCAGCGCGGCGCGGAACGAAGAAGTCGAGCATCTCGGCAAGCATGGGACACCACAGCGGCGCGCGACCATCGCGACGGGGCTTCCGCGCGCGCCGCGCCGCATCCGGTTATCATGGTGAAGGCTTACTTAACGGTTAACCGATGCTTAAACCCGCAGGTCGTGGGCATCAGGTCCGCACCCGCGCCAGCGCTTCCACGGCCGCGGGCAGAGCGTCGAAATGGCTGATCAGGCGGTCGGCGCCGAACGCGTGCGGCGGGGTCTCGGTATAGCCGAAGTCGACCGCGACCACCGGAACGCCCGCATTGCGCGCGGTCGCAACATCGGTCATCGAATCGCCCACCATGACGGCGAGCGCGATGTCGCCGCCCGCCCGCGCGATCGTGCGCCGCAGGATCTCGGGATCGGGCTTCTGCACGCCGAAAGTGTCCTGGCCGCAGATCGCCGCGAAACGCCGGCTCAAATCCAGCGCGTCGAGCAGCCGGACCGAAAGCCATTCAAGCTTGTTGGTGCACACCGCAAAGCGCCAGCCGCGCGCCGCGAGCAGGTCGAGCGCACCTTCCAGTCCGGGAAACGGCCGCGAGCGGTCCGCGATGTGGGCGGCGTAAAGCTCCAGATATTCGGCGAACAGCCGGTCGAGGTCGTGCGGCGAGAGCTTGATGTCGCGCGTCGCCAGCGCCTGCACCAGAAGCGGCTTCACGCCGCCGCCGATCATCGTGCGCCCGCGCTCGAAGGCGAGCGGCGCCACATCATGGCGCGCCAGAATGAGATTGAGCGTGTCGATCAGGTCGGGCGCGGTGTCGACCAGCGTTCCGTCGAGATCGAACACGACGATGGGTGAGGGCATGGGAGAGCGCTAGCGCGCGCTCGCTTGCAAGGCAAGCATCGCGGCACGATGCCGGACGGAAAACCGGTATCCACTTTTCCTGGCATCGCGCCCGTGCAAAACAAACTCCTGTTGCGGCGGCCGATTTTGGCTATGTTGCGCGCCGTCATGGACGCCGATAGCTACAAACGCGAAGCCGCCGCCGGTGCGCTCGATTTCGTGCGGCCCGGAATGCGCCTCGGGCTGGGCACGGGCTCGACGGCGAAGCAATTCGTCGCGCTACTTGGCGAACGGGTGCGCGCGGGCCTCGACGTGATCGGCGTGCCGACCTCGGAAGCAACCCGCGTTCAGGCCGCGGGGGAGGGGATCGTCCTCACCACGCTCGACGACACGCCGGAATTGGACCTGACCGTCGATGGGGCCGACGAGATCGCGCCGGACCTCGCACTGATCAAGGGGGGCGGCGGCGCGCTGTTGCGCGAGAAGATCGTGGCGTCGGCCTCCGCGCGCATGATCGTGATCGCCGACGAATCGAAGTTCGTCCCCGTGCTTGGCGCTTTTCCGCTCCCGATCGAGGTCGTCCCGTTCGGGCTCGCGGCCACCAGGCGTGCGATCGAAAAGGCGACCGGCTCGACCGCGCTGACGCTGCGGCGCGGCAAGGATGGCCTTGCTTTCGTCACGGATGGCGGCCACTTCATCCTCCATGCGGCGCTCGAGCGGATTGCCGATCCGGCCTCGCTCGCGGGCCGCTTGGCTGCTATTCCGGGGGTCGTGGAACACGGGCTTTTCATCGGCCTCGCGTCGCTAGCCATCACCGCGGGACCCAACGGCCGGCGCATCGTCGAGCGGTCTTGATCGGAAAACTGCAGCAAGGAGAGACGCATGATTGCGAACAAGAGACTTTGGCTCGCATGCGCGGCGATGTTGATGATCGGCTGGCACGGCTTCCTCGGCGAAGCCCGCGCCCAGCAGCCTTCGGCCGCCGCGCTCGCGAGCGCGCGTGAGCTCGTCGAGATCAAAGGCGGATCGGGGATGTTCGATCCGATCATCACCGGAATGGTTGAGCAGACCAAGGCCGCGCTCCTGCGCACCAGCCCGCAACTCAACAAGGAATTGAGCGAAGTCGCGGCGCAGCTCGCGACCGAGTTCGCGCCACGACGCACCGAGATCATCGCCGAGGCGGCGAAGTTCTACGCCATCCGCTTCAGCGAGCAGGAGCTCAAGGACATCGTGATCTTCTACAAGACCGCGGTCGGCAAGAAGATGCTGGCGCTGGAGCCGCAGGTGCTCGATGCGACCTTCGGCTTCGTGCAGCAGGTGTGGGGGCCGCGCGTGTCCGAGGAGGTCATGGTCCGCTTCCGTGCCGAGATGAAGAAGAAAGGGCACGACCTCTGAGCCGTTTGCAGCGGACTTGAGCGCCATGGCCGATCGCGAGGTCGATCTCTTCGTCATCGGGGGAGGCTCCGGCGGCGTGCGCGCCGCGCGGATCGCCGCCGGCTATGGCGCGCGCGTGATACTCGCCGAGGAATACCGCGTCGGCGGCACCTGCGTGATCCGCGGCTGCGTGCCGAAGAAGCTGTTGGTTTATGCCTCGCGCTTCAGCCACGATTTCGAGGAAGCCGCGGGCTTCGGCTGGACCGTGGGCGAGCCCTCGTTCGACTGGGCGACGCTGATCGCCAACAAGGACAAGGAGATCGCGCGGCTCGAAGCGGCCTATACGGCGAACCTCGACCGCGCAAAGGTCACGATCGTCAAGAGTCGCGCGGTGCTCGACGATGCGCACACCGTCCGGCTGCTCGCGACCGGAGAACGCGTGCACGCCAAGCACATCCTGGTTGCGACCGGCGCCGCGCCGAGCATGGGCCACGGCGTCGCCGGGATCGAGCATGTCATCTCGTCGAACGAGGCGTTCCACCTGACCGAGCTGCCGAAGCGCATCTTGATCCAGGGCGGCGGCTATATCGCGGTCGAATTCGCCTGCATCTTCGCAGGCCTCGGTTCGGAGGTGACGCTGGTCTATCGCGGCGAGAACATTTTGCGCGGCTTCGACGACGAGGTGCGCGCGCATCTGCGCCACGAGATGGAGCGGCGCGGCATCAAGATCATCTGCAAGCGTATCGTCGAGGCGATCGAGAAGGTCGATCACGGACTGTGCGTCGAGCTTTCCGATCACGACGACATCCTGGTCGACAGGGTGATGTTCGCGACCGGGCGGCGGCCGAATATCGCGGGGCTTGGCCTCGAGACCACTGGCGTGCGTATCGACGAGAAAGGTGCCGTGGCGGTCGACGCGTTCTCGCGCACGTCCGTGCCGCACATCTACGCGGTCGGCGACGTGACCGACCGTCTCGCGCTCACGCCGATTGCGATCCGCGAAGGCCACGCCTTCGCCGACACGGTGTTTGGCGGCAAGCCGACCGCCGTCGACCACGTGAACGTGCCGACGGCCGTGTTCTCCGAGCCCGAGGTCGGCGTCGTCGGCTTGAGCGAGGCGCAGGCGCGCGAGCGCTTGCCCAAGGTCGACGTCTACGCGACCACGTTCCGCTCGATGCGCACGGCCTTCCTCGGCGGCGAGGCGCGGATGCTGATGAAGCTCGTGGTCGACGGCATGACTGACCGTGTGGTCGGCTGCCATCTGGTCGGGCCGGACGCGGGCGAGCTCATTCAAGTGATCGGCATCGCGGTGAAGATGAAGGCCACGAAGGCCGACTTCGACGCGACCGTCGCGGTGCATCCGACCATCGCCGAGGAGCTCGTCACCTTGCGCACGGTGACGCGCAGCCATGTGCGCGAGGCGGCCGAGTAGACGCCCCCGCTCACGCTTTCTCGGCGCCCGGCGGGCGCTGCCACAGACGCCAGATGACGAACACGATAAAGGCGACGTGGATCGCGGCGTTATGGATGAACAGCGCCTGCGGCCCGATCAGGCCCATCAGCCAGGCCGCCGTGGTCGGCCCGATGATCGCGCCGATCGTGTAGGCGAGCAGGAGGCCGGTCGAGACCTCGACGGCGTTTTCGCGCCCGCCGAGATCCTGCGCGTGGCTCGACGCCAGCGGATAGAGCACCAATGCCGACGCGCCGACGGCGGCGGCGAGGCCGATCAGCACGATCGCCTCGCTTCTGGCGAACCACACCAGCGCCAGTTGTGCCGCGACCGCGATCGTGACCGCGACCAGCATGATGTGGCGGCGGTCGCGACGATCGGCGAGGCGCCCGGCTGGCCATTGCACCAGCGCCGCGCCGACGATTGCGGCGGTCATGAAGCTCGCAACGCCGCCGGCCGAAAGTCCGCTGCGTTCGGCGAACACCGGCGCGAGCGACCAGAACGTGCCGTTCGCGGCCCCGGACGCGAGCGCACCCGCGACGCCGACCGGTGAGATGCGGAACAGCCACGCAAGCCGCAGGCGCGGCGCCGGCGGCGGCTCGGGCGGGTCGGAGCGCGTATAGGTCAGCGGCAGCACCGACAGGCTCAGCGCCGCCGCCACGATCGAGAACGCGACGAACGAGGACGGCGAGATGAAGCGGATCGCCTGCTGCCCGACCGCGCTGCCGGCGTAGTTCATCATCTGGTAAAGCGCGATGATGCGGCCACGAACGATATTGTCCGCCTTGTCGTGCATCCAGCTCTCGATCGTCGCGTAGAGACCGGCGAAACAGAAGCCGGTGACCGCGCGGATGATTGCCCAGGCCAACGGGTCGACGAAGACTGGATGCGTGATCGTCGCGACCGTGGCGATTGCGACGAAGGCCGCGAATGCCCGGATATGCCCGGCGCGCGCAATGATGCGGGGCGTCGCGAGACAGCCGACCAGCATGCCGCCGAAATAGGCCGAGCCGATCAGGCCGAGCGAAAGTTCCGGAAAGTTCGCCGCCGTGGCGCTCAGCGGGATCAGCGTATTGGACAGCCCATTGCCGGCGATCAGGATGAAGACCGCGGCGAGGAGGGCCGAAACCTGGGCATAGGCGGGATGGATGGGCATGCGGGTTGGGTCGGATTCGAGGCGGTCACCTTAGCGATCAAGGTGCCCCTTCGCATCCCTCGGCATCCTCGTGTATAAGCCCGGCGCGAAAAGGAGTTGCGCCATGCCCGAGCGTTGGACGCCCGATAGCTGGCGGGGAAAGCCGATCGTCCAGGTGCCCGAGTACCCGGACGCGGCAAAGCTCGCCGAGACCGAAGCGAGACTTGCGTCGTTCCCGCCGCTGGTTTTTGCCGGCGAGGCGCGCAACCTCAAGCGCTCGCTTGCGCGCGTGGCGGCGGGCGAGGCTTTCCTGCTCCAGGGCGGCGACTGCGCCGAGAGTTTCGAGGACCACAGCGCCAACTCGATCCGCGACTTCTTCCGCCTGTTCCTGCAGATGGCGGTGGTGCTCACCTTCGCGGGCGCCTCGCCGGTCGTGAAGGTCGGGCGCATTGCCGGCCAGTTCGCCAAGCCCCGCTCGTCGAACACCGAGAAGCGCGGCGGCGTCGAGCTGCCGAGCTATCGCGGCGACGTCGTCAATGGCGCGGAGTTCACGGCGGCCGCGCGCATTCCCGATCCGCAGCGTCTGATCGAGGCCTATCATCAGTCGGCCGCGACCCTAAACCTGTTGCGCGCGTTCGCGCATGGCGGCTACGCGAGCCTTGGCCGCGTGCACCAATGGATGCTCGGCTTCGTGAAGGACGCCCGGCAGCTCGAGCGCTACCGCGACCTCGCCGACCGCATCTCCGAAACGCTTGCCTTCATGCAGGCCTGCGGGCTCGATCTCGAAAGTCATCCGGAGCTGCGCGGCACCGACGTCTATACCAGTCACGAGGCGCTGCTGCTGGGCTTCGAGCAGGCGATGACGCGGCAGGATTCGACCACCGGCGATTGGTACTGCACGTCCGGCCACATGATCTGGATCGGCGATCGCACGCGCCAGCCCGACCACGCGCATGTGGAATATTTCCGTGGCGTGAAGAATCCGATCGGGCTCAAATGCGGGCCGTCGCTGAAAGCCGACGAACTGATCCGGCTGACCGACATCCTCAACCCCGAGAACGAGCCGGGGCGGCTGACGCTGATCAACCGCTTCGGCGCCGACAAGGTCGGCGACCATCTCCCGGCGCTGGTGCGCGCGGTCAAGCGCGAGGGCCGCGCCGTGGTGTGGTCATGCGATCCGATGCACGGCAATACGATCACGGCGGAGAGCGGTTACAAGACACGGCCGTTCGATCGCATCCTGCAAGAGGTGAAGACCTTCTTCTCGGTGCACGCCTCCGAGGGCACGCATGCGGGCGGCGTGCACCTGGAGATGACCGGCAAGGACGTGACCGAGTGCACCGGCGGCGCGCGCGCGATCACCGACGAGGATCTCAACGACCGCTATCACACGCTCTGCGATCCGCGCCTCAATGCCGAGCAGGCGATCGAGCTCGCTTTCCTGCTGGCCGAGCGGCTCAAGGTCGAGCGCGCCGCGAAGGCAACGCCGCTGCAGGCCGCCGCAGGGTTGTGAGCTTGTAGGGTGGGCATGCGACGCATGCCCACGCGATTTTCGCGATATCACGTCCTCGTAACTCCGCGTGGGCATCGGCTGAGCCGATGCCCACCCTACGGCCGTGCAGCCCCACTGGCATTCCCCTCGCGGTTCGCTAGCATGCACGCGCGGCGCGAACTCGGCGCGCCAGCACCGGGACAAACAGAAACCGAGTTCGGGAGGTTTCGATGATCCGCTCTTGCGCGCGGGGAGCGGCGTTCGCGCTCGCCGCTCTGCCATTCTTCTGTTCCGTGGCGAGCGCGCAGCTCGCGGTCTCCGCCAACGACAACAAGGCGGTGCTGGTCGACGGCAACAACGTGGTCCCGGCCAATCCGGCGCCGGACAGCGTCACCATCATCGATCTCGGCGCCAATCCGCCGAAGGTCGTCGGCGAGGTGAAGGCGCCGGCCAGCGTGATCGGGCCGCCGCAGAGCGTCGCGGTCGCGCGCGATGAATCCTACGCGCTGGTGACCGGGGCGACGAAACTTGACCCGGCCGATCCGAAGAAAACCGTACCGGACAACAAGCTCTCCGTCATCGACCTGAAGGCCAATCCGCCGGCCGTGATCCAGACGCTGGAAGCGGGACTGGGCGCGACCGGCGTCTCGATCAATCCGGCCGGCACGCTCGCGCTGGTCGCCAATCGCACCGAAGGCACCCTCTCGATCTTCACGATCAGCGGCAAGAAGCTGACCGCCGCCGGCAAGCTCGACTTCGGCAAGGCGTCGGGGCCATGCCACGTCGTCTTCACGCCGGACGGCAAGATGGCGCTGCTCACCCGCGACGGCGACCACAAGATCTCGATCCTTTCGATCGACGGCACCAAGGTCGAGGACACCAAGAAGTTCATGGTCGGCGGCTATCGGCCCTACAGCATCGAGATGAGCTCGAAGGGCGATGTCGCGGTGTTCGGCAACCAAGGCGGCGGCCAGGGCGACGCCGACGTGATCAACGTCGTCGACATGAAGGCAAATCCGCCACGCGTAGTCGACACCATCTCGGTCGGCCAGACGCCCGAGGGCGTCGGCATGTCGCAGGACGGCTCGCTGGTGGCGGTGGTCCTCCAGAACGGCACCAACAAGCCGAAGGGCCATCCGGCTTTCAATAGTTTCGGGCTGCTCAAGGTCTTCAGCGTGAAGGGCACGAAGCTGACGCTTTTGGCCGAGGTGAAGACAGGCAGTTGGTGCCAGGGTGTCGTGTTCAGCAAGGACAACAAGACCGTCGCCGTCCAGTGCATGGTCGAGAAGGACCTGGAGCTGTTCAAGATCAATGGAAAGAAGCTCACGCCCGCCGGTACCCTCAAGCTGAGCGGCGGCGGCGCGGGCCTGCGCGTCGCGGACAAGAAATAGCGCGTCGGATTTCGCACCCGGGGTGCGATCGGGCTAGTCTTGAGACGGGCGCGGTCCCGGCCGCGTCCGTTTCGTCGAGGGGAATAGCTTTGAAGCGGATTTGGCGCGCCACGATCAATTCGTGGTACGGGCTGGTGGCGGCGGCGACGTCGGAAGCCGCGATGCGCGAGGAGTTGGTCGCGCTCGCGCTCAGCATTCCGCTCGCCTTTGTCGTGACGCCGTTCGCCTGGAAACGGCTCGCGCTGGTCGGCGTGATCCTGCTGCTGATCCTGGTGGAACTGCTCAACACCGCGATCGAGAAGCTATCCGATCACGTCATGGCGGCGCCGCATCCCGAGATCGGCCGCGTCAAGGACATGAGCTCGGCGGCGGTCGGCGTCGCGCTCTTGATCGCGGGTGTGACGTGGCTGCTGGCCATTGCGGAGTGGTTCGGGCTCCTATGATCGATGTCGCATTGCGGCAGACGCCTTGCCCGCGCTAGATCATCTCCATGAACGCCCGGCCCGCCGATAAACTCTCCATCGCGCTCGCGCAGCTCAATCCGACTGTCGGCGATGTCGCGGGCAATGCCGACAAGGTACGCCGCGCGCGCGCGACCGCGGCCGCCGAGGGCGCCGATCTCATCATCTTTCCGGAGTTGTTCATCGCCGGCTATCCGCCCGAGGACCTGGTGCTCAAGCCCGCGTTCCAGGCGGCCTGCCGCTCCGCCGTCGAGGCGCTCGCGCGCGCGACCGCCGACAATGGTCCAGCCGTGCTGGTCGGCGCGCCGTGGCTTGAGGACGGCAAGCTCTACAATTCCTTCCTGTTGCTCAATGGCGGCCGCATCACGGCCGCGCGCCACAAGGTCGACCTGCCGAACTACGGCGTGTTCGACGAGAAGCGGGTGTTCGTGCCCGGCCCGATGCCGGGGCCGATCACGCTGCGCGGCGTGCGCATCGGCGTGCCGGTGTGCGAGGACATCTGGGGACCGGACGTGGTCGAATGCGTCGCCGAGACCGGCGGCGAGATCCTGCTGGTGCCGAACGGCTCGCCCTATTGGCGCGAGAAGACGCAAGTCCGGCTCAACATCGCGGTCGCGCGCGTGGTCGAGAGCGGATTGCCGCTCGTCTATCTCAACATGGTCGGCGGCCAGGACGAACTCGTGTTCGACGGCGCCTCGTTCGGGCTGAATGCGGACCGCTCATTCGCATTTCAGTTGCCGGCCTTCCGCGAGGCGGTCGTCACCACGAAATGGGTGCGCGAGGGCGGCACGTGGCGCTGCCTGCCGGGTGAGAACGCGATGATCGAGGAGGCCGACGAGGCGGACTACGCCGCCTGCGTGCTGGGTTTGCGCGACTATGTCGACAAGAACGGCTTCAAAGGCGTGGTGTTCGGCCTTTCGGGCGGCGTCGATAGCGCGCTCTGCGCCGCGATGGCGGTCGATGCGCTGGGGCCTGCCCGCGTGCGCGCCGTGATGCTGCCTTACCGTTACACGTCGCAGGACTCGCTCGAAGATGCCGCGCAGGTCGCACAGGCGCTCGGCATCCAATACGACACCGTGCCGATCTCGGCGCCGGTCGAGGGCTTCGAGGCCGCGTTGAAACCCCTGTTCGCCGGCACCAACCGCGACATCACGGAGGAAAATCTTCAGTCGCGCGCGCGCGGCACGATCCTGATGGCGATCTCCAACAAGTTCGGCCTGATGGTGGTGACGACCGGCAACAAGTCCGAAATGTCGGCCGGCTACGCCACGCTCTATGGCGACATGAATGGCGGCTTCAACCCGATCAAGGACCTCTACAAGACGCAGGTATTCCGCTTGTGCCGCCTGCGCAACACGTGGCGGCCGGTCGGCGCGCTCGGGCCCTCGGGCGCCGTCATCCCCGAACGCGTGATCGTGAAGCCGCCGACCGCGGAGCTGCGCGAGAACCAGAAGGACCAGGACACGCTGCCGCCTTACGACGTGCTCGACGCGATCCTGGAACGCCTGGTCGAGCGCGAGCAGCCGATCGCCGATATCGTCGCCGAGGGTTTCGAACGCGAGACCGTGATGCGCGTCGACCGCATGCTCAATCTCGCCGAATACAAGCGCCGCCAGGCCGCGCCCGGCGTGAAGGTCACGCTGCGCAATTTCGGCCGCGACCGCCGCTATCCGATCGTGAACAAATTCCGCGATCCCGGCACGCCGCTTCCCGCACCGGACGAGACCGTGAGCGCGCTCGCCAAGGCGAAAAGCGAAGCGTTTGATTTTTGAGCGCTACTTCGCCGGGAGGAACACCGGTCCGACCGAGCGCACCGTCCGCTTTGCGGGCGGCGTGTCGCTCGCGGGGGCATCCGTTGCCGGCGTATCGGTCGCGGGCGGCGTGGCGGCGGCTGTCGCCGGCGGGGCCTCGCTCGCTGCCGGCGTGCGGCCCTTGGCCGGCGGCTTCGTTCCCGGCGGCAACGACAAGGCCTTGGCGCGATCTTCCGTCACGACGACGTCGCCGCTTTGCAGGTTGGTTTCGGGCCCGAGCGCGTCAGCCCAGCTCTGCCCCGGCTTTCGGCAGCTACAGGCGGCGGTGATTTCCTGACGGTAGTGAAACGCGGTCGGGAGCGCCGTATAGAGCTGTCCCGTGAGCGAGGTCGCCTGGTTCATGTCCTCGCCCGGATTGCGGTGCGAGAACAGCACGGCCTCGGACGCCGGACACAGGCGCTGGCACGTCTTCTCGTCGTCGCGGAAGTGCTCCGGCGTGGTCGCGTAGGAGATCGGAAAATAGAATCCGTCGCAGGTGCGCACGCACACGGTGCGGAAGGTCCCGCTCGGAGGCGCGTTCGGATCGGTTGGCGTGCCGTTGTTGGCGCCGAACAACTGGTCGAAGATGCCGTTCGAACGCACGGCCTGGCGATATTGCGGGCCACAATTGTTCTCGCCGAGCGCGACCATGATCGAGCGGCGCTGCTCGCCGCGATCGATCGTCCCGCCGCGCAGGCGCTGGAGATCCATGGTCATCTTGTCGAGGTTGCCGCGCATGCTCTGGATCTGCCGGCTCAGCTCCGTGCATTGCGGCGAATCCGAACGGAACAGGAAGAAGCCGGAATCGCAGCCCGCGCGCCGCGACTGCGCCACCATGCGGTCGAGCTCGGACTGCTGGCGCGCGGCGGCCTCCTCGTAGCGGCGGATCTGGTCGGCCTGCGCCGGATCGGCGGTGCCGCGGTCGACGGTCGCGAGCTGGGCTTCGAGCCGCTGACAGACCTGGCCTTGATAGCTGGGGTTCGGCGGCGCGCCGGGGCCCGGCGGCCACTGCGGCTGCTGCGCGCTGGACGGCGATATGGCAGCGCCGATCGCCGTGATCGCAAGCGCGACGGCGATCGGTCCGAGACGTCCGATCCGGCAATTCATCGTCGCACCTGCAGGTGCCGCACCCAAAGCAGCATGGTTTCGATCAAGCCCATGGAAGATGTCGAAAATGTGAATCGGTGCCGCCGCCGCCGAGGCGGCTTGTACACGCTGCCACAGCAGGAGGAAATGGCCGCGCGATGCTCACCGCCGCATTTCCGCGCGCAGGTTCCACACGATGCCGGAGACGATGATTCCGGCACCGAGGAACACCGCAAGGTCAATCCGTTCGGCGTAGAACAGGGCGCCGACAACCGCGATCAGCGGGATGCGCAGGAAGTCGAGCGGGATGACGACGATCGCATCGCCGACGCGCATCGCATTCGCGATGCAGTAGTGCGCGGCCGTGCCGCCGACCGCGATGCCGGCGAGCGGCAGCCATTGCGCCGCCGAGAGCCGCAGTGGAAACAGCGGATCGATGCCGGGGAGCGCCATGGCGGACTGCATCATGCTCATCCAGAACAGGATCGCGATCGGCGTCTGCACCGTCACGAGCCGCTTCATCGTGATGTTGGCGATCGCATAGCCGAACGAGGCCGCGAGCACGCCGAGCGCCGCGGGCTGGAACGCCTCGATGCCGGGCCGCAGGATCACCAGCACGCCGAGGAAGCCGAGCGCGATCGATCCGGCGCGCGCGATCGTGAAGCGCTCGCCGAGGAACAGGACGGCGAGAACGCCAGCCCATACCGGCATCATGAACTCGATCGCGAACACGGTCGCGAGCGGCAGCACGATCACGGCGTGGGCCCAGCCGAGGTTCGCGAGGAAATGCGTCCCGTTGCGCAGAATATGGACGAGCGGCATGCGCAGCGGCAGGTCGCGAAACAAGTGCGGCCGCGCCAGCATGATGGCGGTGAGGATCAGGAGCCCGCCGAAGCTGCGCACCATGAGCAGTTCGAACAGGTTCAACACGCCGCCGAGCTGGCGCACCGAGATCGCCATCAAGGAGAAGAACAGGAGCGTGCCGGTCATCCACAGGACGACGGCGAGCAGGTTGCGCTTGGGCGTCAAAGGCTCGGACGGCGGCGCCTCGCGCGCGGCACCCGGGGAGGGGTTGAGCACGTAGTATCCTTATCCAGCCAGGGTCTTACTCGGCATCCGGCTGGTTTTCCGGCCGCGCCTTATCGAAGGCGGGAAGCTTGAGGCAGGCCGCGTCGACGCCGGCGATCTTGGGATATTTCGCCATGTCGACCTTGAAGCGCCGCGCGTTGAAGACCTGCGGCACCAGGCAAAGGTCGGCGATCGTCACCTGCGCGTCGAACGCATAGGGGCCGGGCCGGATCAGCGCTTCGATCGCCTCGAAGCCTTGGGTGACCCAGTGACGATACCAGTCGTCGGCGCTCGCCTGGCTTTGGGCGAGCGGACCTTTCAGGTAGTTGAGCACGACGAGATTGTTCACCGGATGGATGTCGCAGGCGATTATCTGCGCGACCGCGCGCACGTGCGCCCGCGCGATCGGATCGGCCGGAAGCAGCGGCGGCTCGGGATGGGTCTCGTCGAGATATTCGATGATCGCGAGCGACTGCAGCAGCACCTCGCCGGTCGCGAGCGCGAGCGCTGGCACGCGCTTCTGCGGATTGATCGCGCGGAAATCCTCGCGCCATTGCCAGCCGCCGTCGCGCGTCAGGTGCACCGAGGTTGTGTCATAGGCGATGTTCTTGAGGTTCAGCGCGATGCGCACCCGATAGGCCGCGGACGAGCGGAAATATCCATAGAGCTTCACTGCGTTTCCCCGTCCGTCGTCGTCTACGCGCCGTCCGCCTTCGTCAGCTTTCCGGCGCTCTCGCTCAATCGCGTGAGCGCGCGCTCGAATGCCGGGCGGTCGGCGGGATCGATCGCCTCGATCAGGCGGTACGCAAAGTCCGCCGCGACCGGCACCAGACGTTGGTAGATGGCAACGCCTGCCGGCGTCAACGAGAGCAGCGATTCCCGCATGTCCTCGCGATTCACGCGCTGCGCGAGCAGCTTGCGCTTTTCCAGCAGCGAGACGGCACGCGATACCTTGGTCTTGTGCATGTGGCTGTGCGCGCCGACCGCCTTGGCGGTCATCACCCCGTATTGGCCGAGCGTGACGAGCACCCGCCATTCTGGCACGCCAATGCCATAATGCTCAGCGTAGATCTGGGAGAGCGCCTGGGAAATCAGGTTGGCGACCACGTTGAGGCGATAGGGGAGGAAGCCCTCGAGGCGGAAGGGCGCGTCCTTGGGCGCGTCGGCGCCTTTTCCGCCCTCCGGATTGTGACTCATGGTTGAATACGACCTCTCCCTCGACCATGGCCGAAGTCGCTTCCCCGTGCAACGGTTGGCGCCCGGAACCCACACGATGCTTCCCTCCATTGCGTTATCGGTATGCCCACGCTGGAATGGCGACGCCGCATGACCGGGATCGTCGATAGTCTGGCAGGCTCCGCCGAGCCCTTCGCGGATGCGGCCGCATTTGCGCGCGGCTTCGATCTCAAGCGCCTGCCGGCCGACTTCATCGACGACCCGTTTCCCTATTACCGGGCGCTGCGCGAGCACGATCCGGTGCACCGCATGCCGGACGGCGCGTATCTGATCACGCGTTGGCGCGATTGCGATGCGGTCTACCGCGACGCCCGCGTGTTTTCGTCCGACAAGAAGGTCGAGTTCCGCCCCAAGTACGGCGACGCACCGCTGTTCGAGCATCACACCACCAGCCTCGTGTTCAACGATCCCCCGCTGCATACCCATGTGCGCCGAGCGATCCAGGGCGCGCTGTCGAACCGCGTCATCGCCGAGACGGAGGCCGGGCTGGTCGCGCTGGTCGACCGGCTGCTCGACGCGATTGCCGCGAAAGGCCGCGCCGACGTGATCGAGGACTTCGCCGCGGCGATCCCCGTGGAGATCGTCGGCAATCTGCTCGGCGTGCCGCGCGCCGACCGCGGCCCGTTGCGCGGCTGGTCGCTCGCGATCCTCGGCGCGCTCGAGCCGGTGTTGACCGATGAGCAGATGGCGCGCGGCAACGACGCCGTGCGCGACTTCTCGGCTTATCTGTCAGGCCTGATCGCGGAGCGACGACGCGCGCCCGGCGACGCGGAAAAGGACCTGCTCACGCGCCTGATCCGCGGCGAGCAGGAGGGCCGCACGCTCTCGCAGGCCGAGCTGACGCAGAACTGCATCTTCATTCTCAATGCCGGCCACGAGACGACCACCAATCTGATCGGCAACGCGCTCGACATCTTCATCCGTTTTCCTGCCGAGCGGCGCCGCCTGATCGAGAATCCCGCCCTGATGAAAAGCGCCGTCGAGGAAGTGCTGCGCTATGAGAGCTCCAACCAGCTCGGCAACCGCGGCGTCGCCGAGGATACGGTGCTCGGCGGCGTCGCGATGCCGAAGAGCACGCTCGTCACACTCTGCATCGGCGCCGCCAACCGCGACGCCGAGCCGTTTCCCGATCCGGATCGTTTCGACGTGGCGCGCAACCCGACGCGCCATCTCGCCTTCGGCTCCGGCATCCACATGTGCGCCGGCATGAGCCTGGCGCGCCTGGAAGGCCGCATCGCGATCGAGCGCTTCCTTGCGCGCTTTCCCGATTACGAGCCGGACGGCGCGCCCACGCGCAGCCGCCGCGCAAGATTTCGCGGCTTCACGGCGCTGCCGGTGCGGTTGAGGAGTTAGGCACCACGTTACGAGTACTTCTGGTACCGGTAAATTCCATAGGCCAGCCGGACCACTCCGGCCACGATCAAGACGAAGGCGGCGATCTGCAATCCCCGAGAGGCAACGAGCGCGATGACGATGCCGCATGCGAGCGAAATTGCGCCCTGAATCATCTGCCCCTTCGCGGCCGCGCGATAGAGCGGAGTGAGATCGATGCCGCCGTCACTCATGCAGAAATGCTCCTAGCCCGGTCATGCGCCCGCCGCTTGTTTCGAAAGCGCCGCGAGCGCCGCAGCCATCGTCTTGATGATTTCGCCGGCTTCAATTCCGTGACGCGCCGCCAGCCACGCGGGATCGTTGTAGCAGAGCCAGACCTTGCCGGCCGGATCCTCGAAGGCGAGCGCCTTCAGGGGCAGGTCGATCCCGATCGTTTGGCTCGCCTGCATCAGCGGCGTGCCGGCCTTGGCGTTGCCGAAGATCAGGAGTTCGGTCGGCCGCAATGCGAGGCCTACCTCCTTTGCGCCGGCGGCGTGATCGATGCGTGCAAACACCGTCATGCCTTTGGATTTCACGCCCGCTTCAAGCCGATCGATCGTGTCCTTCACGCCGTGAGCGCTTGGCAGGGTGATTAAACCGTCGTCGGCCATCGTGATAACTCCCGCCGCCGGCTTGTCTAAAAGCCATCGGCGCTCAACCGCCAAACACCACCGCGTGCATGATGCGGCCCGGCCAGAACGTGAACAGGCCGGCGACGACCAGCGCCCCGAAGAACAACCCGATCATGTTGCGCCGGTGCTTTTCGACCTGATGCGTATGTGCCCGCCACACTGCGATCGGCAGCGTCACCAGCGTGAAGATCGCGATCAGGTGGATCGGGCTCCACGGCCCCCAGATCCGGAGTTGATGAATGAAGAAGGCGCTGATGCTGACCGCGAGCATCAGTAGGACCCAGATTGATCCGACGATCCGATGCGGCAGCGTGCCCTTGGGCGCGGCGAGTTGTACGGCGCCGAGCACGAACGCGCTCATGGCGGCGAAGGCATGGAGCTGGATGCTGGGGCTAGCCTGAAGCAGAGGGGCGAGGGTCACGGGGAACGCTCCCGAGTCTGATCGCGGGCGTATCACCGGGATATTTATGCCAAGGGCCGGCCGTCAGTCCAGCCGCGCGACGACGGCCAGCCGCTTGACCTGTTGATTCTGGAAGGCGCGCAGGAACGCGTTGTAGTCCCTGAACGACACGCAGCCGTTCGACTCGCCGCGCGGACCGAGCATGTAAGTGTGCGCGAGGATTCCGGTCCGCCCGAAGATTGCGCCTTCACCGCCGACCGGGACCAGCCGCAGCGCGCGCACGCCGTGGAACAGCGCGCCGCGCGGCTCGAGATCGTAGACATGCGGAGGGGTCGCGCCGCGCATCCGCACATTGGTGGTGCGCGGATTGTCGAACATGGGGCCGAGGCCCGAATGCGCCTCGAGTTTCGTTCCATCCGGCATGTAAACGGTGTGCGCCGAGATATCGTAGACGGCGGTCTGCCGATCGTAGGGCGGACCGCCGGGCGTGAGGCTTCGCCCGTCGCTGAGGACGCCGCCGTCGGGCGTGGCGTAGGCGAGCGTGGTCTCAGGCTCCTGCGGTTTTCCGAACAGTTTGTCGAAGATCGATGGCTTGTCGGGCGCCGTATTCGCGAAGACCCTGCTCTTCGGCGGCTTCGCCTCGGGAGACGGGTTTGCGCTTTGCGGCGCGCGAGGCTCGGCGGGACGCGGCGGCACTGATCCGGTCTGCAATGAGTCAGTCTGCAACGACGCGGTCTGCACGGGTCGACGCGCACCCGCCGGCGGCGCGCGCATCTCTTGTGCGACCGCGATTGCGGCCTGGGGCGCTGCCGTGGCGAACTGGTAGTCCAACTTGCCGGGCGCGTTCGCCGAAAACGTTCCGGCCGGAGCGCCGAGAGAATAAGCAGGATCGAGCAACGCGACGTCGACGCCCGGAACGCTCAGCCGCGCGGGCCGTTCGGCCACATGCGCCGGCTGTTCGGCGACAGGCGCGGGCCGCTCGGCAAAGGACGCGTAGCGCTCGGCTAAGGATGCGGGCCGTTCGGCAACAGATATCGGCCTTTTGGTCACAGCCGTCGGCCGTTCAGCCACACGTGCCGGCCGTTCGGTTACGGGCGCTGAATATACGGCGACGACCGGATCGGCATTGGTCCCGAAAGGACCGGTGCAAAGAAACCACGCGCAAGCCACCACGACGGACGCAAGAGCTACGCCGCCGAATGCGACCTGCGGGAGGAGGGCAGATCGACCGTCATGACCGTACGCATTGGACCTACGATACGCACCGCTACCGTCCGTCATTCGCCTCGAGTCCGCACTCGTTACACACTGCTATTGGTACAAACAGGCTGACGCCCGAATGCCACTGGACATTCGAACGCGGAACTCCGCACGACCCCGCCCCCGACGTTCAGGCGGAGCATCTTGCCGCCCGGCGGAGCGCCATTAAGGCGGCTTTTAGTTAAATGCGGATTAAGTGCGGGCCATTGTGAGGCGGGTCAGATGACCGCAAATGGCACACATCTGCCCTAATCAATCGGGGGAAGCAGAGCGAGGTCGCCCGGTTCGCCGACTGGCCGAAAGGCCAGCCGTCGCGCTCCGGGATCAGACCGCTCTCGTGGCCGCGGACGGCGATGAGAACGTGACCGTGAAGCGCGTGCCGCGGCCGTGATCGCCGGGCGCGATCTGTAACGCGCCGCCAATCTGTTTCACCAGCGCCCCGCACGATTTTCATTCCGAGGCCCGTGCTATGCGCGGGGTCGCATCCGGCCGGCATCGTCTCGAATCGGACGACGATGTTGCCGCCGGCGTATTTCGCGACGCGGCTCGCCGCGGTATTCAATTGGACGGCCGCTTCAGGCGACGCGGCGGCCCGGCCCTGCATCGACAGCAGGCTTGAGATCAATTGCAGTCCGTTGATCAGCCGGTGCTCGAATTCCTGGCTCATCATCATTTGGCGCCGCGACAGCTCGCGCTTCTCGCGCTGCCACGCCTCTTCGCGCTCATGAGCGGCCTGCAGCTCGGCGTTTATCCTGGCGTGCGGCTGGGCGTCGCGCTCCTTTGCGCGCCGCTCGGTGATGTCCTCGATGGCGAGGAGAATCGTGGTGTGGGAATTACCCTCGTAGAACCTTCTGCGCGACGGAATTGATTACCAGCGCCTGCCCCAGCTTCCGCCCCAACCCACGCCCCATCGGCCTCCGCCGCGAACGAGCCTGAGGACGAGCAGCAGGAGCAGCGCGCCGATGGTGGCGTTGATGATCGCCGCGACGAGTCCCGTGCCGAGATGGATGCCGAGCTGCGGAAGCAGCCAGCTCCCGATGAGCGCGCCGACGATGCCGATCAGGAGATCGCCGACCATCCCGAACCCGGTGCCGCGCACGATCTGACCGGCAAGCCATCCGGCGATCAGGCCGACCACAAGGATGATCAGGAGACTTTCGCCCGACATCATTCACATCCTCCAGGCAATCGAACCACCGGACGCTGCGGAACCGGGCGCGGGCCGCCGCATGAGGCGACGGCCCGGCGCCGATCAATCCGGGTTGCGCCCGCGGCTCAGATCCATCAACTCGTTGGCGAAGCGCTTCTTCTGCTGCTCGTCGAGGCTCGCGTAGAGCGGTTGGGCCGCATCGGCGAGCTTCTTCATGTCGGCGGAGCGGTCGCCGAGACGCTTCGAGCGGGTATTCAAAAATTCGATGAGGTCGCTCGGCTCTTTTTGCTGGCTGCGGTCGGCCTGCAAGGCGACCTGCCGTTCCGCGCGCGTCTTGCCCATGTCGCGCAGGACGGTCTCGATGCCGGGCCAGTTCTTCTCCTGGTCGGGCGTGAGGCGCAAGTTGGCCTTGATGCGCGCGATGCGCACGTCCTCTTGAGCGGCGATCTGGTTGGAAGTCTGCGCGGAGCGATCCGTGTCGCCGCGATCGCGCGCGACGGCAGAACCCGCGAATGGGGCGCCAGCCACCAGGGCGGCGACAAGCAGAAGAACTTTCCTCATGTGACTTCCTTCAAATAGCCGGCCCTCCCGCCTTCGTGGGTACGCCTGTGCCGCCGTGAAAACTGTGCAGAATTGCTCACGTGGAGAGATGCGCACGCCGCCGTCCGCGCGCGATGAGCGTGGCTTTTGGACCACCCAGGTACCGCGTGGATCGCGCGGTCCATTCAAGTCTCGATCGATGTCTCGATGTTCCCGGTCGGCGTCTTGATCTGCGGCTGGTCGTGCAAGACGACATTCAGCAACGAGCTGTGCACATGAATGCCGCCATTGTATTCGATAAAGCCCAGCTTGCGAAACTTGTTCATGAAAAAGCTTACGCGCGACCGGGTCGTGCCGATCATTTCTGCGAGCGTCTCCTGGCTGATCTTCGCGATCATCGGCATCGGCGCGCCCTCCTTGCCGAAGTTCGCCAGCAACAGGAGCATCCGCGCGAGACGTTTCTCGCTTGAATTGAAGAGCTGATCGACCAGGTCCGCTTCGACGCGAAGAGTCCGGCTCAGAAGATGAGCAATGAATACCTCGGAGAACGCCGGCTCCTCGTGGATCACGTTGACGATCGCGTCTTTTTCCAGGCGCATGATGACGGAGTCACTCATCGTGGCGACCGTGGCGATTCGCTGCGTCTGCCCGCCAAGACAGGCTTCACCGAAAAACTCATTCGTTCCAAGGATGGCGACCACGGCCTCCTTGCCCTGCTCGGAAACGACGGTGACCTTCACCTTGCCTTTCTGGACGTAGAACACCGCATCGGCATGGTCGCCTTGAGAAAAGACGATCTCGCCCCCGCCGTAGTTGACGATGCTGCGGCCCACTCCGAGCTTGGAGAGAAAGGACTTCGGGTCGAATTGCGATCGTGGTTTTGCTGCCAAGGCACGCCCATCCGAAGATGCACTCACCTTATCAGAAGTAAGGTTTGTTGTGAGTAATTTCCGGGCGGTGCGACAATTGGTGTTTCGCCCGCTTGCGTGCGGTCTTGCCCGGATGCTCGCCACTGCGCGCCCCACGTTTGTCAGATCGTTTCGCCCGGTGCGATCAGGCGCGGGCGATCAGATAGCGGAACTTGTTGTTCAAGTGGTACTCGCCTGAAGGCTTGCGGTAGGGTGCGATCGCGTTTGCCACCGCCTCACGCGCGCGCTCCACGCCGGAATTCCGGATGGCCCGCTCGGCGGGTCCGGCGGACAGCATTCCGCGCAGCGCAATGTCCAGGCTCGGGTAGACCCACGGACATTCAACGTCGACCACGTCGATCGGCGTGAGACCGGCTTCGGCCGCCAGCGCCTTCAGCTTGGATTCGTCGGACAAGGCAAAAGGACCCGGCGCTCCTGGAGGCGGCGGCGGCATCAGGGCACCGAGAGCCTTGAGGTGCACGGCCGCTTCGCAGTCTTCAGGCAGACCCCAGGTCGCAATCACGATGGTGCCGTCCGGCTGCGACACGCGGCGCGCTTCGCGCAGCGCATCAATGGGCGACGCCGCATATTGAAACGCGTTGAAGCCGGTCACCAGGTCAAAGCTTCCATCCGCGTGTGGGAGCTGTTCCATCTCGCCGACGCGAAAATTCCGGCCGGGCAGGCGCTCGCGCGCGATATCGATGAACGCGGCGGACGCGTCGATGCCGGCAACGTTGGCAATCGTCGCGGCGAAAACTTGCGCGGCAAGGCCGGGGCCGCAGCCGACATCGAGGCTCGATCGCGCGTTGGCGAGCTCTGCCCGGCGCAGCACGCTCTCATAGAGCGGACGGAAATGGCCTTCCTGCAATTCGGCGTAATCGCGGGCACGGGCGCTCCACAGCTCGCCTTGCATCGGCGCGGAACCAGCGGTGCGGGCCGAAGTGGTGGTCTCGTTCATGGCTATCTCCTCGGATGTTGAGTAGCCGATAAACTGTCGCGGAACGGCCATGCCGTCATGAGCCCCTTGGCCCAGGACCGGTCGCGACGCTTGCGAATGTTCCAAACGACTGGGCCAAGGGGCCTAGACCGAGGCGCTACGCCGGCACGCGGCCCATCCCCGCCTCACGCGCGCGCACGATCGCCTGGGCGCGATTGGAGGCGCCGAGTTTATTGAAGATGCTGTTGATATGATTGCGGACGGTTTTGGCGCTGACCGACAATTGGCTTGCGATCTCCGCATTGTCGAGGCCGCGAGCGATCAGTTCGAGAACCTCGCGCTCGCGCTCGGTCGGTTCGGCAAACCCCATGCCCGCAGAACCCTCGCCTGGACCTCGACCGTGAATGAAACGGGCGATCTCGGCGAAGAACTGTTTCCATGCCGGCTGATGCTCCAGCAGGATGTGATTGCGGCTCTCCAGCGGAACGAATTCCGCGCCGGTAATTGTGCTGGCAATCATGCGGCCTTCTCCGAACGGTACCCGGCCGTCGTTTCGCGCGTGCAGGACCAGCGTAGGGCAACTCATCTTCGGCAGCAGGTCGCTGACATCCATCGCGTCGAATCCGCGGATCAGCCCAACGGCATTCTCCGGCGAGGTCGACATCCGTTGCAGATCGCTGAACCAGCTAAATTGCTCCGATGTGCTTTCGGGGATGAACAGCGTTGTGTAGACCTGACGAAACGCTGGGTTTTCGCGTCCACAGCCGAGCTCGACGAGCTTCAGCATGATGTTGGCTTCATCAAGATCCTGGGCGGACGGATTTCGCTTCAATCGGCCGCGTGCAAACGCCCCATACAGAATGAGATTGCTCACGCGTTCCGGGTGGCGCGCCGCATAGGCGATCGCGAGGCCGCTGCCCTGGCAGCAGCCGAGAAGGATGAAACGCTTGAACCCGGCCGCATCGGCCACCGCCTCGAGATCGCGGAGATTGGCTTCAAACGACAGGTCCTCGACAGTCCGATCCGACAGGCCGCACCCCCGGCCGTCGTATCGTGTCATGGTATAGTTCTTCGCCATCTCGACCAGCCGCGGCCGCCAGACCGGACTTTGCCAATCGAATTCGAGGTGGTTGAGCCAGGTTGAAACCTCGATCATCGCCGGGCCGCGGCCCGTCGTCGCGTAGGCGATGCGAACCCCGTCCGAGGCCCTGCAGAAGCGAATTTGCGGTGCCTTGAGCATCCGTTTAAGTCTGCGCCGTAACTGATGCCGATGGCAATCGCCGCAGAGGGTGAGACCACGCCTCGACGTGACGCAGTCGACCGCGCACCCGACTAGCTATCCCACCTCGTCGTCACCGGGCTGACGCGGCGCGATCGGCGTGAAGAGTGTGCGGTCGGGCTTGAGATCGAGCAGTGGCGTGCCGTCGAGGCAGTCGAGCCCGCGCACGAGCAGGCCGTCAGCCTCGACCTGCACCAAGGTCGCGATGCTGCTGCCGATCGGATTGGGACGGACTGGCGACCGCAAGCTGAAGGTGCCGCGAACGCTGCCGTCGTTGGCCGGGCTTTGCCGCACGAGGTCGCGGCGCGAGAGGTGCAGCCAGTAGAGTACCTCGACGCGCTCGTATTGCCCGACGCCGTCGAGCGCGGGACGCCATGGCTCGAAAATCTCGATGCGACAGATCGGCCCGTCGGCGCGGCCTTGACGCGGGCACATCAGCCGGTCGGTCCAAGGCGTGTGGATGCGCCCGATGAAGACGAGGCCGGCGTTGCTCGCGGCGGGCGGCTCGATTGCGACCTCTCCCGTCCTTATTTCATTGCGCCTGACCATGCCGTGAGTGCAACACGATCAGCCGTGCAGCTCAACCCGTCGCGGCGATTGGGCACGTCGTATCGCCGCGCGTGGCTGACGGTGGAGGAGATCAACGCGGCACGTCGGCGGCGAGTCTGCTGTGGAGTGATCGCCTCGGTTCTGCGTCGTCCGCGAACCGTTCCTACCGCTTCCGCGCCACCATCACGCCGTCGCCGACGCTGAGCAGGCAGGCGTCCACACGCTCATCTTTGCTGACCTTTTCGTTGAGCGCGCGCAGCGCCCTCGTGTCGCCATCGCGCACGCGCTTGTCCGCGACCGCGCCGGACCACAGCATGTTGTCGAGCGCGATCACGCCGCCGGGACGCATCAGCGTGAGGCAGGATTCGTAATAGCCGTCATAGCCGCCCTTGTCGGCGTCGATGAAGGCGAAGTCGAAGCGGCCGGCTTCGCGCGAGGCGAGGCCGGCCAAGGTCTCGGCGGCGGGCGCGAGCCGCAGGTCGATGCGCTCCGCGACGCCGGCGCGCTGCCAAAAGCGTTTGCCGATCGCGGTCCACTCCGCGCTGATGTCGCAGCAGATGAGTTGCCCGTCGGGCGGAAGCGCCGACGCGATCGCGAGCGAGCCGTAGCCCGTGAAGGTGCCAACCTCGATTGCGCGTTTGCCGCCGATGGCGCGGACCAGAAACGCGAGCAGGCCCGCAACGTCCGGCGGCGTCATCATCTCGCTGTTGGGGAGACGCATCGTCTCCTTGCGCAGCTCGGCTGCGAGTGGCGTCTCGCGCGTCTGCGCGGTAACATATTTTTCGACGGCGTCGGCGATCATGGCGTTGCGTGTCATGGCGATCCTGTCGCTATGGCGATCCTATCGCTGAAGCTACCGATATCGGCGTCGCGGCGGCGCCCGTCCAGGGGCTGCATTGATTTGGTTACAGATGAAACTAATGTCGCCGCACGGTCGGATCAGGCGTTAAATACGCCGAACAGGCGGAGGAGGCGGCCATGAACGAAATCACGTCACCCGCGGCCGGCCTGCGGCAGACGATGGTCGCGCCGACGGCGCCGGGCTACATGTCGGGCTTCGGCAACACCTTCGAGACCGAGGCGCTGCCGGGCGCGCTGCCCGTCGGCCGCAACTCGCCGCAGAAGGTGAACTACGGGCTTTACGCCGAGCAGCTTTCCGGCTCGCCCTTCACGGCGCCGCAAGCCTCGAACCAGCGCTCGTGGCTCTACCGCATCCGGCCGAGCGTGCGGCACGCCGGCCGCTTCCGCAAAGTCGACCGCGGCTTCATCCGCACGGCGCCCGAGCGCGACGAGCGCGAGTTGCCGATCGGGCCGCTGCGCTGGGGGCCGACGCCGATGTCGGCGGAGAAGCTGACCTTCGTGACCGGGCTGCGCACCATCACGACCGCCGGGGATTGCGACACGCAGGCCGGGATGGCGGCGCATGTGCTGTTGATCACCGAGTCGATGGTCGGCGAGACCCAGTTCAACGCCGATGGCGAACTGCTGGTCGTTGCTCAGGAGAACAAGCTGCGATTCCGCACCGAGTTCGGAATTGTGCTGATTGAACCGGGAGAGGTCGCGGTCATTCCGCGCGGTGTCATGTTCCGCGTCGAATTGGTCGACGGGCCGGCGCGCGCGTACGTCTGCGAGAACTATGGCGGCGGCTTCGCGCTGCCCGACCGCGGGCCGATCGGGGCGAACTGCCTTGCAAATCCAAGGGATTTCCTGACGCCGCTCGCCTCATACGAGGACGCCGACAAGCCGAGTACGCTTTACGTCAAATGGGGTGGCGAACTGTTTGCGACGGACTTGCCGCATTCGCCGCTCGACGTGGTCGCGTGGCATGGCAACTACTATCCCTACAAGTATGATTTACGGCACTTTTCCCCCGTGGGCGCGATCGCGTTCGACCACCCGGATCCTTCGATCTTTACGGTGCTAACCTCGCCGTCCGAAACCCCCGGCACCGCCAACATCGATTTCGTAATCTTTCCAGAGCGTTGGGCGGTCGCCGAGAATACGTTCCGCCCGCCTTGGTATCATCGCAACATCATGTCGGAGTTCATGGGCCTCGTGTATGGCGTCTATGATGCCAAGCCCGAAGGCTTCGTGCCGGGTGGTTTTAGCCTGCATAATCAGATGCTTGCCCACGGCCCCGATGCCGACGCCTTCAACCATGCAAGCAATGTCGAATTGAAGCCTGTGAAACTCACGAACACGCTCGCCTTCATGTTCGAGACGCGCTTTCGCCAGCGCGTCACGAAATATGCTGCAAGTCTCGATACTTTGCAGGACGACTACATCGATTGCTGGAACGGATTGAAGAAGAACTTCAATCCGAACCGGCGCGAACCAAGCTGAACATCGATGAAACTTGCCTCGTTGAAGCAGAACCGCGACGGACGGCTCGTCGTGGTATCGCGCGATTTATCCCGCTATGCGGACGCAACCGCGGTCGCGCCGACGCTGCAGGCCGCGCTCGATGATTGGCGCGAAATCGCCCCGCGCCTCGCCGACATTGCGGCCGCGCTCGATGCCGACCGGATCGCGCATTTTCCTTTCGATTCAATAGCATGCGCCGCGCCGCTGCCGCGCTCGCACGGCTGGGCCGATGGCTCGGCTTACGTCAACCACGTCGCATTGGTGCGCCGTGCGCGCGGCGCCGAACTTCCCGCGTCGTTCTGGACCGATCCGTTGATGTATCGCGGCGGTTCGGACGCATTTCTTGGTGCTCGCGATCCAATTCTCATCGCCGATGTCGCCTGGGGCCTCGATTTCGAGGCCGAGGTTGCGGTGATTGCCGGCGGCGTGTCGCAAGGCGCGAGCCGGCAAGCCGCCGAACAGGCGATCGAACTGGTCGTGCTCGTCAACGACGTGAGCCTGCGCAATCTGATCTCTTCCGAGCTCGCGAAGGGATTCGGCTTTGTTCAATCGAAGGCGCAAACCGCCTTCTCACCCGTCGCCGTGACTCCCGATGAGCTCGGCTCCGCCTGGGACGGCGCCAAGGTTTCGCTGCCGTTGCTGTCCGCGCTGAACGGTGCGCCGTTCGGCCGGCCCGATGCCGGCGTCGACATGACCTTCGATTTCCCGACGCTGGTCGCGCATGCGGCCAAGACCCGTCCGCTCGGCGCTGGCGTGATCGTCGGCTCCGGCACCGTGTCGAACCGCGATGCCGACGGCGGACCCGGCAAGCCGGTCGCCGCGGGCGGCGTCGGCTATTCCTGCATCGCGGAGCTGCGCTCGGTCGAGACCATCCTGCACGGCGCGCCGAAGACGCCGTTCCTCAAAGTCGGCGATCGCGTGCGCATCGAGATGAACGACGCGCAGGGCCGCTCGATCTTCGGCGCCGTCGACCAGGAGGTGGTAAGCTTGGCGCCTTGAGTCTCGCCTCTTTCGAGCTTGCCACCGGGACCCGTCATGACCACGAAACTCCTGATCCCGCCGCTCAGCCGCCTGTACGATCTATTCGGCCCGATCACCGAGCTGCTGGTGCGCCTTGTGGCCGGCGGCGCGCTCGCGTTTCACGGATCCGAGATCGTGTTCGGCAACATTGAGGGCGCCGGGCGCTTTTTCGAGAGCGTGGGATTCGACGACGGCGTGTTCTGGGCCTGGGTGGTGGGCGGCCTCGAACTCGGCTGCGGCCTCTTGCTTGCGATCGGGCTGCTCACCCGCCTGGCGGCGGTCCCGATCATCGTCTTCCTTGGCGTCGCCATCGCGATCTATCACGCCCAGAATGGCTTCAACTGGGAAGCGCGCGGTATTGAATATCCGCTGTTCTGGGCCGTCGTGGTGTTTCATTTCCTCGTGCACGGCGGAGGGCGGTGGTCGCTCGACGCGCTGATCGGACGCGAAGTGTGAGCCGCCGCCTTTCGTTCGGCTGGCTCGTTCTGGCGGTCTTGGCGATCAATCTCGCGCTCCTCGCGGTGATGATGTTCGGCACGCTCGCGCATCTCGCCGGGCTGGCCGACGGCGCCGAGCCGTTCGACCTGCGTCCGCTCGGCTACAGCGTCGGCGATGCGCGCGCGCTGCTTCAGCTTCTCGGCGAGGAGGGACGCACCTATTACGTGCGCGCGCAACTCGCGGTCGACAGCATCTATCCGGCGACCTATGCGGTCTCGCGCGGGCTCCTGCTGTGGTGGCTCACCATGCCGGGCCGGTTGCCGAGCGTAATGCGGACGCGCTGGCGGATCGCCATGCTGATGCTCCCGCTGTTCGCGGCGGCTTTCGACTATTTCGAGAACGCGCGCATCGCCGCCATGCTGCTGAGCGGGCCGCTGGTCGACGCCGCTCTCGTCGCCTCGGCATCGCACGCAACCCAGGCGAAATCGCTGTTGACCCTGCTGACCGAGGCTCTGGTCGTCGTTCTGGGAGTGCGCGTCGTGCTGTCCTGGCGCCGCGCGCGCGCGATTGGGCAACGTCCCACCCCGGCTTCGTGATTTGCCGCAGCGCCTGTCGTAGTGGCAGATTTCCCAAACTCCAGGGAGGGAGGGACTCATGGCAACTGCAATCGACAACAAAATAGCCGGCTACAGCGACATCCTGCTGCTCGCCGCGCGAATACTGGTGGGTGCGCTGTTTCTCATTGCGGCCTACAACAAGTTCAAGGGGCTCGGCGGTACGACCGCATATTTCACCAAGCTCGGCGTTCCCGAGCCTTCGATCATGACCTACGTCGTGCCGGCCTTCGAGGCGCTGGTCGGCGTGCTGGTCATCGTCGGGTACCACGTGCGGCTCGTCGCGCTGGCGATCGCGATTTTCGTCGTCGTCGCGGCGCTCATCGCGCACACGAATTTCGCCGACGGCAATCAGCTCAACCATTTCCTGAAGAATCTCGCGATTGCCGGCGGCTGCCTTGCGCTCCTGGTCGGCGGCGGCGGGGCTTATTCGGTCGACGCCAAAAAGGGTTGACGCGCAGGGCGCGTTGCGGCGCGCCAAAATAGCGCGCGCGTGATGGCCGTCACGCGCGCGGGAGGTGTTGCATGTACAGCCACATCACGGTCGGCGCCGACAACCTGAACCGCGCGATGCGGTTCTACGACGCGGTGCTCGGCACGCTCGGCCTCAAACGCCATCGCACCGCGAAGATCGCGATCGGCTATGCGCCGCCGGATTTTTCCGGCGTCAATGCGCCGTTCTGGGTCGTGCGGCCCTACGACCGGAAACCGGCGGCGCCGGGCAACGGCCCGATGGTCGCGTTCGAGGCGAAGACGCGCGGCGCGGTCGATGCTTTCCATGCGGCGGCGCTGGCCGCCGGCGGCAGCAACGAGGGCGCGCCGGGGCTGCGCACGCATTACCATCCGAACTATTACGGCGCCTATGTGCGCGATCCGGACGGCAACAAGCTGTGCGCGGTCTGTCATCACGCGGTCGGCTGAGGGCTTCCGGGCGGGCCGACCCGCCACCATATGAGCGCGGCCACGAAGGAGCCGCCTCATGCGCCGCGACGTATCGCTCGCTATTCGTTCCGCCTGCGCGATCTTGATCGCGGCCGCGCTGTCGGCGCCCGCGCGCGCGGCCGATGAGCCCGATCTCATCTTCCGCAAGTCGACCGTGTTTCATCTGCTCTCGCCGAACGACAAGCTCGCGACCTATGCGGTCGACGATCCGGGCGTCGAGGGCGTCGCCTGCCATTTCACCGCGCCGGAGCGCGGCGGCTGGAAAGGCTGGATCGGAGTAGCCGAGGAGGTCTCGGATATCTCGCTTGCCTGCCGCCAGATCGGACCGATCAAGATCACAGCAAAGTTCGAGCAGGGCGAAGATGTGTTCAGCAAGCGCCGCTCGCTGTTCTTCAAGAAGATGCAGATCGTGCGCGGCTGCGACGTCAAGCGCAACGTGCTCGTCTACATGGTCTATTCCGACCGGCTGATCGAGGGCTCGCCGAAAAACTCGACCTCGACGGTGCCGATCATGCCGTGGGGGGCGCAAGCGGATGTGCAGAAATGCGCGGACTGGGTGGAGAAGTAGTGCCGCGGACTCGGTGCGGTCCCTCCCCTGAAAGGGGGCGGGTTGGGGAGGGGGTCTATTGGGATCAATTGACCCCCCACCCGCCGAGCTTCGCTCGGCGACCTCCCCCTTTTAGTCTTACTGAGTCAGAAAGTCGCGGACGACGCGTGATCCGACTCAGGTAAGTGGGGAGATTCAGGCATCAGCAGATGGGGGCTGATATGGATCTCCGAACGGCAGGCGACAGTGAATCTCGATTTTCGGCTTATGTCGATGGGCTTGTGAGCGTGATTGGTCACGCGGACCGTGCCGGGCCGCTGCGGGATTATTGCACCGGCCTGATGATGCCGTGCAAGCGCAAGAGCGTCGAGCCGATGGCGGCGGTTACGGCGCCTGGGCGGACGGCGGCGCAGCATCAGTCGCTGTTGCATTTCGTTGGCAACGCGACTTGGTCGGACGAGAATGTTTTGGCCAAGGTGCGCGAGCTAGTGCTGCCGGCGATTGAGCGTCACGCTCCGATTGAAGCGTGGATCATTGATGACACCGGTTTTCCGAAGAAGGGAGAGCACTCGGTTGGCGTGGCACGGCAATATTGCGGCCAGCTCGGTAAGCAAGACAATTGTCAGGTCGCGGTGTCGCTGTCTCTTGCCAATTACCAAGCGAGCCTGCCGGTGGCCTATCGTCTGTATCTGCCGGAAGACTGGGCTGAGGACAGCAAACGTCGAGGCAAACGGGCGTGCCTGAGGATGTCCGATTCAAGACCAAACCCGAGATCGCGCTTGAGCAGATCGATGCGGCCTGCAAGGCAGACCTTCCTTGCGGCGTGGTGCTGATGGACGCGGGTTATGGATGCAACACAGACCTGCGCGCTGGCATCAGCGCGCTGGCGCTGTGCTATGTCGCCGGCATCATGCCGCAGACGTCTGTGTGGACATCGGGCACGGGGCCGCTGCCGCCAAAAAAGTGGTTGGGCCGCGGGCGACCACCGAAGCTCATCCGCCGGGACGCTAAGCATCAACCGATCTCGGTCAAGCAACTCGCTCTCGGCCTGCCGAAGCGCGCTTGGCGCACGATCAAGTGGCGGGAGGGTACGACCGAAAGGCTGTCCTCACGTTTTGCGCGCCTGCGCGTTCGGGTCGCGCATCGCGATTACAATCTCACCGAGGGCCGAGCGCAAGAGTGGCTGCTCATCGAGTGGCCAAAGGGCGAGGACGCGCCGACCAAGTATTGGCTTTCAACGCTTCCGCAAGACATCACCTTCCGCTCGCTGGTGGACCTCACCAAGCTGCGCTGGCGCATCGAGCGCGACTATCAGGAGCTCAAGCAGGAGGTCGGGCTCGGGCATTTCGAAGGGCGCGGATGGCGCGGCTTCCATCACCACGCCACGCTGTGCATTGCGGCCTACGGTTTCCTGATCTCCGAGAGGGAGACGATTCCCCCCTCTGGACCTCGTTCCACCAGGTTGCTCAAGAAACTTGCAGTTCCCCACGGTTATCGACCCAGGGGCTCCGCCACTGCGGACCGAACGCCACATTCCGAATTCGGTCGCAACCATGCGCCGACGATT
>PLJS01000169.1 GCA_003140315.1 Hyphomicrobiales bacterium
TGTTTTCACACGGCCTGGACCCCAAGTGGTCATTGCAGTCGGCTGTCAGGCATTGCCCTGTCGTCTTGCATTCGCCCGGTTGAGTGTATCAACTGACTGTTCATAAGATCGCAACCTGCCTCATTCGCCTCCTGCCAAGCGCGGCAACGCCGCCGCTACCGAGCAAGAGAATAAATTTCGTCATCCATCCGCAGGCGGAGACTCCAATGAATTTATCCATCATAGGCTTGGTCGTCGCTATCGCCATATCTTTTTCGTATCCTCTGAAGCGGTGAGTAACGAACAATGCCATTATAGCTGCCTGAGATACGGCAATAAGGCGTGCGCAGAACTGGTCGGCGACGTCAGACAAACGTGTGAAAATCAGGAAAATAGGCAGTGCCATAAGCGATGCGATCAAGGGGATTAACAAAAGCGGTCGTTGGGCAAATCACGGCCCCGCCGAACGCACAAGCATATTGATACATCTCTCGATTGCTGAACGGTCGCGATTGATGCGTGCGCGCCGCGGGTTCCGATCTTTGGCCTAATGCCCCTCAAAGCTGACCAGCGTGCGCACCGGCACGTCGAGCTTGCGCAGCTTCTCGGCGCCACCGAGCTCGGGCAGATCGATGATGAAGCAGGCCGCAAGCACCTCGGCGCCCACCTGCCGTAACAGCTTCACGGCGCCCTCGGCCGTGCCGCCGGTCGCGATCAGATCGTCCACCAAAATGACGCGGTCGCCCTTCTGCACCGCGTCGACATGCATCTCCATCTCGTCAGTGCCGTATTCGAGCAGGTAGGCCATGCGCACCGTCTGGTGCGGCAGCTTGCCTTTCTTGCGGATCGGCACGAAGCCGGCCGAGACCTGATGCGCGACCGCGCCGCCGAGGATGAAGCCGCGCGCCTCGATGCCGGCGACCTTGTCGATCTTGCTGCCGGCCCAGGGCTGCACCAGTTCGTCGACCGCGCGGCGGAACGCGCGCGCATTGCCGAGCAGCGTGGTGATGTCGCGGAACAGGATGCCGGGCTTGGGATAGTCCGGGATCGTACGGATCGCGGCGCGCAGGTCGTTTTCGACGGCAGGAGAGGTCATGGGGGTCTCGGGCGGATGGCGGGCGCGCGCACTGTGGCGAACGTCGCGCGCGCGCGCAACCGTTTAGGCAGAGAGCCCCCGCACCACAAAGTCGTTCAGGCGCTTGGCAAACGCGGCCGGGTCGTCCGGCACTTCGCCGTCGAGAATCTGCGCCTGATCGAACAGCAGGAGCGCGAGCTCCTTGAGATCGCCGCCATGCTCGCCCTGCTTGGCGCGCGATAGCGCCCGCACGATCGGGTGACGCATGTTGAGCTCCAGGATCGGCTTTGCGCCCGAGCCGCGATCGTGGCGCGCGAGCAGCCGCTCCAGCTCGCGGTCCGCGCCTTGCGCGGCGGCGACGAGGCATGCGGCGCTGTCGGTCAGGCGCGCGGACGACCGCACGTCGGACACGCGCTCGCCGAGCGCCCCCTTCACGGCGTCGATCACCCCGGCGTCATCCGTCGCCGCGCCCTCGTCCTTGGCGCCTTCCTCCTTCTTCTCGGCATCGAGCAGCGGCACCAGGCCGAAATCGACCTCGCCCTGGCTCAGCGACTTGAGCGGCTTGCCGCCGAAATCGAGCCGCCCCGCGACCCAGAACGCGTCGACCGGATCGGTCAACAGCAGCACTTCGATCCCGCGCGCCCGCGCGGCTTCCAGCTTGGGATTTCCTTTCAGCCGCTCGGGCGTGTCGCCGACGAGGTAATAGATCTCGGTCTGGTTCGGCTTGAAGTCCGCCACATACTGCTTGAGCGAGCGCTTGGCGCCCGCCGTCGTCTCGAAGCGGGAAAGCGCGAGCAGCGCCTCGCGCCGCTCGAAATCCTCGTAGATGCCTTCCTTCAGCACGCGCCCGAACGCGTCCCACAGTCTGCCGTAGGCGTCCGCGTCCTTCTCGGCGAGGCTTTCGAGCTCGCCGACCACGCGACCGGTGAGCGCCTTGCGCATCGCGGCGACCTGCGGATTGTTCTGCAGCATCTCGCGCGAGATGTTGAGCGGCAGGTCTTCCGAATCGACGACGCCGCGCATGAAGCGCAGATAGGCCGGCAGCAGCGCGGCCTGGTCGGTGATGAACACACGCCGCACGTAGAGCTTGACGTGGCCGCTCCGCGCCGGATCGAACAGGTCGTAGGGCGGCGTTGCGGGCGCGAACAGCAGCACCGCGTAGGAGAGGCGCCCTTCCGCGCGGTAATGCAGCGTCATCTCGGGCTCGTCGAACGCGCCCGCGATCGACTTGTAGGCCTGCGTACAGTCCTCAGGGCTGAGCTCGGATTTCGGCCGCTGCCATATGGCGCTCGCCTTGTTGATCTGGCGCGGCTCGTTCTTGCCGGCAAGCTCGATCGGGAACTGGACGTGATCCGAATAGGTCGAGACGATGCGCTCGACCTCGTAGGTCTCGAGGTATTTCTTGGCGTCGTCCTTCAGATGCAGGACGATCTCGGTGCCGCGCGACACGCGCGCCGCCTGTTCCTGGCTCGCGGGCGTGACCGTAAAGCCCGCACCGCCCTCGGACGTCCACACCCAGGCCTCGCTCGCGCCCGCGCGGCGGCTGGTCACCACGATACGATCCGCCACCATGAAGGCCGCGTAGAAGCCGACGCCGAACCGCCCGATCAGAGAGGCGCCGTCCTTCTGTTCGGCGAGGCGGGCAACGAAGGCGCGGGTCCCGGAGCGCGCGACCGTGCCGAGATTGTCGATCAGCTCCGCCCGGTCCATTCCGATGCCGGTATCGGAGACCGTGAGCGTCCCGGCCTCGGCGTCCGGCTTGATGCGGATCGAAAGAGCACCGCCATTCGCCATGAGATCGGGCTTGGCGATCGCCTCATAGCGCAGCTTGTCGCAGGCATCCGACGCGTTGGAGATGAGCTCGCGCAGGAATACGTCGGTCTCCGAATAGACCGCGTGCACCATCAGGCGCAGCAGTTCGGCGACCTCGGCCTGGAACGGCTGGATTTCTGGGGCTTCGGTCTTCTCGGCGGTTTCGGTGGTCATGCAATGATCCCCACGACGACAATACGCATGGGATATAGCGGCGGAAGAAGCTCCCGCAAGGGCTGCGTGAGTGTAGCCCGGATGAGCGAAGCGAAATCCGGGGTTCTTTTCTCCCGCATGTCGCCGCGCTCATGCGGGCTACGAGTCAGCCCGACCTCGGCAGCCAGCGCCGCGATGTCTCGCGCTTGTCGTCATAGGCCGCCTCGAACACGGGGGCGGCGAGCGTCGACTGGATATGCAGGGTCGTGCTGCCGCAGTTCGCGAAGCCATGCCGGCGGCCGGCCGGCACGATCATGAGCTGCCCGCTCGCGAGCTTCGCATGCCGGTCGTCGATCCAGACATCGGCCTCGCCCTCCAGCACATGCAGCACTTCCTCGACCGCGTGCAGGTGGGTCGGCGCGCCGTGACCCGGCTCGCACCACTGCTCGAACAGGCAAAGCTGCGTCCCGCCATTGGCCGCCGAGACCCGCATGCGGGTGAGCACACCGGAACGCCATTCCTCGCGCGGCTGCGCGTTGAGATCGACGATATTCACCGCGATGCTCGCAGCACCCGCCCCGCGACCGCGTCGAGCTTCTTGATGAGCTCCGGGTCGCGCGCCTCGGGCGCCGTGATCAGGGCTGAGTCGAGCGCGCGGTCGGAGCCGATCGGGCAAGGCTCGTGCTCGCGCGGAAAATCCTTGGCGAGCCGGGCGACCAGCGTCTTCGCCCTCTCGGCGTTCGTGGTCAGCACCGTGATAATGTCCTGCACCGTCACCGCGTCATGGTCGGGATGCCAGCAGTCGAAATCGGTCACCATGGCGACCGTCGCGTAGCAAATCTCGGCCTCGCGCGCGAGCTTCGCCTCCGGCATGTTGGTCATGCCGATCACCGAATAGCCGAGCTGCTTGTAGGTCATGCTTTCGGCGTAGGTGGAGAACTGCGGACCTTCCATGCAGACGTAGGTGCCGTCGCGCTTGACCTCGATGCCCTCGGCCAGCGCCGCATTCGCGATGTGGATGCGCAGGCGCGGGCTGACCGGATGCGCCATCGACACATGCGCGACAAGGCCCTTGCCGAAGAACGAGCTCTCGCGCTTGTGCGTCCTGTCGACGAATTGATCGATCAGCACGAAGGTGCCGGGCGGCAACTCCTCCTTGAACGAGCCGCAGGCCGAGAGCGACACGAGGTCGGTCACGCCTGCCCGCTTCAGGATGTCGATGTTGGCGCGGTAGTTGATGTCGGAGGGCGACAGGCGATGCCCCTTGTCGTGACGCGGCAGGAACACGACCGGCAGGCCCGCCATCGCGCCGATGCGCAAGGGCCCGGACGGCTCGCCCCAAGGGCTCTTGATGTGCTCTTCGCGCACGTTCTCGAGTCCCGGCAGGTCGTAGACGCCGGAACCGCCGATGATGCCGAGGACGGATTTGGTCATGGGCGCGATCTCTCCTCATCCCTCCCCTGAAAGGGGAGGGTGGCTCCGAGCAAAGCGAGGAGCCGGGTGGGTCGACGACCGGATGCAGGAACACGCCCCACCCGATCGGCTTCGCCGACCACCCTCCCCGCTTCGCGGGGAGGGATAAGGGCTACGCGTGCCCGTGCACGTCGGCCCACACCTTCTTCTTGGTGAAGTACATGAGCCCCGCGAAGATAACGAGGAACACCATCACCTGGAAGCCGATGCGCTTGCGCGCTTCCATGTGCGGCTCGGCGGCCCATGCGAGGAAGGCCGCGACGTCCTTGGCCTGCTGCTCGATCGTGCTCTTGGTGCCGTCGGTGTAATCGACGAGCCCGTCGGTGAGCGGGGGGGGCATCGCGATCGAGTTGCTGGGGAAGTACTTGTTGTAGTTTCCTCCCGCCGGCAGCGTGAAGCCGGCCGGCGCGGGCTCATAGCCCTTCATCAGCGCCACGATGTAGTCGACGCCTTCCTCCTGGAACTGGGTGAAGATGTCGAGCAGGAACCAGGGAAAGCCGCGCTCATAGGTGCGCGCCTTGGCGAGCACCGACATGTCGGGCGGCACCGTGCCGCTGTAGAGCTGGCGCGCTTGCGCCTCGTTCTTCCACGTCGTCGGAGGCGGGAAGGCATCGCCGACGCGGCCGTCACGCTCGAACATGTCGCCCTGGTCGTTCGGGCCATCCTGCACCTTGAAGTCGGCCGCGATTGCGGCGGCCTGCGCTTCGGTAAAGCCCGGTCCGCCGGCTTCGGCAAGGTTGCGGAACGACAAGAACTTCAGACCGTGGCAGGTCGAGCAGACTTCCTTGTAGACCTTGAACCCGCGCTGGAGCTGCTGCTGGTCGAACTTGCCGAACGGTCCCGCGAACGACCACGTGTTGCGCGGCGGGATCGGCGTCTCGTGGATTTCTTGTTTCTCCTGCGCCAGCGCCGACGGCGTTGAGCCGAGGAATGTCGCTCCGCCGACCAGCAACGCCAGCAGCGCCGCCACCGCGCCCGAACGCTTGAGCACCGATTCGGAGATCGAGTTCGGCAGCGGCTTCGGCGTTTCGATCAGCCCGAGCAACGGCGTGATGATGATGAAGTGGATGAAGTAGTAGGCCGTGAGGATGCGTGCCGCGATCACGTAGATACCTTCCGGCGCCTGCGATCCGAGATAGCCGAGCCCCAGGCACGCCGCGACGAAGATCCAGAAGAACACCCGGTAGAGCGGACGATAGCTCGCCGACCGGACTTTCGAGGTGTCGAGCCAGGGCAGGAACACCAGGATCAGGATCGAGGAGAACATCGCGATCACGCCCGCGAGCTTGTCCGGGATCGAACGCAGGATCGCGTAGAACGGCAGGTAGTACCATTCGGGCACGATATGCATCGGGGTCACGCCCGGGTTCGCCGGGATGTAGTTGTCGGCGTGGCCGAGATAATTCGGCACGTAAAATACGAACCAGGCGAACACGATGCAGAACACGACCATCATGAAGCTGTCCTTCACGGTCGCGTAAGGCGTGAACGGCACCGTATCCTGGCTCGACTTCGGCTCGACGCCGGTCGGATTGCCCTGGCCGGCGACGTGCAGCGCCCAGACGTGCAGCACCACGACGCCGGCGATCACGAACGGCAGCAGGTAGTGCAGCGAGAAGAAGCGCTGCAGCGTCGGGTTTCCGATCGCGTAGCCGCCCCAGAGCCATGTCACCACGGTCTCGCCGACGATCGGGATCGCCGAGAAGAAATTGGTGATGACGGTCGCGCCCCAGAAGCTCATCTGGCCCCAGGGCAGCGTGTAGCCGAGGAAGCCGGTCGCCATCATCAACAGGTAGATGATCACGCCGAGGATCCAGAGCACCTCGCGCGGCTCCTTGTAGGAGCCGTAATAGAGGCCGCGGAACATGTGGATGTACACCGCGACGAAGAACATCGAGGCGCCGTTGGAATGCAGGTAGCGCAGCAGCCAGCCGTAGTTCACGTCGCGCATCAGGTGCTCGACGGAATCGAACGCCATGTCGACATGCGGCGTGTAGTGCATCACCAGGACGATGCCGGTGATGATCTGTACGCCGAGCATGAACGACAGGATGCCGCCGAAGGTCCACCAATAGTTCAGGTTCTTCGGCGTCGGATAGGCGACGAAGGAGGAATGCACCAGGCCGATGATCGGCAGGCGCGCCTCGAACCATTTCAGGAATGCGTTCTGCGGCTGATAGCTCGAAGGTCCGCTCATGCTGTTCGATCCTGGAAAATGTTGGCGCCGGACTCAGCCGATGCGGATCTTGGTGTCGGAGAGGAACGCGTAGGGAGGAATATAGAGGTTGGCCGGCGCCGGCCCCTGCCGGATGCGGCCGGAGCTATCGTATTGCGAGCCGTGGCAGGGACAGAACCAGCCGTCATAATTCCCCTGATGCGCCAGCGGAATGCAGCCAAGATGCGTGCAGATGCCGATGACGACGAGCCACTGATCGTGGCCCTCCTTGACGCGCGCCGAGTCGGGCTGCGGGTCGGGAAGGCTCGCGACGTTGACGTTCTTTGCCTCGTCGATCTCCTTCTTGGTCCGGTGGCTGATGAAGATCGGCTTGGAACGCCAGAACACCTTGATGACCTGACCTTCGGCGATGGGGCCGAGGTCGACGTCGATCGGTGCGCCGGCCGCGATCGTGGAGGCGTCCGGATTCATCTGGCTGATGAGCGGCCAGGCGACCGCTGCGGCGCCGACGGCCCCGACGGTACCTGTTGCGATATAAAGGAAATCACGTCGCGACGGCTCGGCCGAAGACATGGTGGTCACGGGTAACGCCCTTTCCCCTCTTGGCCGGTCAACCCGCTCGCGCGGCGGTCCGGCGGAGGACTTGTGTCGCCCTACAACGGTGCCCCCGGCGGCGGCGAACGGTGCGTCGCGGCCGGCCTGGGGAAGGCGGCCAAGCGACGCGATCCGGCAAAGTTTTATTGGCACCCTTGTCGGCCAGAGGCAAGCCCGGCTGAAGGGCAGGCCCCTGAGAATCCCGCCAAATCATCCATCCGGGCCGAATATCGGAGCCGGACTGATGCACTTACGGGCGCCGATGCATAATCTTCGCCCATGCGCATTGCCCTGTATCAACCCGACATCGCACCCAACGCGGGCACGATTCTCCGGCTCGCCGCCTGCCTCGGCCTGCCGGCCCACCTGATCGAACCCGCAGGATTCCCCACCTCGGACCGGGCATTCCGCCGCGCCGGCATGGACTACCTCGACCAGGTGACGCTGACGCGTCATGCCTCGTGGGCGGCCTTCGAGGAGTGGCGGCACGCCGAGGCTCTCCGGCTTGTTCTGTTCACGACGCGAGGTTCGCAGAACTACCTCGATTTCGGCTATGAGCCCGGCGATGTTCTGTTGTTCGGTCGCGAGTCCGCGGGCGTTCCCGACGATGTTCACGCTGCCGCCGACGCGCGCCTCGTCGTCCCGATGCGGAAGGATTTTCGCTCGATCAATGTCGCGGTGGCCTGCGCCATGGCAGTAGGCGAGGCGCTGCGCCAGGCCGGCGGATTTCCGGGTTAGAATGACGCGATGACCGACCTTCCCGACCAAGCCACTCTGGAAGCACGCAAATCCAGCGCCCGCGCCTGGTTCGAACAGTTGCGCGACGAGATCTGCGCGGCCTTCGAGGCGGTCGAAGCGGCGCTGCCAGCGGGCGCGCCGCTGTCGGATCGCCCGCCCGGCCGCTTCGTGCGTACGCCGTGGGATCGCACCGACGCTTCGGGCAAACCCGGCGGCGGCGGCGTCATGTCCATGATGCATGGTCGCGTGTTCGAGAAGGTGGGCGTGCATTGCTCGACCGTTCATGGCGAGTTCGCGTCCGAATTCCGCAAGGACATTCCGGGCGCATCGGAAGACCCGCGCTTCTGGGCGTCCGGCATTTCGCTCATCGCGCACCCGCACAATCCGCATGTGCCGGCCGTGCACATGAACACGCGCTTCGTGGCGACCACCAAGGCCTGGTTCGGCGGCGGCGCGGACCTGACGCCGGTGCTCGACCGCCGCCGCCGCCAAGACGATCCCGACACGATCGCGTTCCATGCCGCCATGAAGGCCGCGTGCGATGCCCATGCGGCGGTCGCGCCTTACGAAAAGTACAAGGCCTGGTGCGACGAATATTTCTACCTGAAGCACCGCAAGGAGATGCGCGGCATCGGCGGCATCTTCTACGATTACCTCACCGACGACTGGGACGCGATCTTCGCGTTCACGCAGGACGTCGGGCGCGCATTCCTGAACATCTATCCCGAGCTCGTACGGCGCAATTTCGGCACGCCCTGGAGCGAGGCCGAACGCGAGGAGCAGCTCGTGCGCCGCGGCCGCTACGTCGAATTCAACCTGATCTACGATCGCGGCACGATTTTCGGCCTGCGCACCGGCGGCAATGTCGACTCGATCCTTTCGTCGATGCCTCCGCTGGTGAAGTGGCCGTAGCGCGATCACCGGAAGATCGCTCCGATCACCATCAGCACACCGCCCAGGATCACGACCGCGTCGAGGATCGCGGTGTGGACGTGCACCGGCAGGCGTTCGACGAGCGCCTTGGCGAGGAACGCGCCCGGAAACGCCACGATGCCGATCAGCAGCGCGACCGCGACGACCTGCGGCGTGACCGCGCCGAACAGGCCGAACACGCCGATCTTGGCGATGCCGATGATCACCGAGATCGTCGCATCGGTCGCGATCACGGCGGCGCCTTCGAGGCCGACGGCCATCAGCAGCGACAGCAGGATGATGCCGGCGCCTGACGTGCCACCCACCACCACGCCCCAGAAGAACGACGCGACGCCGAGGCCGCGGTCGCTCAAGCTCAGCCCATGCCGCCGCGACAAGCGGCGCAGCGGAACGCTCAGCGTCATCATGGTGCCGATCACCAGCATCGCGCCGCGCCCGGTCAGCATGGTGTAGCCCCAGGCGCCGAGCATCGCAGTCGGGATCGCGGCGATCAGTACGATCAGCGAACGGCGCCAGTCGATGCGGCTGCGGAACGCGGTCGCGCGGCTGGTATTGGTGAACAGCGCCGAGATCGCGATGATCGGCACGACCGGCTCCGCGCCGACGATCGGCACCAGCACGAGCGGCATCAGCGCACCGGTGCCATAGCCCGCAACCCCGCCGATCAGCGAGGCGAAAATCCCCATCGCGGCGATGAGCAGGAGCTGGGCGAGCGAGATGCCTGAGAGGGCAGCGCTCATTGCTGCGCCGCTGCGTCAGCAATGGCCGCGACCGTGCCGGCGTCGGCCGGAAAGCCGGCCGCGATCCAGGCTTCCTCGGCGCGCGCCAACGCCCATCCCAGTGCCGGGCCTTTCTCAACGCCGCGCGCGATCAGGTCCGCGGCCCGCAGCGGAAACACCGGTGCCGTCCAGTTCCGCGGCAAGGTCGCGAGCGCCTGCCATGCGGCATCCAAGCCGTCCGCCTCCGAACGCGCGAAGGCGAGCAGGACGCGCTCGGCGAAACGCTCCGGCCCGATGCGATAGATGAGAACGCGCGCCGCTTCCTCTTCCATCGCCGCCGTAACGCGCCACCAGCCGTCGGCGGCCGAGGCGAGGCGCTCATGCTCGGCGTTGAACAGCCGCAACCGCGCCCGCAGCCGCTCGGCATCCTCGATGATCCGCACGTTGAGCGCGCCGAGCCGGCGCACCGGATCGGCCGCAAGACCCAGCGCCGCTTCCAGCGTCGCCATCCGCCAGAAGTCCGCCAGGAACGGCACGCCGCCGAGCACCTGGCCGAGCAGGCCCGCCTCCGCCATGACGGTGAGCGTCGGCGCTGCGCGCGGGGCGACCAGGAGTTTCATCAGCTCCATGCGCACGCGCTCGCGCGAAAGCTGTTCGAGACCCTCGCGCGCCAGGATGCTCGCATGCAGGCCCGCCGCATCGGGCGCGCCTTCGCCGTAGATCGCGTGGAAGCGAAAAAAGCGCAGGATGCGCAGGTAATCCTCCGCGATGCGCATGGCCGCGTCACCGATGAAGCGCACGCGGCGCGCCGCCAGATCCGCGAGCCCGCCGACATAATCGTGCACCGTGCCGTCCGCCAACACCGAGAGCGCGTTCATGGTGAAGTCGCGCCGCTCGGCGTCACGTTGCCAGTCGCGGCCGAAGCGCACCGTGGCATGGCGGCCGAACGTCTCGACGTCCTCGCGCAAGGTCGTGACCTCGAACGGCCGCCCCTCGATCACGACCGTGATCGTGCCGTGGTCGATGCCGGTCGGGATCGCCTTGAAGCCGGCGGCTTCCGCGCGCCGCGTGACCTCGCCGGGCAGCGCCGTGGTCGCGAGATCGAAGTCGCCCGGCGGCAGAGCGAGCAGCGCGTTGCGCACCGCGCCGCCGATCACGCGCGCCTCCTCGCCGTCGCGGTCGAGTATGCCGATCAGGCGCGGGAGCGGGCCTTGACGCAGCCAGTCTTCGTCGAGACGGACCGCGCCGGTCACTTCTGGTGTCCCGGCACGAGCTTTCCATCCTCGACATGCGCCGGGACATAGGCCGAGTTCGGCGGCTCGCCGGAAAACTGCGCCAGCACTAGGAAGCTGCCGAGCATCAGCGCGAGCGCGAGGATGGTCAGCGTGAGAAGCCGCGACACCGACCACGCATCCGGATGCAGCACGCCGGCGCGCGTCGCCGCCAGATAGATCGCGTAGAGCGCGAACGGCAGGAGAAACAGGGCGATCTCGGTGGCGACGGGGCGGATCATGCTGCTGTGTAGCGCGCCATCGCGAAGGGCGGAAGCGCCGTTGAGCCAACGCTCCGCCGCCCGCTTTTATCGGCGCGCGGGCTGCGCCTCGGTCCGTTTCCCCTCTTCGCAAATACAAGGGGGGATGGAGCGCCGATCGACGCATCCATTGGGTAGTGTGTGCGCCTCCTTTCGGAGGTGCCGCGCCTTTCGGCGCTCCATCGCGGCGTTTTCAGTCCGGCGTCGGGCCGCGCTTTGCACGAGCCCCGGTGTCGCCCAAGCTTGGTCGCCAAGGCTCACATGTCAGCCAGCTCCTGGCAGGGGACCTTATTGTCCCCGGGCGGAGCCCCGACGCCGCCCGGGCGCCGGCTTGCGAGGCCAGCGCGGGCGCCGCACCAGCCGAACCGGTTTCCCGGATCAGCCACCGAGGCTTCACGCCGCATCTCCGGCGCCGCCTCGATCCGCTCCGCCACCAGAACGCCTCATGATGGCGCCCCTCATCGAGCAGGGTGCGTGAAGAATAAATGCGATTTTGGAGGCGGGGATAACTTATTTTCAAACGACGCCGTCGTAGCCCGCATGGAGCAAAGCGTAATGCGGGGCCGGTCTGGCTGCACGGAAAGAACCCGGATTGCGCTTCGCTCCATCCGGGCTACGCTCGCGCGATGTCGACCGCGCCCCATTTCAACATCGACGTGCAGGAGTTCGGGCACGATCCCTATCCGGCGCTCGCCGCGATGCGGCGCGAGGCGCCGATCGCGTTCGTGCCGCAGCTTTCGAGCACGCTGCTGACCAGGCGCGACGACATCTTCGTGTCGGAGAAACGCATCGACGTGTTCTCGTCGCACCAGCCCGCCGGCCTGATGGTGAAGCTCATGGGCCACAGCATGATGCGCAAGGACGGCGACGCGCACATGGCGGAGCGCTCGATCTTTTTTCCCGCCGTCTCGCCGAAAGCCGTGCGGGCGCACTGGCGAGCCGAATTCCAGGCGCATGCGGACCGCATCCTCGATGCGCTCGCACCGGCGGGGCGCGCCGACCTGCTCGCCGCGTTCGCGCTGCCTTTGTCGGGCGAATGCCTGAAGTCCGTCACGGGTCTCACGAACATCCGCTATCAGGAGATGGACGGCTGGTCGCAGGGGATGATCGACGGCATCGCCAACTACACCGGCGATGCGGCGATCGAGGCGCGCTGCCATGCGGCGACCGCCGGTATCGACGCGGCGATCGACGACATGCTTCCCGTCGTGCGGAAGACGCCGAACCACTCGCTGCTGAGCGTGATGATCCATGGCGGCATGCCGGAAGAGAATGTGCGCCATAACATCAAGCTCACGATCAGCGGCGGCCAGAACGAGCCGCGCAAGGCGATTGCCGGGACGATCTGGGCGCTGCTGACGCATCCGCGGCAATTTGCTCTGGTCCGCGACGGCAAGGTCGAATGGCTGACCGTGTTCGAGGAGTTCGCGCGCTGGATCTCGCCGATCGGCATGTCGCCACGCCGCGTCGCGAAATCCGCAACGGTGAATGGTGTCGATTTCGCGCCCGAGGATCGTGTGTTCCTGATGTTCGGCTCGGCTAATCGCGACGAGGCGCATTTTGTCGAACCTGAAAGGTTCGATGTGATGCGCGACACGTCAAAGAGCATCGCGTTTGGCGCCGGGCCGCACTTCTGCGCCGGCGCGGTGGCTTCGCGCGCGATGATCGCCGACGTGGCGCTGCCGAGTGTGTTCGCGCGGCTGAAGGGTTTGCGGCTCGACGATGCCGCGCCGGTGCGCATCGGCGGCTGGGCGTTCCGCGGATTGTTCAATCTGCCGGTCGTGTGGGACGTCTGACGCGAGAGCAGTGCAACAAACTCCACTTCCCCTCTCCCCTTGTGGGAGAGGGTGGCTGAGCGGACGCTAGGCCGCGAAGCCGGGAGAGGGGCTTCTCCGTAAAGACTGCTGTGAAGAAACCCCCTCTCCCGCCCTCGCTGCGCTCGGGCACCCTCTTCCACAAGGGGAGAGGGGAAGAAAGAGTTCGTGGCTCCGCCTTCGTTTCGTCGTCTATCGGAAGCGGGCGCAACTCAGCCATGCGCGAGGCCTGCGTGGCATGACGCGCGCGCCTGCCGTATTCCGGGCGCCAACGAAGGAACTCATGTGACAGCCGAGAGTCCGGCGGCGGCGATCGCGCCGAGCGCGAAGATCATTGCCGTTTCGTGCGGCGTCGGCGCCGCGGCCTGCTGGGCGGTGGGTCTCGTCGCGGCGCGCCACGGCATCGCTGCGGGCCTCTCGCCGGCCGATCTCGCGTTCCATCGCTTCATGTGGTCGGGCCTGATCCTGCTGCCACTCACGCTGCGCTTCGGCCTGCGCGATCTCGGCGGCGCCGGCTGGGGCATCGGCATCGCGTTGATGGTCCTCGGCGGGCCGGGACTGTCGATTCTGAGCCACGCAGGCTTCATCCTGGCGCCGCTCGGCCATGGCGCCGTGATCCAGCCGTCGGTGGCGACGCTCGGCGGCCTCGTGCTCGCGACCCTGGTGCTGCACGAGGCGGTCTCTCTCGCGCGCGTCGCCGGCGCGTTCACGATCGTGGCCGGTCTCGTGCTGATGGGCGTCGACGCGCTCATCAATATCGGTACGCACGCGCTCGCCGGCGACCTGTCATTCGTCGGCGCCGGGATATGCTGGGCGACGATGCTGACGATCCTGCGCCTGCGCCGCATCGACAGCGTCCGCGCGACCGTGATCATCAGCGTGCTGTCGCTGTTGATCTATGCGCCTTTCCACGCAGTCGTCTTCGGCTTCCGCAACATGGCGGCGGTCGGGTGGGGCGAGAACTTCTTGCAGATCGTTGTGCAGGGGATCCTGTCCGGGCCGCTCGCGACGTTTCTGTCGGCCTATGCGGCAAGCGTGCTCGGCACCGGGCGCGGTGCGACGTTCTCGGCGCTGGTGCCGGCGTTCACGATGCTGATCGGCGTGATCGCGCTCGGCGAGATGCCGACCGCGCTGCAGCTTGCCGGCCTGGCCGTGGTGGCGATCGGATTCCGTTTCGTGATGAAGCGGTAACGCGTTTCGAGTGGGCGGCGATTTGCCGCGTATCCGTCTTAATACTTACTTTACCATTCTCGTTTACCAAACTTCTGGGGGTGATGCCGCGCTTGCCTTCGGGCGAGCTCTCGCTGGGAGAGTGCCTTGGGCATTTCGGCGGTCTCATCGACGTCGATCAATTCACTGCAGGCGAGCCAGAGCGACAATGGCTGGCAGCAGTTCGCGCAACTCGCAAAGGCCGTTCAGTCCGGCGACCTCAACGCCGCGCAGCAGGCCTATACGAGCTTCACGCAGAGCCCGGCTGGAAAGGCCGCGGCGTCCGATCCGAACAGCCCGCTCAGCCAGGCGCTCAACCAGATCGGGCAGGCGCTGCAATCGGGCGACGTCAACGGTGCGCAACAGGCGCTGTCATCGCTCAAGCCGCACGGGCATCATCACCACCATCATGGTGGCGGCGGCGCGCCGCAGAGCACCAGCGCCGAGCCGGCCGGCAGCACGGTCCCGACCGATCCGAACGCGCCGGGCGCCGCTCTCAATCTGACGGTCTGACGCGCTCCGCAACGCCAGGGTGGAGAGAGCCATGCTGCTCGGCAGGCACATTTCGCTGGGGCCCGTCATCCCGGTCGATTTTCCGTCGATGTTCTGCTGGGCGAACGACGTCGATGCCGCGCGGTTCGACTTCGCCTACCGGCCGGTCGACTTCGTCCAGCACACGCAATGGTGCGAGAACATCGGCAAGGACCCGACCACGGTGGTGTTCGCCATTAGGAAGATCGGTCCCGATCCGGCGATCATCGGCTATGTGCGCATCTTCAACATCAACGGCGTGCATCGTTCGGCGGAATTCGGCATCCGCATCGGCAGCGAGGCGCAGCGCGGCAAGGGGTACGGCAAGGAGGCGACCGCGATGACGCTCGACTTCTGCTGGAACCACCTCAACCTCAACCGTGTGCAGCTCATTGCCTTCCGCCACAACGAGCGCGCGCTGAGCGTCTATGATGCGTCCGGTTTCGAACGCGAGGGATTGCTGCGCCGGGCGGTGTTCATCAACGGCGACTGGGCCGATCTCGTCGTGATGGCGGCGTTCCGGCCTGCAAAGCAGGAGCGCGCGTCCGATCCGGCGAGCCGTAGTGCCGCCACGCCGCTCGCCGCGGTCGCGTGAGAGCGCCGGGCGCCGGCGCGCTGTCATCAAACCAACATCCGACTGCCGCTAGATCGCGATCACACGATTCGCGCGCGACATGTCTTGCCGAACGGCGGGCGAGACGCTGAGCGGCTCGGTCGGGCGCTGCGCCGCAGCGGCGGGAGGGTTCCATCTCCATGTCCTTGAGGGATAGCCCGGTCGCCGCGACCGCGCTGATGAACCGCATCTATCAGCGCCAGCGTTATCTCTACGACCTGACCCGCAAATATTATCTGCTTGGGCGCGATCCGCTGATCGAGCGGCTCGATCCGCCGCGCGCTGCGAGCGTGTTGGAGGTCGGTTGCGGCACCGGCCGCAACCTGATCGTTGCGGCGCGCCGCTATCCGCAGGCCGAATTCTTCGGCATCGACGTCTCGACCGAGATGCTCACCACCGCGATCGACGCGATCGCGCGTGCCGGGCTCTCCGCGCGCGTGCGCGTGGCGCATGCCGACGCGATCGCGTTCGACGGCGCCGCGCTATTCGGCCGCGCCCGCTTCGAGCGGGTCTTCGTGTCGTACAGCCTGTCGACGATCCCGCGCTGGGATGCGGCGCTCAATCGCGCGATTCAGTCGCTTAAAGCCGGCGGCGACTTGCACGCCGTCGACTTCGGGACGTTCGAAGGATTGCCGGCGCCGTTCGGCGGACTATTCCGGAGCTGGCTCGCGCTGTTCCGCGTCAGCCCGCGCGAGCGGCTGGAACTGTGGCTGACGTTGCGCGGCGATCAGCTCGGCGCGAAGTTGGCCTTCGAGCGCTGGTATCGCGGCTATGCGCAATATGCGCGGCTGCGGATGCCGGGCTAGTTTGCGCCTCGCTTACATCCCCTCACCCGGCGGCCTTCGGCCGCCACCCTCTCCCCGGAGGGGTGAGGGTTGCACGGCGTATGTCGCGCGTCCGTCGTTTCTTTAACCGGTGCGCTCGAAACCCTCTCCCCTCCGGGGGAGAGGGTGGCGCGCGTAGCGCGCCGGGTGAGGGGGCTGTTCAATTCAGAGCACGTCCTTCGAGACGCGCCAGCAAGTCCATCAGCACGCCCTCGGGATTCTTGAGAATGTCGATGTTTGAATATCGAACGACAACGTAGCCTTCGGTTGCCAGCCAGCGGTCGCGCGCAGCGTCTCTTTTGTTCTCCACGTGCTGTCCGCCGTCGGCCTCGACGATCAGCTTGCGGCCGAGACAGACGAAGTCCGCGATATACGGACCGACCGGCGACTGGCGGCGAAATTTCGCGCCATCGAGCCGACGGTCGCGCGGCAGAAACCAGAGCTTGCGTTCGGCATCGGTCATCTCGCGCCGCATCGAACGGGCGCGGACGGTTGCGAGCGGAGCGCGTTCGTATTTGACCACGCCGCAATTCCCCCTCACCCCGCCGCTGCGCGGCGACCCTCTCCCCCGGAGGGGAGAGGGTTACACCGAGCGTGTGGCTCGCTACGCGGCCTTCCGCGACGCCAGGAACTCGCCCATGCGGTCGAGCGCTTTCAAAATGTTCTCGGTCGAGTTGGCGTAGGACACGCGCACATAGCCCTCGCCGAGGATGCCGAAGTCGGGGCCGCCGATGAGCGCGACGCCACTGTCTTCCAGGAGCGACGAGGCGAGCGCCTTCGCCTTCCAACCGGTGCGCTTCACGTTTGGGAACGCATAGAACGCGCCCTTCGGCATCACGCACGAGACGCCGGGCAGGCGGTTCAAGCCTTCGACCACGATCTTGCGGCGCTTGTCGAACTCCGCGACCATCTTGCCGACCGCGTCCTGCGGGCCGAGCAGCGCCGCGAGGCCGGCATATTGCGTCGGCGCGTTGACGCAGGAGTGCAGGTTCACGGCGAGCTTGCGCGCATAATCGTAGAGCTTGCCGGGGAAGATCGCGTAGCCGAGCCGCCAGCCCGTCATCGCGTAGGTCTTGGACCAGCCGTTGAGCAGGATCAGCCGGTCGCGGATCGACGGGTAGTTGAGCAGGCACACATGCTGCTCGCCGTCATAAACCATGTGATCGTAGATCTCGTCCGACATGATCGCGACGTCCGGGCACTTCTCCAGGCCCGCGACGAGCTTGTCGACCTCGGCCTTGGGCGTGACGCCGCCGGTCGGGTTTGCGGGCGAGTTGACGATGATGAGGCGCGTCGCGGGCGTGACGAGGCCGAGCGTCTCCTCGGCCGAGAACGCGAAGCCGTTCTCCTCGCGCACCGGGATCGGGATCGGCTTCGCGCCGGTGTATTCGATCATCGAGCGGTAGATTGGGAAGCCTGGGTCCGGGTACATGATCTCAGCGCCCGGCTCGCCGAACATTAGGATCGACATGAACATGGTCGGCTTGCCGCCCGGCATGATCATCACTTCGTCGGGCGTGACCCTCGCGCCAAAGCGCTTGTGTAGGTCTGCCGCCACCGCCTCGCGCAGCGGCAAGATGCCGTTCGCGGCCGTATAGCCGTGATGGCCGTCGCGGATCGCCTTGATGGCGGCTTCCGCGATGTGCTCGGGCGTCCTGAAGTCGGGCTGGCCGATGCCGAGATTGATGATGTCCCGGCCCTGCGCGATCAGGGCGTTGGCGCGCGCCAGCACTGCGAAGGCGTTTTCCTCGCCGATGCGGTCGAAGTTCGCGACGGTCCGAAGCATGACGTTTCCTCTTTCTTGCTTTCTTCCCTCTCCCCTTGAGGGAGAGGGTGGCTTCCGAGCGGAGCGAGGAAGCCGGGTGAGGGGTCCTTGAAGACACCCCTCACCCGGTTCGGCTCGCTGTGCTCGCCTCGACCACCCTCTCCCTCAAGGGGAGAGGGTATCGGAGTTCGCGGCGGCGCCCCGCCCAATTGCATTCGCGGCGCAATTCAGCGCATTCTCGCGCCGAAATCAAACCATTCCGATATGAAGCCGAGACGCGCTCGGGAGGAGAAGAAATGGCCAAGAAGCCGCCCAAGAAAACGCTGCAGACGCCTCACCCGAAGGGCAAGACGCTGCGCTCTCAGCTCTGGTTCGACAATCCCGAGAACCCCGGCATGACGGCGCTCTATCTGGAGCGCTATATGAATTTCGGCCTGACGCCGAAGGAACTGCGCTCCGGCAAGCCGATCATCGGCATCGCACAGACCGGCTCGGACCTCTCGCCCTGCAACCGGCATCATCTCGAACTCGCACACCGCGTGCGCGAAGGCATCCGCACGGCGGGCGGCATCGCGTTCGAGTTTCCGGTGCATCCGATCCAGGAGACCGGAAAGCGGCCGACCGCGGCGCTCGACCGCAACCTGGCTTATCTGGGCCTCGTCGAAATTCTCTACGGCTATCCGCTCGACGGCGTCGTGCTGCTGACCGGCTGCGACAAGACCACGCCGGCCTGCATCATGGCGGCCGCGACCGTGAACATCCCGGCGATCGTGCTCTCGGGCGGGCCGATGCTGAACGGCTGGTGGAAGGGCGAGCGCTGCGGCTCCGGCATGGCGGTGTGGAAGGCGCGCGAGGAGATGGCGGCGGGCCGCATCGACCAGCAGGAGTTCGTCGACATCGCGGCGGCGTCGGCGCCCTCGGTCGGCCACTGCAACACCATGGGCACGGCCTCGACCATGAACGCGCTCGCCGAAGCGCTCGGCATGAGCCTGCCCGGATGCGCCGCGATTCCTGCGCCCTACAAGGAGCGCGCGCAGATTGCCTACGAGACTGGGCTGCGCGCGGTCGAGATGGTGTGGGAGGACCTGAAACCCTCCGACATCCTCACCCGCGATGCGTTCGAGAACACCATCATGGCGAACTCGGCGATCGGCGGCTCGACCAATGCACCGATCCACATCAACGCGATCGCGCGCCATATCGGCGTGAAGCTGACGATCGAGGACTGGGAAAAAGTCGGCTACGACATCCCGCTGCTCGTCAACATGCAGCCGGCCGGCAAATATCTCGGCGAGGAATATTACCGCGCGGGCGGGCTACCGGCGGTGATGAACGAGCTGCACAAGGCCGGCCGCCTGCACGGCCGCGCGCTCACGGTCAACGGCAAGACGATGGGCGAGAACGTGAAGGGCGCGCACATCCAGGATGCGGACGTGATCCGCACCTACAAGCAGCCGATGCTGCATCAGGCCGGCTTCAAGGTGCTGTCGGGCAATTTGTTCGACTCGGCGATCATGAAGACGAGCGTGATCTCCGATGAATTCCGCAACCGCTATCTCATCAACCCGAAGGACCTGAACGCCTTCGAGGGCCGCGCGGTCGTGTTCGACGGACCGGAGGATTATCACCACCGCATCGACGATCCGGCGCTCAAGATCGACGCCTTCACGATGCTGTTCGTGCGCGGCACCGGGCCGATCGGCTATCCAGGCTCGTGCGAAGTCGTGAACATGCAGCCGCCCGCGGCGCTGATCAAGAAAGGCATCACGTCGCTGCCGTGCATCGGCGACGGGCGGCAGTCGGGAACCTCGGGCTCGCCCTCGATCCTGAATGCGTCGCCGGAAGCGGCGGCAGGCGGCGGGCTCGCGCTGCTCAAGACGGGTGATCGTGTTCGAATCGATTTGAACAAAGGCACGGCGAATATCCTCATCTCGAAGGAAGAACTCGCCGAGCGCCGTGCGACGCTGCAGGCGCACGGCGGCTATCACTATCCGAAGAGCCAGACGCCCTGGCAGGAGATCCAGCGCGGCATGGTGGATCAGCTCTCCGACGGCATGGTGCTGAAACTCGCGGTGAAATATCAGAAGGTCGCGCAGACGAGCGGCGTGCCGCGGGATAATCACTGACCGGGGTCCCGCATCTGCGGTGCAACGCTCCGCATTGCACCGCGTGCGGGACACGGGCTTCCAGTGTCGGACCTACTTCTTCCGCGCGGCGCGCGCCGTCCCGACCAGGGACAGCATGTTGGCGACCAGCAGAGCGACCTTCAGTTCGTCTGTGCCGCCCGACGTCATGGCGAACGCGGTGACGAATTTGCCGTCGACCGCAAAGGACGGCCACTGATTTATCCCATACGTGCGGGCCGTCTGCGCGGCCTGCGTGACTTGAGCCTTGACGGAGGACGACTGGTAGATCGAGTTGAATTTCTGCCGGTCGACCCCCTGCTTGACGGCCCAGTCGAGGATTTCGCCGTCACTCTGCAACGCGACATGCTGGACATGGATGGACTGATAGACTTTTAGATGCATCTGGTCGGCCAGTCCCATTGCGGTAAATGCGAAGAACATCTGCGTCATGGCGTCCGGCGGGCCGACCGGGATACGCCGCAGAACGACGTCGTTGCCGAGACTCCCCTTCTGCTTGTCGAGGACCGCATCGACGTAGGACTAATTGAGGCTCGCGTAATTGAAGAAGTCGATTACCTCAATCTTGCTCCCCGTCGTAACCGGCTGCGGCGGCGTGACGAGCCGATAGTCCTTGCCGGCGACGGGCGCCGGCGCGGCCGCCGCGATATTGGGACCGAGCATGGCCGCGAGCGTGCTTCCGGCAACAAAGCGACGCCGATCGATGGACGAATGCATTCCTGCCTCCTGTACGACAATGTGCCGGATGACTACGGCGCGACCGGATCGTTCGCAAAGCCCGCGCCGTCGAGTGCCTTGCGCACCGTTCCGTTCCGCTTCGCCTCGTCCATGAATTCCGTCAAGGCGGCAAGTGCCGCCGGCTTTCCCTTTGCGACCGCGATCGCAATGCCGATCTGCTGGAACGCGCCGTCGGTCATGCGCGAGCCCGGGACTTGTTTGAGGTAGATCCGGCGATGACCGGCCCTGATCGGATCGATCAGCAAAATCCGCTGTCACGAAGCCCGCGGATGCGCCAAAGTCCCAACCGTTGGTGCATGATCTTATCCGAAAACCGGTACCCACCCCGGATTAGGTCCGGGGCGGGCTTTTTCGGGATCGTGCACGGGGGAGGCACGCCATGACCCGTTCGTCCGCCGCGGACAAGCGCCGCGCGTTCCGCAAGCTGCACGAGTCCGGCTGCTTCGTGATCCCCAATCCGTGGGACGTCGGCTCGGCGCGCTACCTGCAAGGCCTCGGCTTCAAGGCGCTGGCGACGACCTCGTCGGGTTTCGCGTGGTCGGCCGCGCATGCCGACACCGCGGTGCCGCGCGACACCGTGCTCGCGCACATTGCCGCGATCGTCGCGGCGACCGACGTGCCGGTGAACGCCGATTTCGAGAGCGGCTATGCGGACGATCCGGCGGGTGTCGGCGAGAGCGTGCGGCTCTGCGTCGAGACCGGCGTCGCCGGCCTGTCGATCGAGGATTCGACCGGCGACAAGGAGAATCCGCTCTACGACATCGATGTCGCGGTCGAACGTATGAAGGCGGCGCGCACCGCGATCGACAAGACGGGTGACGTGATGCTGACCGGCCGTGCCGAAGGCTTCATCGCGGGCCGTCCCGATCTCGACGAGATGATCGCGCGGCTGCAGGCCTATGCGGCGGCCGGCGCCGACTGCCTCTACGCGCCCGGCATCAAGACCCGCGAGCAGATCGAGGCGGTGGTGCGGGCAGTCGCGCCGAAGCCGGTGAACTTCCTCAATGGGGCCGCCCTCGGCCACACGCTCGCCGATCTTGCCGCCATGGGCGTGCGGCGCATCAGCGTCGGCGGCGCGCTTGCGCGCTCGGCCTGGGGCGGATTCATGCGCACCGCGAAGCTGATCGCCGAGCAGGGCTCATTCGATGGCTTCAAGGAGGCGGCGTCGGGGGCGGAGCTCAACGGCTTCTTCGGCAAGGACAAGGCGGCGCGCGCGTAATGACCGATCTCTCGAACTGGGCGCCACCGCCGTTTCCACCCGCTAACGTGCTGGAGGGCCGCTACTGCCGGCTCGAGCCGCTCGACGCCGCGCGTCACGGCGCCGACATCTGGGCGGCGTTCGCGGACGCGCCGGAGGACCTCTGGGCGTATCTCTCGGCCAACAGGCCGGCAAGCCGCGCCGCCTACGACGCGTTCCTGGCCGAGACCGTGAAGCGCACCGACATCGTGCCGCTGACAGTCGTCGATCGCCACGACGGCAAGGCGAAGGGCCACCTGCACATCATGGAGATCAGGCCTGCGCATGGCGTGTTCGAGGTCGGCGCGATCACGTATTCGCCGAGCCTGCAGCGCACGCGCGCTGCGACGGAGGCGATCTACCTCGTTGGCGACTACGGCTTCTCGCTCGGCTACCGGCGCTACGAATGGAAGTGCAACAACCGCAACGAACCCTCGAAACGCGCCGCGCTGCGTTTCGGCTTCACCTATGAAGGCCTGTTCCGCCAGCACATGGTGGTGAAGGGCGAGAATCGCGACACCGCCTGGTATTCGATCATCGACAGCGAGTGGCCCGTCCGCAAGGCCGCGTTCGAGCGCTGGCTCGCGCCCGACAATTTCGATAAAGACGGCCGGCAGAAACACAGTCTCGCGGCGTTGCGTGCCGCGTAAGGAGGCGGAGTTGGCGGGAAGGCTTAAAGGCAAGATCGCGCTGGTGACGGCGGCGGGGCAGGGGATCGGGCGCGCGATCGCGGAGGCGTTCGTTGCGGAGGGCGCGACGGTGATCGCGACCGACGTCGACGTGAAGAAGCTGAAAGGTCTCAAACACGCGACGCTCGCCAAGCTCGACGCACGCTCGACCGCGGATGTGAACGCGCTGGTGAAGGAGATGGAGGCCAAGATCGGCGTCATCGACGTGCTGGCGAACTGCGCCGGCTACGTGCACCACGGCACCGTGCTGGATGCGACCGACGCGGAATGGGACTTCGCCTTCGACCTCAACGTCCGCTCGATGGACCGCACCATCAAGGCGACGCTCCCCGCCATGTTGAAGAAGGGCAAGGGCTCGATCGTCAATATCGCGTCCGGCGCCTCATCGGTGCGCGGCATCCCGTTCCGCTATGTGTACGGGACGACCAAGGCCGCCGTGATCGGGCTCACCAAGTCGGTGGCGGCGGACTACATCCGCAAGGGCATCCGGGCGAACGCGATCTGCCCCGGCACGATCGAGAGCCCGTCGCTCGACGATCGCATCGCGACGCTGGCGAAGCAGACGGGGCAATCGCAGAAGGTCGTGCGGCAGGCGTTCATCGACCGCCAGCCGATGGGTCGGCTCGGCACGCCGCAGGAGATCGCCGCGCTCGCGGTGTATCTTGCTTCCGACGAGTCGAGCTACACCACAGGACAGATCCATCTCGCCGACGGCGGGTTTGCGCTGTAGTTCTCACTCCGCGCCGCGCGACCCTCTTCCTCAAGGGGAGAGGGTTGCACCGAGTTCCTGGAGAGACATTCAATGCACATCCTCATCACCGGCGCGGCCGGCATGGTCGGGCGCAAGCTGACCGAGCGGCTCGTCGCCGACAAAGGGCTCAACGGTGCGCCAGTCGACAAGCTGACTCTCGTCGACGTTACGGCGCCCGCGGCGCCGGCCGGTTTCACCGGCACGGTCGATGCCTATGCGGCCGACATCTCGGCGCCGGAGACCGCCGGAAAGCTTGTCTCAGGACGGCCGGACGCGATCTTCCATCTGGCGGCGGTGGTGTCGGGCGAAGCGGAGACGGATTTCGAGAAGGGCTACCGCATCAATCTCGACGGCATGCGCTATCTGCTGGAAGCGATCCGCACGGCCGGCGGCTATCATCCGAAGCTCGTCTTCACGTCGTCGATCGCGGTGTTCGGCGCGCCGTTCCCCGACAAGATCCACGACGAATTCTTCCACACGCCGCTCACCTCCTACGGCACGCAGAAGGACGTGTGCGAGCTCCTGCTCGCCGACTACACCCGCAAGGGCTTCCTCGACGGCGTCGGCATCCGGTTGCCGACGATCTGCGTGCGGCCGGGGACGCCGAACAAGGCGGCGTCGGGCTTCTTCTCCAACATCATCCGCGAGCCGCTCGCAGGCAAAGAGGCTGTGCTGCCGGTGACCGAGAGCGTGATGCACTGGCACGCGAGTCCGCGCTCGGCCGCGGGCTTTCTGGTACACGCGGCCTCGCTCTCGCGCGATCTCCTTGGGCCACGCATCAACCTCACCATGCCGGGGGTGGCATGCACCGTCGGCGAGCAGATCGCGGCGCTGCGCCGTGTCGCCGGCGACAAGGTCGTGGCGCGCATCAAGCATGAGCCCGATCCGGCGATCATGAAGATCGTCTCGGGCTGGCCGACGCGGTTCGACGCCAAACGCGCGCTCGCGCTCGACTTCAAGGTCGAGGAGAGTTTCGACGAGATCATCCGCGTGCATATCGATGACGAACTGGGCGGCAAGATCGCGGCGTAGGCTCTCCACACGCTCCGATACCCTCTCCCCTTGAGGGAGAGGGTCGCGCCGAAGGCGCGGGGTGAGGGGTTCTTTTCGCCAGACTCAAGAAAACCCCTCACCCGGCTCGCTTTGCTCGCCACCCTCTCCCTCAAGGGGAGGGGGTTGCACCGAGCCCTTGGCACCGCGCTTGCTTCGTCCATTTCCATGCTTAAATTGCTGCCGAATCGGACCGTTTCCCCATGAACTACGTCGATGCGGCCTATGCGCCGCTGCGCAAGACCGGCCAGATCAAGCTGCATGGCGCGGAAGCCTTTGCGGGCATGCGCAAGGCCGGCCGGCTGGTGGCCGAGTGCCTCGACATGCTCGCCGATGAGGTCAAGCCCGGCGTGCCGACCGAGCGGCTCGACCGGCTCGTGTTCGAGTTCGGCATGGACCATGGGGCGCGGCCGGCGACGCTGATGTATCGCGGCTACAACAGGTCGACCTGCACGTCGATCAACCACGTCGTCTGCCACGGCATCCCGAACGACAAGCCGCTGAAAGAAGGCGACATCGTCAACATCGACGTGACGCTGATCCTGGATGGCTGGCACGGGGATTCGAGCCGCATGTATGCGGTCGGCGAAATTCCGCGCAAGGCCGAGCGGCTGATCGAGGTGACCTACGAGTCGCTGCTGCGCGGCATCGCGGCGGTGAAGCCCGGCGCGACCACCGGCGACATCGGCGCCGCGATCCAGAGCTTCGTCGAGCCGCAGCACATGAGCGTGGTGCGCGACTTCTGCGGGCACGGTCTCGGCCGCCTGTTCCACGACGAGCCCAACATCGTCCATGTCGGGCGGCCCGGCGAAGGCATCATGCTCAAGCCCGGCATGCTGTTCACCATCGAGCCGATGATCAATCTCGGCCGCGCGCACGTGAAGGTCCTGTCCGACGGTTGGACCGCGGTCACGCGCGACCGCTCGCTTTCCGCGCAGTTCGAGCATGCGGTCGGCGTCACCAAGGACGGCGTCGAGGTGTTCACGCTGTCGCCGAAGGGGCGCCACAAGCCGCCTTACGTTTGATACCGGCGGCACTCGGCACGTGATTGCATTTGGAGCGGTATTCCCGTCATCTTGCGGGACGCCGTAGGCCCCATGAGGGAGCTCGGCCGCAACGCCGGATGACAGGCCAGTTCGTGTCACCTCGATGAGCCGCCGCACCCCGCCCAAGCCGGAAATCTCCGAGGCAGCGCCGCACTACCACGGCCACCGGGAGCGGCTACGCACACGGTTCCGCGAGGTCGGCCCGGAGGCGCTCGCGGATTACGAGATGCTCGAGCTCTTGTTATTCCGCGCCATGCCGCGGCGGGACGTGAAGCCGCTCGCCAAGGCGCTACTTGCCAAGTTCGGCTCGTTCGCCGAGACGATCTCGGCGCCGGAGGCGCGGCTCGCGGAAGTGCCGGGTCTCGGCGAGGCTGCGATCACCGAGTTCAAGGTCGTGCAGGCTGCCGCGCGGCGGCTCGTCAAAGGCCGGGTGACGAAGCGGCCGGTGCTCTCCTCGTGGTCGTCCGTGCTGGAATACTGCCGCACCGCGCAGGCCTTCGCCGAGAAGGAGCACTTCCGCATCCTGTTTCTCGACAAGCGCAA
>PLJS01000261.1 GCA_003140315.1 Hyphomicrobiales bacterium
CAGGCGCACCGCCTCAAGCTTGAACTCCCGCGTAAACTGACGCCTCTCCATGACCCACCTCCAGCTCCATCAAAACACCTAACTCGGTGTCTTCGGAACCGGGTGCAGGCCATTAGGCCCAGCTTCGTTTGCGGCGGAGGCAGATAATGAAAGTTGGCTTTCGCAGCAGCTCGATAAGTTTCTGGAAGTAGTCAAGACACTTCCGCAGCAGCCGGTCGTTTCCAAAGAGACGAGGACGCAATTCCAGCCCGCCAACGAAGGCGGAACTTTTAGTGGTACTCTTGCCAGCCACATCAAGGCTAAAGGCGCGGAAGCCAACCAAAACAAGCGCTTCTTGGCGACTGCCGACTGGCTGCGGCTGAAGGGCAACCAGAAACTTACAACCGCAATGGTGGGCAAGGCCCTGAGCGACAATCAACAGAAGCGACTGGCGAACTCGGCCGAATCACTCAACCGCAATGTTGCGAAAGGCTTTTGCGAGAAGTCCGTAGACGGCTTCTTCGTTACGCCGGAAGGTCTAAAAGAGCTCGGCTACGAATGATGGAAGCCTCGTCGGCGTTTTCTACTCTTCCGCCCGGCCTCCGAAACGAGCTCCTAAGTGAGTACCGTTCGATCGTTCAGAACTACGCGGAGCGTCGTTGGTCGCCGACGGAACTCAGCGGCGGACGGTTCCGCGAGATCGTTTATTCGATTTTGCTTGCGTCATGCGTCTGCCTCTTATCCTGTGCGCGCAGGAAAGCCGCGAGACTTTGTGGGGGCGTGCAAGTCCCTTGAGAGTAACGCTCGTGTCCCACGCAGCTTTCAAATTCTGATCCCGCGGGTACTTCCCGCTCTATATGAAATTAGGAATAATCGAGGGGTGGGACGCGTTGGAGGCGATGTCGATCCTAATCACATGGATGCGACATTTGTGCTATCTTGCTGCAACTGGGAAATGGCCGAATTAGTGCGAGTTATGCATTCGCTTGAGGTGCCGCAAGCGCAATCTCTCGTAGACTCGACTGTCGAAAGACGAATTCCGCTCGTTTGGCACGGCTCCGCAATGAAGCGAGTATTAAACCCGGAGGTAAAAGCCCCTGATCAAATCTTATTATTGCTTGCGTCGTCGGGAACCAAAGTTCGGTTCAAAGATCTTCAGCTCTGGACCGGATACAAGAACGTCACTCGGTTCTCGAAATTGATCCGATCGATGCATGATCAGCGGCTTGTAGAATTTTCTGAAGCGGAAGGAGTTGTAGAGATTCTTCCGCCTGGAAGCGCGATTGTTTCAGAGATTGCTGGTTCGGCGGTGGCAATTTGAAGCGATACATCCATCGAAATGGTAGACGAACCGTGACTCGCAAGGACCATCCTACTCAGCCACATCTCAGCCCAATTCACGCCCCATCAGGCCACCCCATGACCCTCCGCCCCCTCTTCACCCTTCTCCTCACCCTCACCCTCCTCCTCTCCACACCCACCCTTGCCGCCCAATGCGGCGGGGACTTCGCCACCTTCCTCGCCGCGATGGCGCGCGAGGCGGCCGCGCAGGGCATCTCGCAGGCCACCATCCAGAGCGCGTTCGCGGGCGTGACCGACGATCCGGCGGTCCTGTCGTTCGACCGCCGCCAGCGCGGCACGTTCCGCATGAGCTTCGAGGCCTATTCGTCGACCCGCGTGTCCGCCTACCGCATCACCAAGGGCCGGCAGATGCTGGCGCGCCACGCTGCGCTCCTGTCGCGCATCGAGCGGCAGTTCGGCGTGCCGCCGGCCATCGTCGTCGCGATCTGGGGGCTCGAGAGCGAATTCGGCGCCGGTGATTTCGGCAAGCTACCGGTGGTGCGGGTCGTGGCGACGCTCGCGCATGACTGCCGGCGCACCGAGCTGTTCCAGACCGAGCTCCTCGCCGCGCTGAAGATCGTCCAGCGCGGCGATCTGCCGTTGAGCCAGCTCACCGGCGCGCATGCGGGCGAGATCGGCCAGACCCAGTTCCTGCCCTCGTCCTACATCAAATATGGCGTCGACTATGACGGCGACGGCCATGTCGACCTGCGCCACAGCGTGCCGGACGTGCTCGCCTCCACGGCGAACCTGCTGAAGACCAACGGCTGGCAGCCGGGCGCGCCGTTTACCGAAGGCACGCCGAATTTCCAGGTCATGCGCGAGTGGAATCGCTCGGAGCTTTATCGCAGGACCATCGTGCTGTTCGCCGAACGGCTGATGGGGCGGTGAGGGCGCTGACGTAGCCCGGATGAGCGAAGCGATATCCGGGGAATCGTCCCGCATGTCGCTGCGCTCATGCGGGCTACAATCAATTTCATTGATCTGACACGCCGACGAAACGTGCTAGGCAGGCGCTGATTTTTGCCACGCAGCGAGAAGCCCCATGACCGTGCGCGCCGGCCGCGAATTCCTCTCGATCCCCGGGCCGACCGTCATCCCCGACGCCGTGCTCGCCGCGATGCACCGGCCGGCGGTCGACATCTATTCGGGGCCGCTGGTCGTGCTCACGGATTCGCTGCTCGCCGACCTGTCGAAGATCTTCCGCACGCAAGGGCGCTCCTACATCTACATCGCGAACGGCCATGGCGCGTGGGAAGCCGCGCTCACCAATGTGCTGTCGCGCGGGGATACTGTGCTCGTGCTCGAAAGCGGGCGCTTCGCGCTCGGCTGGGGCGACGCCGCCTCGATGCTCGGCTGCGAGGTCGAGATTTTGCCGGGCGATTTCCGCCGTGCCGTGCGGCCCGAGGCGGTCAAGACGCGGCTCAAGGCGGACGCCAAGGGCGAGATCAAGGCGATCCTCGTCACGCAGATCGACACGGCCTCGGGCGTCGTCAATGACATCGAGGCGATCGGGCAGGCGATCCGCGCGGCCGGCCATGACGCGCTGCTGTTGGTCGACGCGGTTGCATCGCTCGCCTGCATGCCGTTCGAGATGGACGCCTGGGGCGTCGACGTCGCGATGTCCGGCTCGCAGAAGGGGCTGATGACGCCGCCCGGCCTCGGCTTCGTGGCGGCGGGCGCGCGCGCCCGCGAGGCGCACAAGACCGCCAACCTGCGCTCGCCCTATTGGGACTGGACCAAGCGCGATGGCGAAGTCCATTACCAGAAATATGCCGGCACGCCGCCCGAACATCTGTTGTTCGCGCTGCGCGCGGCGCTCGACATGCTGTTCGAAGAGGGGCTCGACAATGTTTTCATTCGTCACCGCCTGCTCGCGGAGGCGACGCGGCGCGCCGTCGGCGCCTGGGCCGAGGGGCAGGCGATCGCGTTCAACATTTCGGAAGCCGACGAGCGCGCCGATACGGTGACCGCCGTCATTACGCGCAATGGCGAAAGCGCGCAGCCACTGGTCGATTACTGCCGCGAGAAGTGCGGCGTGGTGCTCGGCCGCGCGCTCGGGGCATCGGAAGGCAAGGGCTTCCGCATCGCGCATATGGGTCACATCAATGCGCCGATGATTCTGGGCACGCTCAGCGTGGTCGAGATGGCGCTCGCGGCGCTCTCGATCCCGCACGGCAAGGGCGGGCTCACGGCCGCGATCGAGTATCTGGCGAAAAGCGTGCCGGCCTAGCTCGTGTTACCATTGCGGTGAGTGCTGATTCGCCTAGGGTTTTTTGTGACCCGCGATGACCATTGCGACGCTTCGCCCCGGCCTCCAGCCTCGCCTCCTGATGTGCCCGCCGCGGCATTTCGCCGTTACCTACAGCATCAATCCGTGGATGGACCCGGCGCAATGGGCCGACGGCGCCGCGGATTTGCGCGCTTGCGCGGCGCGCCAATGGACGGCGCTTGAGTCCGCGCTGCACGAGGCTGGCGCCGCGATCGAAACGGTCGCGCCGCGAGAGGGCCTGCCCGATCTGGTATTCACCGCCAACGCCGCCGTCGTGCTCGACCGCAAGGCGCTGCTCGCGCGCTTCCGGCATCCTGAGCGGCAAGGCGAGCAGCCGGTGTTCGCGGCTGGTTTCCGTGCGCTCGCGGCGCGCGGATTGCTCGATGCCGTGATCGAGCCGCCGGAGTACGCCGTGCTCGAAGGCGCCGGCGACTGTATTTTCGACAAGCGGCGCGGCCTGTTCTGGCTCGGCTCCGGCTTCCGCTCGGACGCAGCCGCTGCGCGCCTCATCGAGGATACGTTCGGCGTGCCGTGTCTCGCGCTCACGCTTGCCGATGCGAGGCACTATCACCTCGACACGGCGCTGTGCGCGCTGCCCTGCGGCAGCGTGATCTATTTTCCGGCCGCGTTCTCGGCCGCCGCGCTTGATCTCCTGCACAGCCACGTCGCGCCGCACGAGCGCATCGCGCTTGGGCCCGCTGATGCCGCGCGCTTCGCGGCCAATGCCGTCTGCGTCGGTCGTACGGTGGTGCTGTCGGGCTGTGGCGAAACGCTGCGGCGCAGGCTGGAGGAGCGCGGCTATACGGTGGTGCAGACGCCGCTCAACGCCTTCATGCGCAGCGGCGGGTCTGCCTGCTGCCTCACGCTGCGGCTCGATCACGCATCGGAGGCGGCGGGGGCGCAGTCTATGCTGGCGCGCCGCGCCGCCGGTCTCCGCTGAGGGCGCTCAGCGCGCGTTGGCACGCTCGTTCGCCCGGCGCGTGTCGCGCGCGCGTTCCTTTTCCTCGTCGTCCACGCGGACGATCCTTGTGATCATGAGTGGTGCGAGGCCCGACTTCTCACTGATCTCGCGATCCTGTTCCTCGATGACGGCGCGCGCGGGCTCGTCACGGTCGATGCCACCCAGGAGGTCCGCCGGTACGCGCCGGTTGGAGCGCCGCGAGCCGTCTTCGTAGTAGACGTTGAACAGCACGAATTCGGTGCGGGGCGTGGGTTTGCGCGCCATGGTGTTTTTCCGTTGTTGGCCGGTATCCGGCGGATGAACCTGAACGCCGCCCCGCGCCCCGCGAATGGCCGCGCTGCGTCCAAAAGACACGGCCGGGCATTCAGCCCGGCCCCGCAATGTCGCGAACGGGGTGTATGTAGGGCGGAACGCGCCGCATTGCAATGCAGGCGAAGCGGGCTCGCGGCGCGGCCTGCCCCGCCGTGAGCTACGTAGCCCGGATGAAGCGAAGCCAAATCCGGGGTAGACTGCTCCCGCATTTCGCTACGCTCATGCGGGCTACGAACGCCCCACACGACGCGAGGCTCCCATGTCGTTCTGGAAATCCCTGTTCGGCGGATCGTCCGAAAGCGCCGAGGCCAAAGCGAGCGCGTCGGTCGAATACAACGGCTTCACGATCCGCGCGGCGCCCTACAAGGCGGAGGGGCAATACCAGACGGCGGGCACCATTGAGAAAGACGTCGGCGGCGTACGGAAGGAACACAAGTTCATCCGCGCCGACCGCCATGCCGGCTATGACGATGCGGTCGAGTTCTCGCTCGCCAAGGCGAGGCAGATCGTCGACCAGTCGGGCGAGCGGATGTTTGACAAGTAGGCCGTTTGCGAATGATCGATGAGAATTCTCTGATTTGCCGCCTGCCGAAATGCGAACTGCATATCCATATCGAAGGAAGCCTCGAACCTGAATTGATGTTCGCGCTCGCCCGGCGCAACGGAATTCGCCTGCCATATGATTCCATCGACGCCTTGCGCCGCGCCTATCAGTTCGCGCGGCTGCAGGATTTCCTCGACATCTACTATCAGGGCATGTCGGTGCTGATCACCGAGCGGGATTTCCACGATCTCGCCTGGGCCTACCTGACACGCGCTCAGGCCGACAACGTCCATCACGTCGAGATGTTCTTCGATCCGCAAGGACATACGTCGCGAGGCGTCGACTTCGCGACGGTCGTCAACGGGCTGACGGCCGCGACCGCGAAGGCCGAGGCCGAGCTCGGCATCTCGGCGAGCCTGATCATGTGCTTCCTGCGCCATCTCGACGAGGCGGACGCCGAGCGGACGCTCGACTTAGCGCTCGCGCATCGCGACAAGATCATGGGCGTCGGACTCGACTCCTCCGAGCTCGGCCATCCGCCGAGCAAATTCACGCGCGTGTTTCGCCGCGCGCGCGACGCGGGCTTCTCGCTGTTCGCGCATGCGGGCGAGGAAGGCCCGCCGGACTATGTGTGGCAGGCGATCGATGTGCTCGGCGTCGACCGCATCGATCATGGGCATCGCTCGCTCGAAGACGACACGCTGGTGGCGCGGCTCGCGCGCGACCGCATGGCGCTCACCGTCTGCCCGCTGTCAAATCTCAGGCTCCGCGTCGTCGACGACCTTAAGCGGCATCCGCTGCGCCGCATGATGCAGCGCGATCTCCTGGTGACGGTGAACTCCGACGACCCGGCCTATTTCGGCGGCTATGTGAACGACAATTTCCGCGCCGTGCGGAGCGCGCTCAACCTTGAGCGCGACGAGATCGTCGCGCTCGCACGCAACAGCTTCGTCGCCGCGATGATGCCAGAGGGTGAGAAGCAGACGGCGCTCGCGGCGTTAGATCGCGTGGCCGCCAGCCTGCCGCGCTAACGCCGGAACGCCGGCATCACGTCCTTGGCGAACCAAGTGAGCTGCTCCTTGAATTCCTTCGGGCCCATGCCTTCGGCCCAATGGATCATGAAGTGCTCGAGCCCGGGATACTTCGCCTCGATCGACTTGATGCCGTCGATCACCTCGGCGGGTGGCCCGCAGAACCACGCCTTCTGCGCGACGCCATCGGCGAGCGTGGGGGTCTTTGCGGGCGCGCCTGGCGTGCCCCAGGTGCGGCCCTGCTCGTCGGCATAGCGCACGAAGCCGAACGGCGCGAACCACTTGTAGCGCTCGTCATGTGCGGGCTCGATCTTGCGCATCGCTTCTTGCTTGCTGTCGGCGAGGCAGACGCCCGCGCCCCAGATCACGTCCTCGCCGAGCTTCTTCTCGCGCCCGTGCTTCGCGCAGGCTTCGTGATAGGCGCGAATGACGTCGTCGAGGATTTTTTCGCCATTGAGCGTCACCATGGCCTTGAAGCCGTTCTTCGCCATCATATCGATCGTCTTGCCGCTCGCGATCGGCATCCAGATCTCGACCGGCAGGTGTTTTGGCCGCGGCACCATGGTGATGTCCGTGAGCTTGTAGCCGCGATAGTCGACCGGCGGCGGCGCTTCGTAGCGTTTGCCCTTGTGGTGGAACTGCGGCTCATTGAAGCATTTGAGCAGCAGCTCAAGCTGCTCTTCGAACAGCTCGCGGTTGGCATGGGCGTCGAGCAGCGGCGCGCCGAAGCTCTCGACCTCGCGCGTGTGGTAGCCGCGACCGACTCCCATGATGACGCGCCCATCGGTCACGATATCGGCCATCGCGTAATCCTCGGCGAGCCGGATCGGGTGCCACATCGGCAGCACGTTGAAGCCGCAGCCGAACTTCAAGCGCTTGGTCTGCGTCGCGAGCCACAGGCCGAGCTGGATCAGGTTCGGGAAGACCTCGTAGCCTTCGCGCTGGAAATGATGCTCGGCGGTCCACAGCACGTCATAGCCGAGCGCGTCCATGTGCTGGGCGACGTCGCGGGCGGTGAAGAAAGCTTCGCGTAGCCGCTCGTCGGAATAGCGCCGCTCGTTCGCGGGCGTGCCGTTGAGGCCCACGTTATCGAGCTCGATCTGCCCGACATAGAGGACGTGAAATTTCTTGATCATTGTTTCCACCCGGTCTTCGTTCTCGTTGAAGACATGATGGAGAAGGGTGCAGCCGGCCGCAATGCGGTCGGAGCGCGCGCAGGGCAGGGTGGAGAATTCAGCGCGGCTCGCCGGCGAATGTCGTCTGCAGCTCGGCGAGGCGGGCCAGCGCCTGCGGCGGCAGCGGGCCTTTCTCGACGGCCCGGATCGCGTCTTCGAGCTGATCGATCGTCGCAAGCCCGATCTCGGTGGTCGTGAGTGTCGGATGCGCGACGGCAAAGCGGATCGCCATCTCGGTCAGGCCCGCCGCGTGACCCTCGCGCACCATCGGCTCCAGCCGGCGCGCGCGTGCGACATCGGCCGCGTAATTCGCACCGGAGCCGATCGGCTCGACGACGGCTAGGCCGAGCGGATGGCGCTCTTCGTGCCCGCTCAGCGCGCCGCCTGCGAGCACGCGGATGCCGATGGTGCCCATGCCGGCGTCTTTGGCACGGGCGAGCATGTTTCCGTAATCCTGCGCCGGATAGCGCACGGGCAGCGCCGCGCCCGCGCTCGGATTGAGCACATTGTAGGGCACCTGTGCGGTGTCGAAGGCGCGTGAATCCATCAGGCGATGCAGAGCGTCGGTCTCGCCGATGGCGGTGAAGCCGATGTGGCGGGTCTTTCCCTGTTCACGCACACGCGTGAACGCCGGCAGCACGTCGCTCAGCATTTCGTCGACGCTGAACGTCGCGCCGTCGCCACGAAGGCCGATCTGATTGTGAAACTGGAACAGGTCGACGTGGTCGCGCCCCAATCGCCGCAGGCTTGCCTCGAGCGAGGCCGCGACTGCGTCGCCAACGCGGCCGCGGTCAGCCGCCGCAAGACGGACCTTGGTGCTGACGATCACGTCGGGCGTCAGGCTCGCGAGAACCCGGCCGAGATTTTGCTCCGAGGCGCCATTGCCATAGGCCGGCGCCGTATCGAAGTGATTGATACCGGCTTCGAGCGCGCGTGCGACCGCGCGCTCCTGATCGGCCGGCTCGCCGCGTGTCATCAATCCGCCGACCGCGCCGCACCCGAAGGTAAGCACGGAGACGGAAAGGCCGGTGCGGCCGAGTTTGCGTTTTTCCATTGTGCGGCGCGGCGCTGGACCTACAGCCCTTCCATGATGCGGATGTCGCGTTCCGCGCCATCGCCGAGCGCATCGAGAGCCGCCTTGTAGCCGGCGCTGTCATGCGCTGCGGTTGCCTGCGCGACACTGTCGAACTCGATCAGCACAGTGCGCTGATTGAGGCCGGCCTCATAGGTCTTCGACGGCGTGCCGCGCGCCAGGAACCGGCCACCCGCCGCGGTGATCGACGGTCCCGCGAGCTTGGCGTAGGCGGCAAGCGCATCCGGATTGGAAATCGAACGATAGGTCGCGACCCAGTACGCCTTGGCCATTGCGCATCTCCCTGATTGCTTGTTCGAGGATATCGAGCCTAACCCGGATGCGGCGCGCGCGAAATGCGGTTGCACGAAATGGGGCAGGGGCGCTTGGCGCGCGTGCGGCAATTGGCCTACCATTCAGCTTGGTGAAAATGAAAGCGGGAGAGGCCCATGCGCTTGCTTGCCCTGATCGGATTCTTGGGGCTTGTCGTCGCGGTCGCCGCGGCGGGGTATTTCTTCGGCGGGTTCTACAACGTCGCGGCAACGCAGGCCGATCCGCCCCCGGTCGCCTGGGCGCTGATCAAGGTGCGCATGGCCTCGGTCGACCGCCACGCCACCGACCGTCCGCCGGCCGGGTATGACACGCCCGACAAGGTCCAGGCCGGCGCGAAGGCCTACATGACGCGCGGCTGCACCAATTGCCACGGCGGACCGGGCGTCGAATGGCAGAAATTCTCCGAAGGCCTGCGCCCCGACCCGCCCGATCTGAAGGAGGTCGTTCCCAACCGGGAGCCGCGCCATCTGTTCTGGGTGGTCAAGAACGGCATCAACATGACCGGCATGCCGAGCTTCGGCGCGACCGGCATGGAGGATGGCGAGATCTGGTCGCTGGTGGCATTCCTGAAGAAGCTGCCGGAGGTTTCGGACGCCGACTTCAAGGCTTGGACGGCGAAGTAAAAGAGCCGCCCTACCGCCGTTTCGCCACAACAGGTCGAGGCACCGAAACGCCCGTTTTTCGGCGCTAACTGTCTATCCGTTCATTTATCCCGCAGTGCGGTTTCAAATTTCGGCCAAATTGCCAAGGTCTATTGATGGCCCGCGCCCTTGCGGATGGTTTATCAGGACACTGCGAATCGGCGCACGGCCGAACGCTACGTTGGAGATGACGTGATGAAGAAGATCCTCGCCGCGCTCACCGCGGTCGCGATGATTGCTGCAGCGACCGTGGCTACGTCCACCGATGCCAACGCCCAGTTCCGGCGCTGGGGTCCGGGAATCGGCCTCGGCATTCTCGGCGGCATCGTTATCGGTTCGATTATCGCCCAACGCTATGGCCAGCAGTACGTCGTGGAGCCTGGTTGGGACCCCTATCCGGTGTACCGCTACGCGGGACCGGTCGACTGTCCCGGTGGTTATTGGGCGCGCCGCCAGTTCGTCGATCAGTACGGCAACGTCCGCTTCAGCCGGCCGCGCTTCTTCTGCCCGGAAGGTTGATCGGGTCACCGTTCGCTTCGGCGGACGCGTAAAGACAGAAAAACCCGGCGCATGCGGCGCCGGGTTTTTTATTTGCGGCGCGCAAGCATGTGGTCGAGCACGGCCGTCGTGGGCCAGCAATCGAGCGTCAGGCCGTTCGCCTTCTGATACGCGCCGAGCGCCGAGCGTGTCAGCATCCCTGCCTTGCCGTCGATCTTGTCGCGATAGATGCCGAGCTCGGTGAGCCGGCGCTGCATCGCCTCGAGCTGCGTGCTCTTGAGCTGGGTGACCGCGCCCCAGGGCTGCTCGAACGGGCGCGGGTCCGTGATGCGGTCGCTCAGGTGGCCGACGAACAGCACGTAGAGATCCGAATAATTATAGGCCTTGAGCACGAAGTAGTTCTTCGGTGTCAGGAAGGCCGGTCCGAAGAGTCCTGCCGGCATCAGCAGCGAGGCATCGTCGGCCGCCTCGGCGGCGTTGAGCTTGCGGCCGGAGGCGAGCACGTATCCGCGCCGCAACCATTCGGATAGCGGCAAGGTGACCGAGGGCTCGGCGATGGTGCAGTCGACCGCCTTCGGCACCCGCACCTCGTAGGACCAGCGCTTGCCGCGCTGCCAGCCCTCCTCGGCAAGCTGATGGGCGAGCGAGGCGAGCGCGTCCGGGACCGAGTTCCAGATGTCGCGACGGCCGTCGCCGTCGAAATCGACCGCATATTTGTTGAAGCCGGAGGGAAGCATCTGCGCGTGCCCCATGGCGCCGGCCCAGGACGAGCGCATGTCGGCGAGCGTGACGTGGCCCTCCTGCAGGATCTTCAGCGCCAGCAGGAACTCGTTGCGGAAGAAGTCTTTCCGGCGGCCCAGATAGGCTTGGCTGGCGAGCACGCGGATCGCGCTGTAGGAGCCTTTCGATGCGCCGAAGCCGGTCTCGCGGCCCCAGATCGCGAGCACGATGCCGGCGGGAACGCCGTACTGCTGTTCGATCCGCACAAGTGTTGCGCGATGCTGCTCGGCGAGCTTGCGCCCCAGCGCGGCAAGCCGGTCGAACGAGGACTCCTTCAAGTACTCGGCCGGCGTCTGCACGAACTCGGCCTGAGCGGCGCCGGTGATCGGTCGGCCCGGGATGTCGAGATCGGGCAGCGAGCGGTCGGGCTCGAGGCCGCGCGTCGCGGCCTCGAAGGTCGCGCGCGAGACGCCAAGCGCGCGTGCTTCCGGCCACACGGATTCAAGCCACGCGCCGAACGCGTCTGCGTGTGCCGGCGCAAGCGTCAGGCCGGAGCAAGCGATGGCGGTCGCGCAAGCAAGTGCCAGACACGCGCGCACGATGCCGCGCAAGCCACGACGCCTCGCTGCTATTTCGCCTGCGCCTTCTGCTGCTCGGGATGCAGGATCAATTTCTGCACCCGCCAGTTCAGGATCTCGGCGGTATAGATTTCGTTCTCCGACGGACATGCCAATTCGTGGATCCAGCCGAACTGTTTGAGTTGCTTGCCCGACTCACCGAGCACGCCAAGCACTTTGCCATCGAGGCTGAGCTTGTAAATGCGGCCGGGATATGAATCGGAACTATACAGGACCTGGTTCGGCGGCGGTGTGATGCAGAGCGCCCATGGGGCGCCGGGCGTCATGCTTCCACCGGTCTGCAGATAGGTGGTGAGGTCGGGCTTGTTGCCGATCGCGGTGCGGGCATTCTGATCGAATGGCACGTCGATCTTGATCTCGCGCTTGAGCGTACCTTCGCCGTCGAACACCTGGATGCGGCGGTTGTTGCGATCGGCGACGTAGATGTTTCCTTGCGCGTCCGCGGCGATCGAGTGCACGAGATCGAACTGGCCCGGGCCCTTGCCTTTCTCGCCCCACGACTTGATCCAGTTGCCGTCTTTGTCGAGCTTGGCGACGCGCGCGTTCACGTAGCCGTCGCTGATGTAGATGTTGCCCGCCGGGTCCCAGGTCACGTCCGTCGGCTGACGGAAGCGGCCGTTCTCGTGCGGATAGACCTTCTTGCGGTCCCACGGCGTCGGCTCGTCGGAGGCTTCCTGCTTGCGTCCGAACACCATCAGGACCCGGCCCTCCGGGTCGAACTTGATGATCATGTCCGAGCCCTTGTCGGTCGCCCAGATGTTGTCGTCCTTGTCGATGCGTACCGTGTGCGCGAAGGACCACGCGTAGAGGTTCTTGCCGATCTCGCGGATGAAGGTGCCGTCCGGGCCGAATTCGAGAATCTGCGCGGCCGTGTTGCCATAGGCCGGCCCGGGGCTCGACCCGCCGCGCGAGAACACGAAGATGTGGCCCTTGGAGTTGACGGCGACGCCGGCCGCCTCGCCGAGATACATGTCGGGCGGAAGCTTCAGCAGGTTCGGCACCGACTCGTAGGGGATCGAGGGGATCGGCTCGCCGGTCTGCGTGATGGGCTGCGCCATAACGGATGATGTGAGCGCGACAAGCGTGGCGGCGAGCCAGAGCTTCATGGAGAGCCTCCCTTCGTGTTCTTGTTTCGAATGGAGAGCTTAGTCCGTTCGCGCGACGTGTTCGAGAGCGCGCCGCGCAGGTCTAACGTGCGAATTTCTTGTACTTGATGCGATGCGGGATGGTTGAGTCCGTCCCGAGCCGGCGCATCTTGTCGGCCTCGTAGTCCTGGAAGTTGCCCTCGAACCATTCGACGTGGCTCTCGCCCTCGAAGGCAAGCATGTGGGTCGCGATGCGATCCAGGAACCAGCGGTCGTGGCTGATGATCACGGCGCAGCCGGCGAAATCTTCGAGCGCCTCTTCCAGCGCGCGCAACGTGTCGACATCGAGATCGTTGGTCGGCTCGTCGAGCAGCAGCACATTGGCGCCCGACTTCAGCATCTTGGCGAGATGCACGCGGTTACGCTCGCCCCCCGAGAGCGCGCCGACCTTCTTCTGCTGGTCAGCGCCCTTGAAGTTGAAGGCCGAGCAGTAGCCGCGCGAATTGACCTCGCGCTTGCCCAGCATGAGCTGGTCTTGGCCGCCGGAGATTTCCTCCCAAACGTTCTTGGAGCCATCGAGCGCGTCGCGGCTCTGGTTCACGTAGCCGAGGTGCACGGACTCGCCGACCGTGATGGTCCCTTCATCGGGCTTGTCCTCGCCCGTGATCATGCGGAACAGCGTGGTCTTGCCGGCGCCGTTCGGACCGATGACGCCGACGATGCCGCCGGGCGGCAGCTTGAAGGTCAAACCGTCGATCAGCAGGTTGTCGCCAAAGCCTTTCTTCAGTCCTTCGAAGTCGACGACATTCTGTCCTAACCGCTCGGCGACCGGGATGACGATCTGCGCGGTGGTCGTCTGCTTCTCGCCCGCCTTCTTGAGCAGCTCGTCATAGCGCTGATAGCGCGCCTTGGATTTTGCCTGCCGGGCCTTGGGCGAAGACGCGATCCATTCCGACTCGCGCGAGAGCGTGCGCTGGCGCGCCTCGTCTTCGCGGCCTTCCTGCGCGAGGCGCTTCTGCTTCTGCACAAGCCAGGACGAATAATTGCCCTCGTAGGGAATACCCTTGCCGCGATCGAGCTCGAGGATCCAGCTCGTCACGTTGTCGAGGAAGTAGCGGTCATGGGTGACGATCAGGATCGCGCCGGGATAATTGCGCAGGTGCCCTTCGAGCCAGGCGACGCTCTCGGCGTCGAGATGGTTGGTCGGCTCATCGAGCAGCAAAAGCTCCGGCTGCTCCAGCAGCAATTTGCACAGCGCGACGCGACGCCGTTCGCCGCCCGAGAGCTTGGTCACATCGGCATCGTCGGGCGGACAGCGCAACGCGTCCATCGCAAGATCGACCTGGCTATCAAGATCCCACAGGTTCTTGGCGTCGATCTCGTCCTGCAGCTTCGACATCTCGTCGGCGGTTTCGTCGGTGTAGTTGGCGGCGATTTCGTTGTAGCGCTCGACCAGCGCCTTCTTGGCGGCGACGCCCTCCATCACGTTCTCGCGCACGCTTTTCGTCTCGTCGAGCTTCGGCTCCTGCTCCAGATAGCCGACGCGCGCGCCTTCGGCGACCCAACCCTCGCCGACAAACTCCTTGTCGATGCCGGCCATGATGCGCAGCAGCGTCGACTTGCCNNAGCACGCCGATCTTGGCGTCCGGGTAGAACGACAGGTTGATGTTCTCCAACACCTTGCGGGTCGGATAGGCCTTGGTGAGACCCTGCATGTGATAGACGAACTGACGGGCCAAGACCCTGCCTCGCTGAATGTCGGGGAATTCGGCGCTGATGTAACGACGGCGGGCCCCAAGAGCAAGCGGTGCTGGCGATTGGCCCCGGCGACGCAATGCGATAAATCCGATAACGAAAGCTCAAGACGCCAGCGGGAGGACCGATGCCGGCCCAAGATCCGAGCTCCACGGACAAGGATTTGCGTATTCGGGACGTGAAGGCCTTCCCCACGTCCTACCCGATCCCTCCCGGTCAAAGCGTAACGCTCGGCATCGGCCGTGCCGTCAAACGCGACGCCGTCGTGGTGAAGGTTACCACCGAGGGCGGGCTTACCGGCTATGGCGAGTCGCATCACGGCCGCGCCCACACCGCGATCGCGCAGCTCGTCAACACGACGCTGTGCCAGCTCATCCTCGGCATGAACGCCGCCGACGTGGTCGGCTGCTGGAACCGGATTTATTCGCGCCAGCTCGCGAGCCACGGCATGGGGGCGGCCTGCGCGATGGCGATGAGCGGCATCGACATGGCGCTGTGGGACATCCGCGGCAAGGCGGTCGGCTGGCCGCTCTACAAGTTGCTCGGTGGGGCGCAGAAACCGATCCCGGCCTATGCGGGCGGCGTCTCGCTCGGCTATCAGGAACCATCAGCACTGGTCGACGAAGTGCGGCCGCTGCTCGATGCCGGCTACAAGGCTGTGAAGCTTAGGGTCGGCGACACGCCCGCGCGCGACCTCGCCCGCATCGCGGCGGTGCGCACGGCGGTCGGTGACGGCATCGACATCCTGGTCGACGCCAACACGGCCTATACGGTGAAGGACGCCCGCGCCGTGATGCCGGGCATGGACGCGCATAATGTCGGCTGGTTGGAGGAACCGTTTCCGCCGCACGACTACCGCAGTTATCAATTGGCAACGAGCTTCGGGCAGGTGCCGCTCGCCTCCGGCGAGAATCATTTCACCCGCTTCGAGTTCAACCGCGTGATCGAGGACGGCGCGATCACCATCCTGCAGCCGGACCTCTCCAAGACCGGCGGCATCACAGAGCTTCTGCGCATCGCCGCGATGGCGTCGGCCTACAAGCTACCCATCAATCCGCACACCTGCATGACCGGGCTGAACATGGCCGCGACGATCCACGTGCTCGCGGCGATCGACAATGGTGGATATTTCGAGGGTGACGTGTCGAAGAACAACCTGTTCCGCGACGAGCTCACCAGCTCGCCCTACGCGGTCGACCGGGACGGCAATGTGCGTCCGCTCGAGGCGCCGGGCATCGGTGTGGAGATGAACGAGGATTTCCTGGCGGCCCATCCGGCGATCGAGGGTCCGGGATATGTCTGAATTAATGCGGGTATTACGCAGTCTTGGTCTGCTGCTCACGGCCTGTGTGATGACGGTATCGCCCGCCCGCGCCGAATATCCCGACCGGGCCATCCGCATCGTCGTGCCCTACACGCCCGGCGGCTTCAACGACACGCTCGGCCGCATCGTGGCGCAGAAATTCAGCGAAGCCTGGGGTGTTTCGGTGGTCGTCGAAAACCGGGCCGGCGGCGGCACGCTGATCGGCACGGACAATGTCGCGAAGGCCGCGCCCGACGGCTACACGCTGCTCGTCGTCGCGTTTCCGTTCGCGGTGAACCCGACCCTCTATGCGAAGCTGCCTTACGACGCGCTGAAGGACTTCGCGCCGCTGATCCTCGCCGGCACGACGCCGAACCTGCTGGTGGTCAACAACGATCTGCCGGTCCACTCCGTGAAGGAGCTGATCGCCGCCGCCAAAGCCGCGCCGGGCAAGATGAGCTATGGCTCGACGGGCAGCGGCTCCTCGAACCATCTCTCGATGGAGCTGTTCCGCACGATGACCGGCACCGACATGATCCACGTGCCTTACAAGGGGAGCGCCCCGATGGTGACCGACCTGCTGGGCGGGCACGTGCAGGTTGCCTTCGACAATGTTCCGAACGTCATCACGCAGGTGAAGGCCGGCACGCTGCGTGCACTTGCGATCACCAGCGCGCAACGCTCCCCGATGGTTCCGGATGTCCCCACAGTCGCGGAGGCAGGCGTGCCCGGCTACGAGGTCGGCGTCTGGTTCGGACTCGTGGCGCCCGCCGCGACGCCGCCCGCCGTGCTCGCCAAGCTCAACGCCGAGCTCAACAAGATCCTCACGATGCCGGATGTGAAGCAGAGGTTCGCCGACCAGGGCGTCGATCCCGTCGGGGGCACGGCGGAGCGGTTCGCCGAGCACCTCAAGGCGCAGATCGAGAAGTGGGGCAAGGTCGTCAAGGAGTCGGGCGCCAGGGTCGAGTAAGGCGCCGCGTCCGCCCGCGCCGCTGCAAGCCGCTCGCCGATACGCTGTATTGCGGTGCAGACAATCATGTATCGCGGGTCATCACGCGCGGGTCACATCAGCGCGAGCGCGATCTCTCCGACAAAACGTGACGGCCATCACGGCGTAGCTCTGCACGGACGCGTCAGTGTCTGAGCGGCGGGTAAGAGTCTGGAAAGGTTGGGACGAACTACGCGGATATCGCTGGCGAAATCATAACAAATTTTAACGAATTCGCCCGCACCATGGACTGAACCAGGCGGCTCTGCGTCGCGACCCATAAGTGGACCGATCAACGGTACCCGCCTCGAGAACGGGAATGTGTCATGGGAAAGAGCAAAAGAGCACCGAGCCTCGGCAAAGCCGTCGCTGACCTCTGGCTCACCGTGACCAGCCAACTGTTCGACAGCTATCATCCCGAGCGGCATTACATGCGCGGGCCGGGCCCGAAGTGGCACGCCAAGCATGCCGCCGTCGTCTCCGGCCCCGATCTCGGCGGCATGGCCAACGCGTCGGCTTGATCCCTCAAACGCGCTTTCTGATCTTGATAAGGCCGGTTATCGCTGTTATAACTTAAGTTATGACAGGAGATAGCCCATGGTCGCTTTGAAGCTTCGAAAGATCGGCAATTCGATCGGCGCGCTCATTCCTCAGGAGACTTTAGCGGCCCTCAACGTCACCGAGGGTGACACGCTGTATTTAACCGAAGCCCCAGACGGGTTCCGAGTGACCCCATACGATCCAGAGTTCGAGGAACAGATGAAGGTCGCGCGCGACATCATGAAGCGCGACCGCGATATTTTGCGTGCCTTGGCGAAGCTGTGACCAAATGGGTAGCGCGGTCCGTCGTGCTTGCAATTCACGAACAGCAGATTGCGGAGCACGGCGGCCCTCAAGGTATCCGTGACATCGATCTTCTTGAATCAGTCTTGGCGCGTCCACAGAATCTCGCGGTTTATGGCGAGCCTGATATTCCGGCACTGGCGTCCGCCTATGCATTCGGCATCGCGCGAAATCACCCGTTCATCGATGGAAACAAACGCACGTCCTACGTCTCGACTCGAGTGTTCCTGAGATTGAATGGCTTGGACATTGCGGCAGACGAAGGCACAAGGCTTCAAACGTGGCTCAATCTTGGAGCCGGTGATTTGACAGAAGAACAGCTTGCCGCGTGGCTTCGCTCAAACACGATCAAGACCTGAGGGCGATCGGATGCCAAATCAGCCCAGCAAAATTTCCGTCGTGCCCGCCGGAACCGACGACTACCTGATCCGCCCCGATCCCTCCGACCCGCGTCTGACGGAGCGCGTGTCGGGCGTCGATCAGTCCGGCGCGGCGGTGACGACGTCGGTCACGGTCGAGCGCGCGCTGACGATCTATCTCAACACCCAGGAGATCGTCACCGCGATGACGATCGGCGATTACCCCGACTATCTGGCGATCGGCTACCTGCTCAATCAGAACATGCTGCAGCCGGACGATGTCGTCACCGGCGTCGACTATGACGAAGACCTCGCGGTCGCGGTCGTGCGCACGGAACGGCAGACCGACTACGAGGAGAAGATGAAGAAGCGCGTGCAGACCTCGGGCTGCGCCCAGGGCACCGTGTTCGGCGACCTGATGGAGGTGATCGAGACCGCCGCACTGCCGCCCGCGATCCTGCGCACATCGTGGCTCTACGCGCTGACTCACGCCATCAACACCACGCCGTCGCTCTATCTCGAAGCCGGCGCGATCCATGGCTGCGTGCTCGCGCACGAAGACCGGCCGCTGGTCTATATGGAGGACGTCGGGCGCCACAACGCGGTCGACAAGATCGCCGGCTGGATGTTCCAGAATCGCGTGCCGGCGCACGACAAGATCTTCTATACCACGGGCCGGCTGACCTCCGAGATGGTGATCAAGACCGTGCGCATGGGCATTCCGATCCTGGTCTCGCGCTCGGGCTTCACCGCCTGGGGCGTCGAGCTTGCCCGCAAGGCAGGCCTCACCCTGATCGGCCGCGCACGGGGAAAACGTTTCGTCGCACTCGCCGGCGAGGACCGCATCGTGTTCGACCAGGACCTCGCGACCGTCGCGGAGGAGAGCGGCAAGCACCGGCGCAAGGCGGCGGTGAATGAGGACTAGGACGTTCGGCCTTGTGCTCGCGGGCGGGCTCGCGCGCCGCATGGGCGGCGGCGACAAGGCGCTGATCCGTATCGGCAACGAGACGATTTTGGCGCGCGCCTTGGCGAGGCTAACACCGCAAGTCTCAGGCGTCGTGCTCAACGCGAATGGCGAGCCGGCGCGGTTTGCGCCGTTCGGACTGCCGGTCGTCGCCGACAGCGTGCCGGATTTCGCAGGGCCGCTCGCGGGCATTCTGGCGGGGCTCGATTGGGTCGCGGCCAACAAACCGGACCTCGAATGGGTCGCGAGCATGCCGGGCGATTGTCCGTTCCTGCCGCGCGATCTCGTGGTGCGCCTGCATGAAGCGCGTAAGGCGGAAGAGAAGCCGCTCGCCTGTGCGCATTCGGGCGACTGGCGCCATCCCGTGGTCGGCCTGTGGCCGGTCGCGCTGCGAGATGACCTGCGCCACGCGATCGTCGATGAAGGTCTGCGCAAGATCGAAGTCTGGACCGCGCGCCACGGGGTCGCGCTCGCCGACTGGCCAACCGAACCGGTCGATCCGTTCTTCAACGTGAACACGCCGGAGGATGTCGAGAAGGCCACGCGACTTGCTTTATCCCTCTCCTGAAAGGGGAGGGTCGGCGCCGAAGGCGACGGGGTGGGGTTTTTCTTTGCCGCAAACCCCCACCCGGCTCGCTGCGCTCGCCACCCTCCCCGCTGCGCGGGGAGGGATCAGCCCACCAGCAATGCATAAGGCAGAAATCCGATCGTAGCCCCCGGCGCGATTTCGGTCACGTCGTCGGCAAGTTCCGCCAGACCGTCGGTCGCGGTGAGCGACGAGATGACGCCGGCGCCGTCCTGCGGATGCTTGGTCGCGACATAACTGCCATCGTCGCGGCGCGTAAGCGACACACGTACATATTCGCGCCGGCCTTTCTTCTTCCGATACGCGAAGCCCGAGGTGACGGGGAACGCGATCAGCGGCTCAGGGCTTGCGCCTGCGAGGCGAAGCAGCAGCGGACGAACCACGCGCGCGAAGGTGACGAACACGGCGACCGGGTTGCCCGGCAGCCCGACGAACGCCGTGCCGCGGATCACGCCCATTGCGACCGGGCGGCCGGGCTTTATGGCGATACGCCAGAACACGAGCTTGCCGGCGGCTTCGACCGCGGCGCGCACGTAGTCGGCTTCCCCGGTCGAGACGCCGCCCGAGGTCAGCACCAGATCATGCCCGCGCGCCGCATCGGCGAGCCTCGCCGCGAGCGCGCCGGCATCGTCGCGCAGGATGCCGAGATCGGTCACCTGTGCGCCGAGGCGCGACAACATCGTGGCGAGAAGGCGGCGATTGGCGTCATAGAGGCCGGCCGCCGGTAGCGGAGCGCCGGGCTCCACGATTTCGTCGCCGGTGGAAAAGATCGCGACGCGCACGCGCCGCCGAACGGCCAAGGTCCGCAGCCCGAGCGCTGCCGCCATGCCCAGATCCTGCGGCTGCAGCCTTCGCCCGGCGGGCAGCGCGATCGAGCCGCGCTTGACGTCTTCGCCCGCAAGGCGGCGATTGGCGCCGCGCTTCAATCCGGGCGGCACGATCACCGCCGGCCCTTCGACGCGCACGTCCTCCTGCATGAATACCGTGTCGGCGCCGTGCGGCATCGGCGCGCCGGTGAAGATGCAGATCACTTCACCCGATGCGACCGAGCGCGACGAGGCGCTCCCGGCGGTGAGGCGGTCGACGACCGCGAGCCTCGTTTCGCCCTTGCCCAGATCGGCATGGCGCACCGCGAAGCCATCGACGGCAGAATTATCGAACGGCGGCAGGTCGACCGGCGCGACCAGATCGGCCGCGAGGACGCGCCCGTCGGCGTCGGCGAGCGCGGCGTCTTCGGTTTCAGCGACCGGGGTCACGCGCTCGGCGATCAGCCGCTCGACATCGTCGATCGCGAGCAGCGGCCCGCCGAACGCGAAGCAATCATCGGTGAGTTGCGCCATCTAGGCGCTCCGCACGCGGGCGATGACGGTATCGAGCGGCGCCGCCTTCTCGACGAGAATGTCCGCGACCGCCTCGACGTCGTCGAGCGAGACGACCGGTACGCTGGCCTCGACCGGCCCGTTGCTCGCGATCGCCACGATATTCGCGTCCTCGGGATGCAGCAGCGGTTTGCCCACCGCCGCGCGGTAGACTTCGAGCTTCGGATGGCCCTGTGTCTTGAAGCCTTCGACCAGCACGAGGTCGACCTGCGAGAGCTTCGCCAGCAATGCATCGAGCGCCATCTCGCTCTCGCCGCGCATCTCGTGCATCAGCGCCCAGCGATTGGCCGACGACACCAGCACTTCCGTCGCGCCCGCCGTCCGATGGGTGTGCGAATCCTTGCCCGGCTGATCGACGTCGAAATCATGATGCGCATGCTTGATGGTCGATACGCGCATGCCGCGCGTCGTGAGGAGCGGAATGACGCGCGTGAGGAGTGTGGTCTTGCCCGCTCCGCTCCAGCCCGCGATGCCGATCACCTTCATGGTGCTATCTTAGGCTCACGCCGGCACCATGCCGAGCGCGGTGATTTGTCGTCGTACGGCGGGATCGGCCAGCGCCTTGAGGAACGCCGCCACCGCCGGCCGCGCGCGGCGGCTCTCGACCAGCAGAAAATCGTAGTTTTCCGGCGCCAGCGGCAGGAATCCCAAACCATACATCGCGGCGACCGAGGCGATCGCCACGCCACAGTCGGCGCGACCCTGCGCGACCGCAGCCGCGACCGCGTTGTGCGAGCGCGGCTGGTTGCCGTAGCCGGCCGGGCGCGCCTTGCCGAGCAGTTGATCGATCAGCACGCGCGTGCCGGCGCCCGCGTTGCGGTTGACCATGAGGCAGGCGGGATCAGCGAGCGCCGCCTTGAGGGCGTCCTGCGCGGTGCGGCCCTCGAAGCGTGCATCGCCTGAGCGGTACACGATGCCCTGCATGCGCTGCCAGCCGCGCACCAGCATCAGGCCGTCGCCGGCATATTGCTCATTATAGATGCCGGTTGCGGGGTCCATGAGATGAATGGGCGCGAAGTCGCACTCGCCGCGCCGCACCGCCGCCACGCCGCCGAGACTGCCGATCGCGATCGAGCGCGCCGCGACGCCCTGATCGGAGAGGGCGCCCAGCACCACGTCGAGCGCGACGCAATGGCTGCCGGCAATGACGAGATCAGGTGCGTGAGATTGGCCGATGAGCGTCACGCTCGTGCGCGTTCCGGCATCGACCGCGCTCGCGAGCGCGTCGACTTCGAGGAAGCCGTCGGCCTGCGAGAAGGTCGTGACCGAGCCGGAGCCTTTCGGGATCGGGAATGCGATCGGCCCGTCCGCGCCCTGGGCGAGCGCGACCAGCACGAACTCCTTGCGCCCGAGCTCGGAGGGAATGCGCATCGGTACGGTCGCCTCGACCGTCACGGCCGCTTCCGTCGGCAGGCCTGCCTTGGCGCGGATGACCGGCGCGATGAAGGCATGGAAGGTGAAGATCGCCGAGGTCGGGAAGCCGGGCAGCACGGCGATCGGCTTTCCCTCGGCGACCGCGAGGCAGAGTGGCTTTCCGGGCTTCAGCGCGACGCCGTGCACGATGACGCCCGGCTCGCCATGCTGCGAAACGACGCGATAGGAAAGGTCGCCCGCGCCCTTCGAGGTGCCGCCGGAGAGCACCACCATATCGCATTCGGTGAGTGCGCGGCGCAGCACCGCGGCGAGCGCGGCTTCATCGTCGGGAAAGGCGCCATAGACGGCCGGTTCGCCGCCCTGTTCCGTGACCGCGGCAGCGAGGATCGCGCCGTTGCTGTCATAGACCGCGCCCGGTCGGAGCGGATTGCCGGGCGTAACGAGCTCATCGCCGGTCGACAGCACGGCGACGCGCGGGCGGCGCACGACTGAGACTTCGGCAAAGCCACAAGCCGCCAGCATCCCGATTTCGCGCGAGGAGAGGCGCACACCCCGGCGCAGCAGCGTCTCGCCGCGGGCGATGTCGGAGCCGGCGTATGCTATGAACTGCCCCGGCGCGACCGCGCGCCGCAGGTCGATCGCCGGGCCTTCGCGCGCCTCGATCAATTCAGTGTGCTCGATCATCATCACGGCGTCGGCGCCGCGCGGCACCACGCCTCCGGTCGCGATCGTGGTTGCGGTGCCGGGCGCGACGGCGATCCGTGGCGCGCGTCCGCAGACGAGCACCTGGGCATTGAGCGCGAGACGGCGCGGCGTTGCCTCCGTCGCGCCGGCCGTGTCGGCGGCGCGCAGCGCGAAACCGTCCACGTTGGAACGATCGAACGGCGGCACGTCGGTCGGTGCCGCGACGTCGGCGGCGAGGACGCGGCCGAGCGTGGCATCAAGCGCGACCGTCTCGGCGGGGAGGGGGCTGAGATCGAGATGGCGCTCGAAGCGCGCCTTTGCCGCGTCGGCCGCGATCACGTCGAGGAACTGCTCCTGGCGCGCGGCGGCGCGGACCGCGTCGAGCAACGCCGCGCCTGCGTCGGGGGCCTTGAGCGCGTCGTTCATGGAAAGGTCCGCATCTCGACGAGCGCGCCGGCCGCGAAGCCTTCGCTCTCCGGCGGCACCAGCACCCAGCCGTCGGCGCGCGTGAGCGCCTGTAGCGGCCAGTGGCCCGAGGCGAGCGGCTCGACGCCGTCGCCCGCCCGCCGGACCGGAATCACTTCGGCAAGGCCAACGGTCGAGACGATCTTGCGGGCGAGCGGGAGCCGGACGCCGGTGTCCGCGTCGGTCGAGCCGCTGAGAAGCCATAGCAACGGGCGGCCGACGATCAGGAACGCCGCGAGCGCGGCGTCGAGCCGGTCCGGCAGCATCAGGACCGGATGGCCCTTCGCGACGCCGAGCGCCGCGGTTTCGCCGGGCGCGATCCCGAAGCCATGGACGTGGACCTCGCCCATGCGCGCCAGCAGGGCGACGCTTCCGTCGTTGTGCCCTTCGCCGGTGCCGCCGATCGTGATGACGAGATCGGTGTGTTCGTCGGCGAGCGCGCGTTCGAGCGCACGCACGAAGATCACATTGGCGCCATGCGCCGCGACGCCGCGTGAAATTGCCAGCGCGACCGCGTCGCAACCCGGCATCGCGACAACGCGCACGCGCGGTTCGCGGATCGTGACGCGCTTGATGCCGGCGGCTTGCAGCGCCGCCACATCGACCGCACGCAGGCGTTCACTCGCGCGGCGCAGCGGCGTATCGGGCGCAGCGTCGGCGCCGGCGGCGAGCACGCCGTCTCCCGCTGTCGCAGATGCATGTGCCTCGGCGCCCTGCGCGTTGATCGTGACAGCATCGGCCGGCAATACGGCGTCGGTCGCGACCGGCATGCCGGCGCCGGCATCGACCCATGCGGGGGCCGGTGCGAGTAGGGTCGGTGCGTAAGACCCTGCACCGGCGACTGTCTCGGCGCGTACCGCCCAGCCGTCGCGCAGAGCGATCGCGCCGGCGGGCCACGGGGCTGTCACGCGAACATCGGCGGCGAGGACGCGCCCTTCCGCATCCGCGACCGCGGCCTCTCGCACGGCCACCGGCCGCGCCAGCGTGGCGACGCGCGCGAGCACGTCCGCGATCGGCGTAAGTCGCGACAGCCGTTGTGTGGGTTCGCCCTTCATGGCCCCTATGTGCGCCCGGCAGCGCCAAGGTCAAGTCGCGCGGTCTTGACGGCGCGCACGCGCGGGCTTCCATTGCGCCGATGTCCGACACCACGCTCGACCTGCGAGGGCTGCGCTGCCCGCTGCCTGCGCTGAAGACCAGAAAGGCGCTGACCCGGCTTGCGGCCGGCGACCGGCTCGTGGTCGAGTGCACCGATCCGCTCGCCACGATCGACATCCCGAACCTGATCAACCAGACCGGCGACGTCCTGGAGGATCAAGCCAACCAGCTCGGCCTGTTCGTCTTCCGCATCCGCAAGAAAGGCGCGTGACGCGCCGGTTCGTTTCCCCGTAAACGCGAGACCCCGATGACACAAAGCTGCGCGATACTCGACGACTACCAGAACGTCGCGACCAAGCTTGCCGACTGGTCGATCCCCGACGTGGAGATCAAGGTTTTCACCGAGCCGTTCGCCGACCAGAAAGCGGCGGTCAAGGCGCTCAAGGGGTTCTCAATCATCTGCATGATGCGCGAGCGCACGCCGTTCCAGAAAGCCACGCTGGAGCAACTGCCGGACCTGAAGCTGCTCATCACCAGCGGAGCACGCAACGCCTCGATCGATCTCGAATACGCAGCCTCGCGCGGCATCACAGTGTGCGGCACCGAAGCCGCCGGCCAGCCGACTGCCGAGCTTGCGATCGGCATTATGCTCGAGCTCGCGCGCAAGGTCGGCTACGAGAACGCGCGCTTGAAGCAGGGCATCCCGTGGCAGTCGACGCTCGGCATCGAGCTTGGCGGCAAGACGCTAGGGCTTCTCGGTTTCGGCAAGCTCGGCAACAAGGTCGGCGCGATCGGCAAGGCGATCGGCATGAAGCTGATAGCCTGGAGCCAGAACCTCACCGCGGAGAAAGCCAAGGAAGGCGGTGCGACGCTGGTCTCAAAGGAAGACCTGTTCCGCCAGTCGGACTTCCTCAGCATTCACCTCGTGCTCAGCCCGCGTTCGCGTGGGCTCGTCACGGCGACCGATCTTGCCCTGATGAAGCCGACCGCGTTCCTGATCAACACGTCGCGTGGACCGATCATCGAGGAAGCGGCGCTTCTCTCGGCGTTAGGCCAGCGAAAATTCGCGGGTGCGGGACTCGATACGTTCGACGTCGAGCCGCTGCCGGTCAGCCATCCGCTGCGCCGGCTCGAAAACGTCGTGCTGACCCCGCACCTCGGCTATGTCAGCCAGGAGGGCTACAAGATCTACTACACGCAGATGGTGGAAGACATCAAAGCGTGGATCGCCGGGAGCCCGGTGAGAGTGTTGAAGAAGTGATCGTCACGCCTGGCCGCTTGGGCTGAGATCGCGGATGATGCGCATGCTCTCCGGCGTGAGCAGGTGAGCACCCCAGCCTCGCTCGGCCATCCGGCGGGCGGATGCGGGATCGGCGAGCAAGGCCAGCGCAACCGCCGAGGCGGGCAGGGCGCTCGGCCAATCAGCATGCACTGGCGTCAGTTCCTCGAGGCTGCCTGCATAGAGACCGCGACGCGTGAGCAACTGGGCGCACTCGCGCAGCACGTCGCGGCGCGATCCGCCGGCAAGCGCGCATCCGAGCAGGGCCTGCATCGCGAGGTGCGTACGCACGCCTTCGCGGGTCTCGGGTAGAGGTCGCGGTGTCTCGCCGAGCGAGACGCGCAGCAGCGCCCCCGTGAGGTCGACGCCGGCGAGGTGTGCGCTCATCGGCTCCACCAGCCGCGGATTGCAGTCGATGTAGCGTGGCATGTCCGTCAGGATGTAGTCGACCGAGAGTGCGCCGTGCCAGGCAAAATGCTCGCCGATGCGGGCGAGATGCGTGTGCACGGCTGGGCGATGGACGCTCTCCTTCGCGGCAGGTCCGCCGCCGGCGCCGCGCGCGGTCTGCCGATAGGCGTGCATGGCGATGAGCTGGCCACGGGCAAACACCGCCTGCGCGTGCTCGACCGGCCCGTCCACGAACTGCTGCATCAACACGGTATCGGCGAAGGCGCCGCGTGCATCGAGATCGGCGAGCGCTTGCTCCATCTCGCTCGCGTCATGCACGATGAAGGTGCTGCGGCTTGCGGTCCCGAGCGCGCTCTTTAGGACGACGGGATAGCGCGCGGCCGCGCGCGCGTCCTCGGCGCTCGCCACGAAGGTGGTCGCGGGTTGCGGCAGATCAAGTTCCGACAAGATGCGGCTGAAGCCCACCTTGCTGTGCGCGGCCGCGTAGCTCTCGAAGCTCGGCAGCGCGAGTCCGGCATGGGCGCCAAGCTCGCGCTGCGCCTTCGCAAACAGATATCCCTGCTCGTGGATCGGCAGCAGCACGTCGAAGCGCTCGCGCGTCACGAGATCGCGCGCGAAGGCGAGGAACCCTACCGGGTCGGCGGCGAGCCCCGGGCAGCGATGCAGTCGGTGCACAAAGCGCGAGAAGCGCGCGAGGCAGAAGCGATCCGGGTCGCAGACCTCGATTGTGTGACCGGCAAGGCCGAGCGCCGTGATGGCTTCGCGCGCCGAGGTGCTCGATCCTTCCGAGAGCAGCACGCGCAGGCGCGGCCGGCCGGGCTCAGCCATCGGGGGGCGTCACAGCGCGTTGCGATAGGCTCCGCGCGAAAACACGGTGAGGAACAGGATGCGCAGGTCGAGCCACATCGACCAGTTGTCGATATAATGCAGATCGTAGTCAACCCGGCGGCGCATCTTCTCGTCGGTGTCTGTCTCGCCGCGCAGGCCGTTGACCTGCGCCCAGCCGGTGATCCCGGGCCGCACGTTGTGGCGGCGCGCATAGAGCGAGATCTTCTGCTCGAATTCGCGATTATGCGAGAGCGCGTGCGGGCGCGGGCCGACCAGCGACATGTCGCCTTTGAGCACGTTGAAGAGCTGCGGCAGTTCGTCGATGTTGGTGCGCCGCAGCCAGCGTCCGATCCAGGTAATGCGCGGATCGTGCTGCCGCGCCTGCGCGATCACGTCGCCGTCCTCGCATGAAGTCATGGTGCGGAACTTGATGATGCGGAACGGCTGCTGGTTGAAGCCATAGCGCCGCTGCAGGAAGAACACCGGTCCCGGGCTCGTGAGCCGGATCAGGAAGAATACGACGGCGAACAGCGGCGCGAAGGCCACGAGCGCGCCGGCCGAAATCACGATATCGAACAGGCGCTTCTGCAGCACCTCGAACGAGGAGAGCGGCGCGCGGGTGAGCTGCAGGCTCGCCATCGGGCCGAGCTTGGAGATGCGAACATGGTCGAATCGATCGAGAATTCGCTCCGGACCAAGGTGAATTTCGGCCGGAACGGTGAGAAATTCCTCGACGCAGCGGTCGATCGTTTCGGTTTCCGACCAGGGTGCGACGATGAACATCGCATCGGGCCGCTGCTCGCGCGCGGAGTCGACGGCGCGCTTGAGGTCGAGGTCGAGCAGCGCCCGGCGCGCCGCCGCGGATGCGCCTTGCGGGACCGGCGTGAGTGGCAGCAGGGCGACCGTCTGCAGGCCGAAGTTCCATGGCTCATAGCGTTGCAGGAAGGCCGCGATGTCGTCTTCGCTCCCGATCAGGCATACGCGCTGCGCCGACACGATGCCGAACTTGCTGCCGAGAATGATGGCGCGCACCAGCGCGAAACGCGCGAGTAGGAGCGCGGGCAGGCCGCCGGCATAGAACAGGATCATGGTGCCGCGCGAATAGACTTCGGTCGTCTTGGCGAGGAAGCCGAGCGTGAGCAGGCACAGGAAGGTCACGTTCCACAACGTAAACACGCGCCGCACATGCGGCTTGAAGGAGAGATAGTTCGCGATCGCGTAGTGGCCGTGAATGGCGCTCGGCAGCACGAAGATGCTGGTCGCGACAAGCCCGATCTCGACGAAGCTGAAACTGGGTCCGGTGCCGCCGTAGACGACGAGGTGATAAAGCGTCCCCAGCGCAAAGGCCATCGCGACGATGACGACCGCGTCGGCGATCGCCGCGATGACGCCCACCACCTGGCGCGTCAACGTCACCCACCACCGCGCCGGGTTCGCACCGACGAGCATATGTTCCGTCATGATACTCATGACATCACGCGCACCCTCGCCGCCTCGCACATGTCGAAAGCGCCGTCCCGATGCGGGACAGCCGCTTTGACGGCGAGCTTTCCATCGCCAGAAGCGTGCCAGGGCGGCTGCGGCGGCGCGGGCGGCGGCGACGCGCGTGGGGAGTGGTTAACCGGCTTGCGCGCCGGGGCGTGAATTCAAGACGCCCGCGTGACGGCTTTGCGAGAGTCCGCTCTGCCTGCGATCGTCGCCGAACCGTCGCATCACAATGAAACGGCGCTGGGGGCCGCTTGCCGACACAACGGTGACGTCAGGCTATTGCTTAACCGGCGCGTCGGTGAATGCGACGCGTTGCTCGCGTTTGTCGGCCAAGGTTGGATTATCATTGCCACTACGCGCGCCGGACGCCACGGTCGAGATCATCAAGGCGGCATTCTGCGGCTAGCGTGCGCAGGGACGAGCGGCTGCATAACAGGCACGCCCTGCCGTCATTCCGCCGCGTTCCCTTCCGCACGCTCCGCTCATCGGCCGAGGCTTATTCGGCCGGCTGCGAAGCCGCGGCTGCCGTCAAGGATGGGACAAGGGCTGCCGGGCGGTGCTTCCGGTTGCCGCTCGCGGCGACAAAACGGCGGGTGGGCTCGGCCAGGTGTTGGTTCCGCTCCAGGATGTCGACCAGGTGATCGATGTCCGCGTGGCGATGTCCGGCGTTCAATTGGATCCGGAGACGTCCGGACTTGAGCGGCACCGCCGGGAAGCTGATGGCATCGACATGGATGCCTTCTTTGCGAATCGCGGAAGCGAGTTGCTGAGTCTTTGCGTCCTCACCGAGCCAGACCGGGACGATCGGCGTTACCGTCGACACGAGCTTGTAGTCCAGCTCCGCCATGCGTTTGACGAAATAGCGCTGGTTGTCCCAGAGCCGCCGCCGGCGTTCCGGCTCGTCGGCAACGATGTCGATCGCCGTCGAGATCACCATCGCCTGATCCGGCGGGAGTGTTGCGGTGAAGCCGTAGGCGGCAGAACACATCCTCAGGGCTTCGGTGATCAATCCATTGGCGACGATGAATCCGCCGATGGAACCGTAGGCCTTGCTCAAGGTGGCCATGCAGATCAGCCGATCGCTGTCCACCTTGAAATGATCGATCACGCCGCCGCCATGCTCGCCGAGCACGCCGGCGCCATGGGCATCGTCGATGTAGACCATGGCGTTCCACCGCTCCGCCAAACGCAGCAGATCGGGGATCGGCGCGATGTCGCCGTCCTGGCTAAAGACGCCGTCGGTCACGATGATCTTGGATGTTTCGGTCGAGCGGCGCAGCAGATGCTCGAGATGATTGAGGTCGAGATGGCGGTAGCTGTGTCGCCGCGCACCGGACAGGCGCATGCCTTCGCGGATGCTGATGTGGTTATATTCGTCGCTGAAATAGGCGTAGGTATAATCCCGGCTCGCCGTGAATCCGAACGCGCGAGCAATGTTGTTGATCCGCGGCAACGTGGATAGTGCGCCGATGTTGGCCAGATATCCGGTGGCGAACAGGATCGCGTGGCTCTTGCCGTTGATGTTTGCGAGCTTGCGTTCGACTTCGCTGTAGAGCCCGAGATTGCCGCCGAGCAGCCGGGAGTCGCTATTGCCGACGCCGTATCTCTCGATGCCGCGAATGGCGGCGGCCTTGACGCGCGGGCTTGTTGCGATCCCGAGATAATTGTTGGTGCTGAACGAAATATGCGGTCGGTCGTTGATCGTGAATTTCGGAGTGGGGAGACTGTCGACCACGACCGGATTGTGCGGAGATTTCCATCCAAACCAGTTCGCCATCTCCACGAGTTCGTCCACGCAACACCCCCAGGTACGAGTACAAATCGCGTTTCCGGGGACCGTGTTTTTGAAGTCTTTTGGTCCATCCCGATAGTCGCGGATGACACTACAAAAGCACACTTCCACCCAGGTCAGACAAAGTCCACATAAAGTTTCTGCAAATGTTACGGTTAACCTTGAGGCGGAACCGGCCGCCCAAATTTCATACAATTGAATAAATGAAGCATGCGGCGATCCTCATATCTTCGGTGGCGGTATTCTCTTCAGCGGCGGATCTCGACGAGGTGAGCGGATGGAAGCGATACCGGAACCTCATGGTGCAGTGCGAAGCCGACGGAAGGCAGATCGGCGCCGATGAACTTGAACAGTCCTGATCCCCAGTCCGAAAAGTCCTCGGGCGCTGCGCCGCTGGTGGCGTTGCGCGGGGTCAGCCGCATCCATGACGGCGGCGCGATTGCGGCGCTGAGGAACGTCGATCTCGAAATCGAAGCCGGCGACTGTGTTGCAATCGTCGGGGCGAGCGGAAGCGGCAAGAGCAGTCTGGTCAATCTCTTGTGCGGGATCGACTATCCGAGCGCGGGGGCGGTGCTTTGGAATGGACAGCCGGTTCGTGGACAGGCGGCGTGGGCGCGGCTGCGGCGGGCCTCCATCGGCATCGTGTTTCAGGAATTCAATCTGATCCCAACGTTGACGGCGCTGGAGAACGTCGAGCTCGCGCTGTTCGGTCACGGTCTGTCGTCGAGGCGTCGCCTGGGACGCGCCTCGATCTTGCTCGACCGGGTCGGGCTGGAGCCTCGCATGCACAGTCGGGTCACCACCCTTTCGGGCGGCGAGCGGCAACGCGTTGCGATCGCGCGCGCCATCGCCAACGAACCGACGCTGCTGCTGGCCGATGAACCGACCGGGAGTCTCGACAGCGCCAATGCGGCGCTCGTTGCCGAGCTGCTGTTCAAGCTGCGCGAACATCCCAAGATGACGATCGTGCTCGTCACCCACAATGAAGCGCTTGCGGCGCGGTGCCCGCGTCTGGTGCGCATCAAGGACGGAAGCATTGTGGAAGATGTCCGCAACGCGATTGTCGCTGCGCCGATGGCTTGCGAGTCCGCGTCATGAATCTTGCCAGTCTTGCGCTGCGCAATCTCGGACGCAGGCCCATCCGGACCGGACTGTCGATCCTTGGGATCGGGCTCGCCGTCGGCAGCGCTCTCGCTCTGATTTCGCTGTCGCGCAGCATCAAGGACAGCACGCGCGCGGGCCTCGACGAGATGGGCGATGATCTCGTGGTGATGCAAAAGGGCGCCTCCGATATCTTCGGCGGCTTCATCCCCGAGCAGACGATCGCGCGCGTTGCTGCCGTGCCGGGCGTCGCGCGGGCGACCGGCGAACTGTTCATGTTTGCGCCGAGCACCAATGAGCGTAGCGTGCTGACGCAAGGGTGGTCCGACACGAGCTACCTGTGGAAGCAGGTTCCGTTGCGCGAAGGCCGGGTGCCGGTGCCCGGAGAGCGTGGCGTTGCCGTGTTGGGAGAAGCCGCCGCAACCTCACTCGGCAAGAAGCTCGACGACGAGATCCAGATCCTTGGCGAGCCGTTCAAGGTCATCGGCGTTGCCAACTACACCGCCATCGTCAATCGCGGGTTGGTCCTGATCCCGTTATCCGATCTGCAGAAGATCAGCTCGCGGCCTGAGCAGGTCACCGTGATTCACGTCAATGTGGAGCGTGGTGCGGCCGCGGTGGACCTTGAGCGGGTCAAGGGCGCCATCGAGACGCTCGGCAACCTCACCGCTTCGACCGCCAACGAGGTACTGAACAAGGATCGGAATTTCGCGATCCTGGACGCCGTATCGCTGGCGATCTCCATCATCGCGATCGTCATGGGGGCGATCTACGTGCTCAACGCCCTGGTGATGGCGACGCAGGAGCGCACGCGCGAGATCGGTATCTTCGCCGCAATCGGCTGGAGCAAAGCGCGCATCATGACCTCGATCGTGGTCGAGGGCGTTGCCATGTGCGTGATCGGCTGCGGGCTCGGGCTGCTGCTGAGCTTTGGCGCTGCGCTCGCCTTCCCGCATATTCCGGCGATCGGCAATCTGGTCTCCTTCAGGCCGAGCATTGAACTGATCGCGCCGGTCCTTGCCGCGGCGTTCGTGCTTTGCGTCCTCGGGTCGCTGTTTCCGGCGTGGCGGGCAGCTCGCATGCTGCCGGCCGAGGCGCTCCGCCGCATATGAAGCCTGCAGGCTGACTATTTTGCGCGGGTCCAGATTTCGGACCGGCACAACAAGCCTCCCATAATGCAACCTTCGACCTCGAGCGTGTTCGGGTCGTTCAGTATGAGATTGCCGTTCACGGCCTTTCCGTCCTCAGGGCTGTAGATTTGCCCGGACCACTTGTTGGCGCCGTGGGACTTCATCCCGCTCACGATCTGCAGTCCCATCACCGGCCGGTTCCGTTTGGTCGAATCCTCGTTCTCGGTGTCGGTCTGCGGCTTGCCGGTCGCAGGATCGATCGGGTCTTTCAACGCGACGATGCTGCCGCAGAGGTCTTGGCCGCACTTGGCGATGAGGACTTGTGCAAGGTGTCCTTTGGTATGCCAGGTGCCGGTCGGATCGCCTGCAGCTGCGCCGGCAACCGGGCTGGCGGCGGCCAGCAGGGCTGCCACGGTCCCGCCAAGAATCGTGATGCAGGCGCGCCGTCTCATGTTTGCCACCGAAGCCTCAGATTCGGCATCGTAGCTGCTCAAGTCGACGTGCTGAAGAGGCTTTATTGTTGATCCGAATGCGCGACGGAGGAGCCAACCGTCGGCTTTAGCCGGCGCCGATCCGGCGCAAGGCGTCGCGCACGGTCACGACCTCGCAGCCGCGGTCGAGCGCGGCCGCGACGATTCTGTCGAGAACCTGCGGCGTGCAGCCGATCCAGGTCGGCTGCGGCGCGACGTCATGGGTGAACAGGACGAGCCATCCGTTGCGGCGCACGGTCTCGTCGAGGACCGCCTCGATCGCGGCTGGCTCGGTCGCTTGCTCGATCGGAACCGCCTTGAGCATGCCGAGATCGATCGTGCCGAAATTGATGCCCGGCTTGCAGCCGCGGCAGGAATGGAAGCGAGCCTGAGCCTGCAGCTTCCGCGACAAGGAGGCGATGCCGTAGGGATAGCAGAAGTTCTCCAGCGTGAGGTCCGGCAGGAGCGACGCGAAGAAGTCGCGATTGCGATCGAGCTCGGCCGTCAGCGCGTCGGCGTCGAGCGTCTGGATCACCGGATGCGTGAAGGTGTGGCATCCAAGTTCGTGGCCGCGGCGATGCAGCGCGACGCATTCGGCGGCCGTGGCGAGCCGCCGTTCCGCCTCGATCGTGCCGGTGAGGCCGCCGGCGACGTAGAACGTCCCGCGCACCCCGCGGTCTTCCAAGACGCGCGCGCCGTGTATGAAGGCGGTCTCCGGTACGTCGTCGAAGGTGAACGACACCAGCGGGCGCGTGTTGCGCGCGCGCACGCTCTTGGTCACCACATAGTCGGCAAGCTTGCGCGAGAGGCCGCCCGGCCAGGGACCGACCGGCCGGAGCCTCGTTGGAACTTGCGTGCGCGCGTCCATTGTTATCCCCCCGTCACCGTGCCGTCAGCGCTGCAGGCGCGTGACGGAGAGGTAACGCAGGCCGAACATCGCCATCAGCATGGTGAACCAGGGCGCGCTGCCGCGCTCGAACAGCACGCTCTCGAAGCTCCCGGTATAGATCCCGAACATCCAGATGCGTGAGAACAGCAGCATCAGGTCCGCGTCGGCGCCCGCGGCCCGGCTGCGCTGCCAGTCGAGGAACGGCAGAATCAGCGTCCAGAGTATGGCGAGGAGGACGCCAGGAATGCCGATCGTCAGCGTCAGGTCGAGAAATGCGTTGTGGGCATGCGAGGCGGTTGTCGCGAGGCTGCCTTCGGTTGTCGGCTGGAATACGGTCACCGGCGTTTCCCAGAAGGCGCCGAAGCCGTGGCCGAGCCAGGGACGTTCGTGAATGTTGTCGATGGCGAATTGCCAGATGTCGTTGCGCCCCGTGAAGGTCGGGTCCTTGAGGATGACGGTGTCGGCGGCCTTGATGCTCTCGGAATAAAGCGAGCCCACCGTGAAGAGGTTCAACGCGATCGTCGGAATGAACACGAGCAGCGCACAGACGACGCGCGAGCGGACACGAGCGGTGGCCCACGACAGCAGCAACACCAGTGGAAGCAAGCCTGTCGACGCCTTGGCTTGAGCGAACCAGAGGAACAGGGCCGCCGCCGCCGCGATCGTCCAGCCGAGGGCGGCGCTGCGCGCTCGCGCGATGAACAGTCCGAAGAAGATGAAGTTCACCATCATCGGGCCGGCGATGTTCTTGTGCGCGAATGTGCCGCGCCAGTCTCCGGCGAGCAGCGGTTCGAGCGTGTCGTAGGCTTGATGGATCGCGAGGTCCGGCACGAGGAGCACGCCGGCGTAGCACAGCGCGAGCACCGTCATGACGGCGGCTGCGCTCAGCTCGGCGAACCGCTTCAAATGGGCCGGAAGCAGCGGGAGCGCGCCGGCAAGGACGATGACCAGCAGCGTATAGGCGAAGCGCTTGGCCGAAAGTGCCGGTTCGATGGACGTGACGACCGAGATCGCGAGCCACGCGATCATGGCGACATAGGCTGGCCGAAGTAGCGGGCGCAGGCGCAACGGCTCGTGGATCACCAGGTAGGTGACGACCGCGACCGCCAGCACCACATAGGCGAGCTGATTGAAAAGATCGCTGTTGTCATTGAGTTCGATGAGCCTGGGATCGGACAGGCTCGGAAAGGGACTGGCCGAGATCCAGGCGAGCAGCAGCGTCGCAACGAACAGGATGTTGCGGACGGCGGCGGTCTTGGCCTCGGAGGGCGCGCTCGAATGCAGCGCCTGCGTGCTCACGGATGACCTCCGGCGGTCACGGAGGAGCCGAGGCTGCGCGAGCGCGCCAGCAGGTAGATCGCGTGCGGGCTCGTCACCGCATAGCGCCAGAACAGGCGGCGCGGCTCCTGCGCCACGCGGAATGCCCATTCGAGACCACTGCGCTGCATCCACGCGGGCGCGCGGGCGCGCGACCCGGAGAGGAAATTGAACAGCCCGCCGCTCGTCTTGATGACGCGCACGTTGCGCAAGGAGCGCGCGTAACGCGCGCAGAATTCCTGTTCGCGCGGCACGCCGAACGCGACCCAGAGGATCTCGGGGGACAGTGCGTCGATCTCGGCGACGCGGCGTTCGAGCGCCGCGTCATCGAGATAGCCGTGCGATCGCCCGACGATGTTCAGGAGTGGAAATCGCGCGCGCGCGCTCTCGCAGGCCTTGCGGTTCTCGTCCTCGGTCGCGCCGAGCAGGTAGAACGACAGCCCGAGCCGTTCGGCGCGCGCCGCGACGTCGTTGAACAGATCCGTGGTGGCGACGCGCTCCGGCAGCGCCGGTCCGCCTATCAGGCGCGATGCGATCACGAGCGGCTGGCCGTCGGCGCTGATCAGGTCGGCCTTGGCAAAGAGTGCCGCGATGCGGGGCTCGCTGCGGCAGCGCGAGATCACCTCGCCGTTCGCCGAGGTCATGATCAGCGGGCGGTCGTGCGGGATGCGCGAGAGCGCGGCTTCGACCATCAGGTCCGCGGTGGCGGCGCGATCGAGCAGCGTAATGGGCAGGCCGCCAAGCGCGATGCGCGGTACGTCGGCAACAAGATCGCGCCCCACGACGCGCGCGGCAGAGCGGGCGAGGCGATCGACCGATCCGGCGGCGACGTTCACGACGGTGCCCTCGCGTCGAGCCCAGGCCGTTTCGCGCTCTCCAGATAATGGCGCACGAAGCGGCCGTATTCGGTCGTCGCTGTCCAGTCGGCTTCGAGCATCGCGGGCGCGGCACCGGCGCTCCAGCACCATGCGGTCGAGTGCAGATTGAGCCCTTCAAGCGCCTGCCGGGTGAATGGCACGCCGAAATCCTGCGGCGTGCCGCGGATGTAGTCGGGACCGCTGCGCGAAAATCCCCATTCGGTGACGATGACGGGCCGCACGCGCTGAATGCCGTCGAGGCTGTCGATCCAGCGGCCGGGGCGGCCCCGGTCGGCGGGCGGATAGGCGTGCCACGCATAGGCGACGCGATCGTCCTCGATCAGGTCACGCGTGACGCCCTTGAGATCGTGCGCCCAGCGTCCACCGGAGACGAGCACCACGGCGTCGCTGTGGCGGCGGATCGCCCCGAGCAGTTGCAGCCACGTCCGCTTCATCAGCGGCCAGTGCTCGCCGGTGCTCACCCACAGCTTGGGATCGACGACCGGCTCGTTCCACAGTTCGAAGATCACGCCGGGATCGCGCCCGAACGAGCGCGCCATCTCGGACCAGAAGTCCGCCGCGAGCGCGAGATCGGGATCATAGGCATCGGCCGGCAGGCCCCAGGAGGGCTCCGGCCGCGCCATGTAGCGGCCCGGAAAGCCGATCACATGCCAGTCGATGACGACGAACAGGCCGGCTGCGCGTGCCGCGAACACGTCCTCGGCAAGCGCGCGCAAGGCCTTGGTGCGGTCGGCGCGCCAATGCCCCGGATGCAGGCTGATGCGCACGGTATTGGCGCGCCAGACTTCGGCGATGACGCGGTAGTCGGAGGCAGGGCGATCGCGGCGTATATAGAGCGGGTCGCCGACCGCGACCCCGAGCAGGCGCAGCGGAGCGCCACCGAGGCGCAGTTCAGAACCGGTGAGTTCGATTCGATCAGCCGCCGCGCGAGCGGCCGTCGGCCCCGCGATAATCGCGGTCGCGAGCGCGCCGCCGACGAGCGCACGCCGCGTGACGCCACGAGGCTGCGCGCGGTTGTTCATAGCAGTGCGCCGCTCCCGGACACGAGTACGACGCCGCGGATCTTGCCCTCGGGGAAATCGGTCGCGCGCTGGAAGGTCGCGACGTCGCGCCCGCGCGTTGATCCGGCGGTCACCACGAGGACGGCGAAATCGGACGTAGCGGCGAGTGCCGGCCCAAGCGGATCGAAGCGATCGGTCGGACCGTCGACGACGATCGTGTAGGTCGTGTGCGCACGTTCGAGAACCCGCAGGATGCCGTCCGGATTGACCGCATTGCTGCCGCCCGTGGAGCGGCCGGCCTGCAACACCATCAGGCCGGTATGCGGCTCGGCGATCAGGGTCTGCTCCAGCTTGGCGCGGTCTTCCGCGACATCGATAAGGCCGGCGCCGGAGCCGCCCACCACGCGGCTGGTCAGCTCGCGCCGGCCGAAATCGGCATCGACGAGCATGACGCGCGACTGGTTCGAGGCGGCGGCCAGCGCGAGGTTGAGCGCGACCTCGGCGCGCGCGCCGGGCTCGCCGGCGCTCAGGAACAGGATCGTCTGCGGCGTGCCGCTCGGTCCCGTCACGCGCAGCACGTAGCGCAGTCGGTGGATGCCGGTCGCGAAGTCCGATTTCGGCGCATCGAGCAGCGTCGCCATCACGGACGCGCCATGGCGATAGGCGCGGAACTTCGCACCGAGCCTTGCCCACAAGCCCTTGCGTCCGAGATCCTCCGGCAGTGCGGGAATCTCGGCGAGGATCGGAAGCTCGCACACCGCCTCGAGGTTGCGGCGCGAGTGGATGCGGTCGTCGGTCCAGTCGCGCACGAAGCCGATGCCGGCGCCGGCCATCGCGCCGAACGCGAGCGCCGCCAGCAGAACAAAGACAGAGCGGGGCGGCCAGGTGCGCTTGTCCGGGAGGTTTGCCTCCGCGAGGATGCGCACGTTCGCCGTATTGACGCGCTCCTGCTCGCTGGTCTCGCGCGAGCGGGTGAGGAAGGCCTGATAGACGGCGCGGCTTGCCTCGACCTCGCGCTCGAGCTCGCGCAGGCGCACCAGCGACTGGCTGGTCGCGACCGCTTCGAGCTTGAGGGCGTCGAGCCGTTGCAGCAGCGACTGCCGGGTCGCGATCGCGCGATCGTAGTCACCCTTCGCGGATTGCGAGAGGCGGGTGACCTCGCGGTCGATGAGCTGCTGGGCGTCGCGCGCCTGCGCGTTGATGTCGATGACGGCTGGATGACGCTCGCCGAGGCGGGCGGTCAGCTCGGCCTTGTGCCGGAGGATCTCGGCCTGCTGCGCGCGCAAAGCCGCAACCGTCGGCGACTGCACGGCTTCGGCGATGGCGCCCGCGTCCAGCTTGCCCTGGCGCAGCTTCTCGATCTGCTCGAACCGCGCCTTGGCCTCGTCCGCCTTCGCGCCCGCGAGCGTGAGCTGATTGGAGAGCTCGGCGAGCTGCTGTTCGCTGATGAGCTGCCCGCTCGCGCTGACGATATTGTTCTGCGCCTTGTAGGTCTCGCTGCGATCCTCGGCCTCGCGCACGCGGTCCTTGAGCTCGGTCAGCCGGCCGGACAATGCGTCGGTTGCGCGCCGCGCGGCGGTGGTGCGGGAGCCGGCCTGATCCTCGAAATAGGCCTGCACGATCGCGTTTGTGATCATCGCGGCCTTTTCGGCGCCGCGCGTCGACACCGAGAGGTCGACCACGTAGGTGCGCTCCTGGCGGCGTGCGACGACGAGGGGGCTCAGCGTCTGCAGCGCGATGACGGCCGGCTCGGTCTGCGGCACCGGAGGCGTCATGCCGAGCTGGCCATAGATGAAATCGCGCGCCAGGTTGAACGCCGAGGCCGGCTTGACGAATTCCGGGTCCTTGTCGAGGCCGTGCGCGAGGATGACGCGTCGCAGCACGTTGTCCGAGGTCAGCACGCGCACCTGGCTTTCCACGTAGGCGGTGTTCGCGTCGGCCGGCGTGCTGTTGGAGGTGACCGCGTTGTCGACGACGCGCAGGTCGTTCGGATCGATCAGGAGCTGGGCGACGGCGGTATAGCGCGGCGTGACCGTCGCGAGGAACAGCACGGCGGCGATCAGGCCGGCGAGCGTTCCGATCGCGATCCAGGGCCTGCGCCGCCACAGTACGCCAAAGAATTCGCCGGGCGCCGCGGGCTCCTCGCCCTGGCGTGCGATGACTTGCGGCCGTTCGGGTGACACCACCGAAGGATAACGGGGCGCGGCAGTCGACTCATGGAACATGGTCTTACTCGCTACTCACTCGGCCAAGCGGCAGCCGGCGTCCGTCCCGGATCAGGACAGGTCGATCAGCCGCGAATTCACGCAACCTCACGCTACGCAACCCCCATGCCACGCGAAGCGATCGCGTCCGCGCTGGCGCGGGGATCGGTGGCTTTTGTCCCAAGTAACACCGCATAGGCGTCACTCATCCGCGCGACCGAATAGCGCCGCGCGATCGCGTCCACGACGGCAGGATGCTCGGCGCGCTTGGCTTGCGCGCTTGCAACGATGGCGGCGGCCCAACCGGCGACGTCGGACGGGGCGACGAATGTCGCGGCCGTGACGCCGTCCGCCGAGAGCACCTCGCGCAGAACGGCGAGGTCCGCGGCGACGATCGGGATCCCCGCCATGGCGGCTTCGACCGCCGCGAGCCCGAAGGTTTCCCAGGCCGACGGGAAGACGAAGAGATCGCTCGCCGCGAGCAGGTCCGCGATGTCGGTGCGCGTCACGTCGCCGAGAAGATGCAGGCGCTCGGCGACGCCGAGCTCTGTGGCCAGCGCCTGATAGTCGGGCCGTTCCGGGCCGTCGCCGGCGATCACCAGACGGGCCGAGGGGATGCGAGCGAGCGCGCGGATCAGCACGTCCTGGTTCTTCTGCTCCGTCAGCCGGCCGACATTGAGGAGAATGCGGCCCTCGGGAATGCCGAAGGCGCCGAGCGTTTCGGCGCGGGTGCGCCGCGGCTGCGGCGCGGCGACGCCGTGCTCGATCATCGACATGGCGCGGCGATAGCGTGCCGGATATTGTGCGAACGCGGCAGCCGTCGCATGCGAGTTCGCGATGTTTGCGGTGTAAAGGCCGAGCGCGCCGACGATCCGGTCGAGCCGGCGCATCGACGCCTTGATTTCACCCGGCAGCGCGGTCTGATGGACGATGCGCCGCGGACGGCGCGCAAGCCATCCGATGACGCCCGTGAGGATCGAGGCGCTGGGCTGATAGGCGATGATCGCGTCGTGGCGTCCGGCGAAAATCCGCCGTACGACGCGCCAGGTTCCGGCGAGCTTGGCGGAGAGGCCCGCTCCTGGAAACAGCACGGCGGTCTCGACCGTGATGCCGCGCGCCGTCAGCCCGCCGCCGATGATCTCGGCGAGCGTCTTGACGCCGCCGGCCTCATTGCCATGGACGATCTGCAATACGCGCATTGTCTTGTCCGATCGGTTCTGTGACGAGACGGCGGCCCGCGAGACTGCCGGTGAAATCGCGCAAGCCCAGAATGTTGAAACGCCAGATCACGAACGTGCCGGCGGCCGCGAAGATCACAAGCTTGACGGCGAGACGCGGCAGCGCGCCGAGCAGCGCGATATGATCGAGGACCGTGTCGGCGCCCAGCAAAAACGCCGCGATCGCCAGGATACCGGCGAGGCTTCCGAACGGGACCGGCATGCGCGGGCGCGCAATGATGAACACGCTGCAGGCCGCGAACTGCCCGGCGGTCGCGGCCCAGGCGGCGCCGAAGATGCCGTAGGTCGGGATCAGCGCCGCCGACAGCGCGCCGGTTACCGAGAGCATCAGCGTCGCGGCGATCACCTCGTTGCGGCTGGATTGCCCGAAATAGATCGATTGCCCGAAGTAGAAGGCGCGGAAGATCAGGATGGCGTTGGCGATGATGAGCGGCGCCACCAGCACACGGGCCGTGGCGCGAAAGTCCGGGCCGAACACGACGTGCACGATCTCGTCGGCGAAAGTGATGATGAAGACCGCGCCGAACGACACGGTCGCGGCGAGCGCGCGGAACGCATCTTCCTTGGCGTTGCGCGCGGCGGCGTGATCGCCGCGGGCGACGGCGTTCTTGGCGATCGAGATGACGGCGAGCACGATCGCCTCGCTGATCACCCCGAAGCTCTGCTTGAGGAAATCCGAGGTCGCGCCGTAGGAGCCGAGCTCGGACGTGCCGACCACGTGGGCAAGGACCAGCCGGTCGATGTTCTGCCCGAGCGCGGTCACGCCGAAGGCGATGATGAGCGGCCAGCCGTAACCGAGGAAACGGCGCAACACCGCCTTGTCCGACGGTTCGGTGAGATAGGGCGCAAGGCGGATCAGCGCCGGCATCGCGGCGATGATGTTGGCGAGAGCCAGCGCGATTGCGAGCGCAAGCGCACCGCCGCCGGAGAGCAGCGCGATCGCGCCGAAGGTCACGATCAACGCGGCGCGCGCGACCAGGATGGTGGCGACCAGCCCGGCTTCGAGCCGGGTGCGCCCGGCTTCCATCACGGTGATGAACAATGACAGCGCGGCGACGACGAGGAACAGCCCGCCTGCGACCGGCCAGGGGACGAGACCCGCGAGCGCGACACCCAGGATCACGACGCCTGCGGCAACGAGCGAGCCGGCGAGAAGCCGTGACAGTGTCCCGATTTGCGCCGCCGCGGTCTCACTCTGGTACACCGCGAAGAACGCGGCGCCAAGCCACTGGCCGAGGAAGCCGTAGATGACGAAGGCCCAGGAGAAGATCAGGAGATAGCCGCCGTAAACATCGGACGCGGCAAGGCGCGTGAAAATCGCGACGGCAGCAAGGTTCGCGCCCGCCGCAAAGATGCGCGCGCCAAGATAGAGCAGCGCGTGTTCCGTCATCATGCCGTTTCGGCGCCCTTCGGGACACATTCACGTCGATCCGTCGGAACGACTGCAAGATCGCGGCCAAAATGCTGTGGTGCGATTGATTGCGTCGAATCCGAACAGGCATCGGTGTCTTAAGAAGAATCCGCGCCCGATGCGCGGCGATGCTGGCGTCAAGGTTACCGGCGAAGATGCTGCGCGGATCGATGTTCAAGAATGACGCGCCGCTGTAGGTACGATTGTTGCAAAGCCGTGCGCGCATGCTTGCGAATGCAATGCACGAAGCAGAAACAGCGGTCGGGTATCATGAGTGAACGCGCCATCATCACGAAGTTCGACGACAAAGATTCGATCATGTGGGGCAACGAGCCGGTCTGCATCGGCCACAGCCTGCATCAGTCGCCGTTGTTTTCGAGCGACACCCTCGCGGAGCTGATCGAGAGCTATCCGCGCGAGCACTACAATATCTTCAGCATGGGCGCGCAGAACGGCGACCGCTGGTACTGGCGCCAGGGCGATCTCGACGGCATGTCCGGCAAGGACGTGCTGCAGGCGATCGCGAAAGGCCGACTCTGGCTCAACCTGCGCAACGTCAACAAGGTCGACAAGCGCTACGCGCAATTGCTCGACGGTCTGATGGACGAGTTTTCCGGGCGCATGCCGGGCTTCAAGGCCAAGCGCAAGGGATCGGGCATCCTGATCTCCTCGCCGATGGCGCAGGTCTATTATCACGTCGACCTGCCGGGCCAACTCCTGTTCCAGATCGCGGGCCGCAAGAAGCTTTACTTCTATCCGGCGCACAAGCCGTTCATCACGCACGAGGCGCTTGAGCGCACCGCGATCACCGGCCTCGGCGTCGATGTCGGCTTCGAGCCCTGGTACGACGAATATGCCCGCGTGCAGGACTTCGAGCCGGGGCAGATGGTGCACTGGCCGCACTTCGCGCCGCATCGCGTCGTCAACTACGACGTCATGAACGTGTCGATGACGGTCGACTTCTCCACCGACCCGATCCTGCGCGCGCAGATGGTCAACTACGCGAACGGCATCCTGCGCCACGGCTTCGGCTGGACGCCGCGCAGCCGCAACATCAACGGCGTGCAGTTCTGGAGCAAGGCGGTGCTGCAGAAGACGTTCCGCAATGTTCCCTGGATCAAGAAGCAGAAGACCTCCAACGAGCAGATCGAGTTCCGCCTCGACCGCTCCGCACTCGGGCAGATCGTCGACCTGCCGGCGGCGGCGGAGTGACCCTGAGTGGTCCGGGCAGCCGATGAGCGACGTCCGCAACGCGACTGGGGTGCTCGCGGCTTCTGAGCTTGCGCGCAAGCCGGACACATCGTCCGAGCCGAGCGCGCATGTGCGCGGCGCTCGTCGCTTCGAGGTCGTCGTCGAGCAGAATCCGGCCGAGATCGCGCGCCGCATGGCGGGGACGGCAAGCAACGCCGCCGCGACGGTGTTCCAGAGCGAGCCGTGGCTCGCCGCGTGGTATGCAACGATCGGCCGCACGGTCGGCGATCCGTTGCTGGTCACCGCGCTCGATCGCAGCAGCGGAGAACTTGCCGCGATGCTGCCGCTGGTGCGGCGCCGCGAGCGGTGGCTGCGCATCGCCGAATTCGCCGACGCGAGCGTGAGCGACAGCAACGCACCCGTCCTCGGGCCGGCGGCGCCGACGAACGCCGCCGAGGCTTGCGCGCTATGGGAGGCGGTCCGCGCCGCGCTCACGGATGTTGACCTCGTGCGATTCGCGAAAATGCCGGGCGGGATCGAAGGTCGCGCCAACCCGCTGGCGCTGCTGCCGGCGGCGCGGCTCTCGTCGGCGCGCGACCATCTTCTCGTCATCGAGGGCAGCTTCGACGATTACCTGGCCTCGCTGAAGCCGATGCTGCGCAAGCAGTTGCGCAAGACCTGGCGCCTATTCACCGCGCAAGAGGGCACGACGTTCCGCCGCATCGAGGATCCGGACGAGGCGGTCGCCGTGCTCGCGGCATTGGAGCGGCAGCAGGGCGCGCGGCTGCGCGCGCGCGGGGAACCCTACCGGCTCGACGAGCCGGCGTTCTCGGCGTTCTATCAGGCCATCACCGCCGATGGCGTCGCTGACGGCAGTGTCGTCCTCACGGTGCTGATGCATCACGACGAGGTCGTCGCCGCGCTGCTCGGCCTCGCGCGCGGGGCGACCTATGTGATGACCCGCATTTCGGCCGACGCGAAGGGCTGGGCGAACCGCTCGCCCGGCCGGCTGATCATCGTCGAGACGATGCGGATGCTGCACGCCGAAGGATTTCGCCAGTTCGATTTCTCGATCGGCGACTATCCCTACAAGCGGCGGCTCGGCGCGCGCCCACGGCCGCTGTACGATCTCACCGCCGCGTTGACGTCGCGCGGTCTGCCGCTTGCGGCTTACGACCGCGGCAAGCAATTCGTGCGGCAGCGCCCGGCGCTGCTTGCGCTCGCGCGGCGCATGACCAGGCCGGCGCGCAAGCCGGTGGACGACGATCGTGAGTGACCCGCGCGCGCTGCGCATCGCGTTCTTCATCCGCGCGCTGAAAGGCGGGGGCGCGCAACGCGACACCATCCTGCTGGCAAACGAGATCGCGGCGCGCGGGATTCCCGTCGATCTGCTGACACTTGTGCCGGACGGCCCACTGCGGCCGCTCGTGGCGCCTTGCGTTTCGATCGTGCCGATCGGCGGCGGTAAGCTGCGCGCGGCGGTGCCGGGATTGCGCCGCGCCCTGATCGAGCGTCGGCCGGGCGTTCTCATCAGCGCGGAGGCCGCACCCAATCTCGTCGCGCTGTTGGCGACCAAGCTCACGCCGCGCACCAGGCGCCCGCGCCTTCTTCTGCGCGAGGTCGGCAGTCCGTCGATCGCGCAACGGCTCGACCCCTACCGGCAGAACCGGATCGCCTACCGCGTGCTGCGTTTCGTCTACCGTTTCGCCGACGCGATTGTGACGCTGACTGAAGGCGCGCGACGCGATCTTGCCGAGAACTTCGGCGTGCCGGCGGACAGGCTCGTGAAGATGTCCGCTAACGCCGTCATCGACGCGGCCGCCGCGCGCGCGGGCGAGGGCACGCGCGAGAAGGGTCTGCTGGTGTCGGTCGGGCGGCTCTCACCCGAGAAGGACCACGCGACTCTCGTGCGGGCCTTCGCGAAGCTCGACCGCAGTCTGCGCCTGGAGATCGCTGGCGATGGCCCGATGCGGGACGCGCTGCAGTCCCTCGCGCGGGAGCTCGGCGTGTCCGATCGCGTCACGCTGAGCGGCTTCGTCACCGACCCTTTCTCCGTGTTTCGCCGCGCCGAGCTCGCGATCTCGTCCTCACGCTACGAGGGCTTCGGCAACGCCATCGTCGAGGCGCTGGCCTGCGGCACGCCGGTGGTTGCGACCGACTGCCCCTACGGCCCGCGCGAAATCCTGGCTGACGGCCGCTACGGTGTCCTTACTTCGGTCGGCGACGCCGATGCGCTCGGGCGTGCGATCACGCAGGCGCTGGCGGCGACACCCGACCGCGCGGCTCTGCGGGCGCGTGCCGCCATGCACACGGTCGCGCGCGCGGCCGACGCGCTGCTCGCGATCGTCGATGGATTGGGCAACGATGCACGCATGCCGGCCCCGCGGGCTCGCCTGATGGAACAAGCCGATCCGCGATGCTAAGCAAACTCTCGCGCATCATTGCGCCAGGGGTTCGTTTGCGATGCCGACCAACGCCGTCACGGAAAAAATAGTACCGATCGATCCTGCGGCTCATGGTTGGGAGCCTTACGCCGATGAAGGCTTCATCGGACTCGTCGGTCCCTTCTGGACGCGTCCGCAGGACGGCAGCGATACGCCGCTGTTCGCGTTCCTTGCCGCGCCCAAGCATCACAATCGCCGCCGCGTCGTGCAAGGCGGGATGCTGATGACGTTCGCGGACCGCTCGATGGGAATGACCTGCTGGTACGCGAACGAGAAGAAGCCGCAGGCGACCGTGCATCTCGACGTGCACTTCGTCGATGCGGTGCAGATCGGCGAGTTCGTCGAGATGCACTGCAAGGTCGTGCGGCGGACGCGCTCGCTCATCTTCATGAGCGGAGAGCTGATGGTCGGTGCGCGCATCGTCGCCACGGCGAACGGCGTGTGGAAGGCGCTGGGCCAAGGGTGAGCGCTGACGACGTCATGCCCTTGCGCGAGGCGGGGCAGGTATGGAACTACTTATCTCGGGAAGGGGAACGTCCAACATGGGAGGAACTGCAATGAAGTTGCTGGGTTCAGTTGCTTTCGCGGCGCTCGTGCTGACGATGATGTCGTCGGACGCATCGGCGTGGTACTGCCGCGCCTACGGCAATGGCGGCTCCGGATGGGGCAGAAGCGATTCGGCATCACGCGCGCGCTCTCTCGCGCTCTATGAATGCGAGAAGGTCGCCTCCTATTGCCGGATCCGGAGCTGCATCCCCTGAGGCCAGTCCGCCGTCGCATGACCGACGAAAAGAAAGCCCCGCCGAAGCGGGGCTTTCCACGTTTAGAGACCGCTGCTGGAGGGCATGCGGATGAATCCTCATGCGCCGTGGCCCGGGACCTGTCCAGCCGCTAGGTCTAGCGATCAATTCGGGCGCACCCTACAAACGCGGTTCCAGCCAAAACCGGGTCTCAACGCGCCGGCGCGCTCGCGTTATCCTTGGCGGAGCCGGTTTCCGGGCCCTGCTTGGTCGAGCTTTGCTCATGGGTCGTGCCGCTGACCGGCGCGGTCGTCATCGGGCGCGTGGCCGACGGGGTGGCCGACTGATTTTTGATCGCACTCGGCGATTCGCCTGGGGCCGCCGCCGGGCTTCCTTGCGCATTCGCGAATGAACAGCCTGCCGCGAGCACGGCCACAACCAGCAGTATCTTTCTCACAGGTCTATCCTCAATTGGGGCGCCGAAGCGCGTGTGCGGGTTAACGGACGCAAACGGCTGTTGTTCCCGGAGGGGCCGCTGCCGCTGTTCCGTCCCGGCGCCCGGGTGACGACCAGGCTTTTCGGCGTACCGCGCCGTCAGGTCGATCTTGCGCCGATGGCCAAGGGCGCCTTGCGCGTGTAATCACACCGCAACCCTTCGGATCGCCCGCCGTGAGCATCGCCAAACCCGTTCTCGACGTCCTTATCCGCAGGCCGCAGGCCGTTCCGCCGGTATGGTTCATGCGCCAGGCCGGCCGCTATCTGCCCGAATATCGCGAGCTGCGCGCGCGGGCGGGAAGCTTCCTCGATCTCTGCTTCACGCCCGAGCTCGCAGCGGAAGTCACGCTGCAGCCGATCCGCCGTTTCGGCTTCGACGCCGCGATCCTGTTCTCCGATATCCTCGTCGTGCCGCATGCGCTCGGCCGCAGCGTGACCTTCGAGGCCGGCGAGGGCCCGCGCCTTGAGCCGCTCGACGATGTCGCCAAGCTGAATGCGCTCGCCACGCAGGCAGATGAGCGCGTCTTCGCCCCGGTCTACGAGGCGCTGGGTGCCGTGAAGGCCGCACTGCCGCCGAACGTCGCGCTGCTCGGCTTCTGCGGCGCTCCGTGGACGGTCGCGACCTATATGGTGGCGGGGCGCGGCACGCCGGATCAGGCGCCCGCCCGCATCCTTGCTTACCGCGAACCCGAAGGGTTCGCCCGCATGATCGATATCCTAACCGAGACCTCATCGCGCTATCTCGTGGCGCAGTTGAAGGCTGGCGCCGACGCGGTGCAGATCTTCGACACCTGGGCCGGCGTGCTGCCGCCCGCCGAGTTCGCGCGCTGGGCGGTCGCGCCGGTGCGGCGCATCGTCGAGAACGTGCGCCGTGAAATTCCCGATGCGAAGATCATCGCCTTTCCGCGCGGCGCGGGTGCGTCGTTAGGCGCTTATGTCGATCAGGTTGCGGTCGATGCGGTGAGCATCGACTGGACCGCCGAGCCGTCCTTCGTGCGCGCGCGCATTCAAAACCGCATCGCCGTGCAGGGCAATCTCGATCCGCTGGTGCTGCTGGCCGGCGGCACAGCGCTCGATCGCGCCGTCGACGACGTCATCGAGAGCTACGGCAAGGGCCCGCTGATCTTCAATCTCGGTCACGGCATCCTGCCGCAGACCCCGATCGCGCATGTCGAGCAGACGCTAAGGCGGATCAGAGGGCGCTGAAGAATGGTCTCGGCGGATGCCACCTGCACGGCATTCGGGTTGGTACGGGGAGGAACGAACAGATGCTTCGGCTCGACATGCAGGTCGCAGCGCTTCTTTGCGCGTTGCTCTTTTCGTCGTGCCCCGTTTCATCCGAGTCTGCCCTGGCACAGACCTATCCGAATCGGCCGATCACGTTGATCGTCCCGTTCCCACCAGGCGGCAGCTCCGATATTGTGGCGCGCGCGCTCGCGTCCGAGGTCTCGGTCGAACTCGGGCAGAGCCTGGTGATCGAAAACCGCCCCGGCGCCGGCGGCAACATCGGTGTCGGTGCCGTCGCTCGGGCCGCGCCGGACGGCTATACGCTGGGCGTCGCGGCGGCGGGCGCGCTGGCGGTGGATATCCATCTCAACCGTGCGATGACTTTCGACCCGCAGAAGGATCTGGCGCCGATCACGTTGCTCGCGGTGATACCTTTCGTGCTTGCGGGATCACCGGATGCGCCCAAGTCGGTTGCCGAGGTCATCGCGCTCGCCAAGACGGACCCGGGCAAGCTCTCCATCGGGCATGCCGGCAACGGTACGGCGCAACACCTGAGCGCCGCGCTATTTGCGCAGCAGGCGGGTGTGACGATTCCCGTCATTGCCTATCGCGGTTCCGCGCCGGCGGCCAACGATCTTCTTGGCGGCCACATCCCGCTGGCGGTGATCGATATTCCGAGTTCGCTGGAGCTCATTCGGAGCGGCAAGCTGCGGGCACTCGGCGTGACGTCGTCGACACGCCTGGCAACACTCCCCGACGTGCCGACCCTCGCGGAGGCCGGCCTGAAAGGCTATGAGTCCGTCGGTTGGTTCGGGCTCGTCGCCCCCAGCGCAACACCACCCGAGATTGTGGCGAGGCTCAATGCGGCCTTCGTCAAGGCGATGCAGAAGCCGGCGCTGGTGGCGCAATTCCGCTCGCTCGGCGTGGAGCTGATGCCAACCACGCCCGAGGGCTTTCGCCAGTTCATAAGCTTGGAGAGCGTAAAATGGGCGAAGGTCATCGCCGAGGCCGGCATAAAGGTCGAGTGAGACGGACAATCAAGACAGCCCCGCCGAATCGTCAGTGCGATACATGGCAAGCCAAACCATAGCGACACGCGTGCTCATCGTCGGAGCTGGACCCGTCGGCCTGACGCTCGCGATCGATCTGGCATGGCGCGGCATCGACGTGACGATCGTCGAGCGGCGCCACGCAGGCGAGCCGCCCGAGCCGAAATGCAATCACGTCTCGGCCCGATCCATGGAGGTCTACCGCCGGCTCGGCATCGCCGCCATGCTGCGCGACGTGGGACTGCCGGCAGACTTTCCCAATGATGCCTCCTATCGCACGTCATTCATCGGGACAGAGTTCGCGCGCATCAGCATTCCTTGCCGGCGTGATCGCTTCACCGACAAGAGCGGTCCCGATGGCCACTGGCCGACGCCGGAGCCTCCGCATCGCGCCAACCAGATTTTCCTGGAGCCGGTGATTTTCCAGCATGCGCTCGCGCTGCCGTCGGTCACGATCCTGAACCGCACTCAGATCGAAAGCCTTGAGCAGAACGACGATGAGGTCGTTGCAACCGTCCGTAATCTCGATACGGGCGAGATCACGCGCATTGTGTCGCGTTATCTCGTTGGTTGTGACGGCGGCAAATCAACAGTGCGCCGGGCCATCGGTGCGCAGCTCGAGGGCGACGCGGTCGTACAGCGGGTGCAGGCGACATTCATTCGTGCGCCTGACCTGATTGGCCTTCAGCAGCACAAGCGCTCCTGGATGACAAACGCCGTCAACCAGCGCCGCGTCGGCAACGTCATCGCGATCGACGGCCGGGAACGTTGGATGATCTTTAACTACCTCAAGCCGGATGAGGCCGATTTCGACTCTGTCGACCGGGATTGGGCTATCCGCACAATCCTCGGTGTGGGGCCGGAGTTCCGCTACGAGGTTCTCTCCAAGGAGGATTGGTATGGCCGCCGGCTGATCGCGAACAAGTTCCGCGAGGGCCGCGTGTTCATCGCCGGCGATGCGGCGCACATCTGGGTGCCGTATGCCGGTTACGGCATGAATGCCGGGATTGCGGATGCGACAAATCTCTCGTGGCTGCTCGCGGCCCATCTCAACGGCTGGGCACCGGCGGAAATCCTTCACGCCTACGAGGCTGAGCGGTGGCCGATCACCGAGCAAGTCTCTCGCTTTGCCATGGCGCATGCTGAAAAGGAGATCGGGCGCCGAGGCGCCGTGCCGGCCGCAATCGAGGCGCCGGGACCCGAGGGCGACAGGGCCCGGGCCGAAATGGGGCGTCTTTGCTACGACATCAACGTGCACCAATACTGCTGCGGCGGCCTGAACTTCGGCATCTACTATGACGCTTCGCCGATCATTGCTTACGACGGAACGGCCCATCCGGCTTTTTCCCTGTCGGAGTTCACGCCCTCGACGGTCCCCGGCTGCCGCACGCCGCACGTGTGGCTATCCGACGGACGATCGCTGTATGACGCGATGGGAGTTGAATACACGCTGCTGCGTCTTGATCCCGGGGTTGACGTGTCGCCCCTCGTCGCAGCGGCTCGGCAACGGCGCGTACCGCTCGCCGTAGTCGATCTCGACTCGCGTGAGGCGACGGGACTGTACGTCACAAAGCTCGTGCTATCGCGCCCCGATCAACACGTGGCCTGGCGGGGAGACGCATGCCCCGAGGATGCGCTGGCCCTGGTCGATCTCGTCCGTGGCGCGGGGCCAAAGTCCGATGGCCGATGCGAATTTCTTTGTAGAGCCTTCCGAATAAAAACTGAGCGCTTTGTCCGAGCTTTGGTTCGGAGGTTTTATTACGGCACCGCTTTCAACATGCGGCGGACGCGCAGTCCGATGGCAAGTACGAGGAGGGGGATAACAGAGAACATCCAGAAGTACAGGGGATCGCCCTGGGCCGTTTTCTGTATCCCCAACATCAAGGATGTCCTGCGAGGAATGACAAGCTGATGAGGACGATGATGCCCGATAGAATGATATCTCTTGGCGAAGCAGCACGCATGACGTGAGACTCCTCTGGAGCTGAGTAGTTAGAGAACGCAGGCGCTGGTCATCTTTCCGTCGTACAAGAGGCACTTCATCTCTTACCAGCCGCAGGCGTGCGGATGCCAACGACACCACCCCTTGAGCAATGTCGGGTGGCCGCTGGAGATCGGCGTTGCTGTAGCGGAGGGTGACGTACGGCTGGCGGCCTGCGCACCATCCACCGCGGCAAGCAGGACTGTTGCGGCGAGTGCGGCGGCGAAGCAGCGGACAGTCGAAGTGGTCGTCACAGTCGTCTCCATCGGTTTGCTGGGGGCCGGCGTATCCTCGATGATAGGAGCGTAAGCAGTGCCGTGGTTGTGGAGGTGCTGGCCGTCACAAAATACGTAATTGCCAAAAACTCGATTCGGCCGTCTCGCGCAGTAGTCCCTGATCGAACCTGGTCTTTGCATGTTTCGCGCGGAATTTCGGGGAAACGGAACCCCGAGGCCGGAGACCAAGGAACGCCAGGGCGATCGATATCTGGGTTGGCCATCGTTCGGAGACCATCCGGCCACGCGACATCCCGCCAAACCGCCGCATTTCGCCCGCCTTCGGGAAATCTCCGCTCGCGCCAGAATGCGTGGTGGTGGACGCAGTCGAATACGAACCCGTCTCTGGCGCCATTTTCCCTGCTAAAAGGGAAAAATACAGGGAATTTCTCCGTTTCCGCCCGATTCGGCGGCCTCGGCCGCGAAATCATCGCAGGGATTCAAAGGCTTGGCACAGAATTCCCTATGAATCGGAACGGGGTATAGTGATAGCTATGAAAGTAGGCCACTGACTGGTCGATTGGACATTGTTCAGCCCGCATTCACCGGATGACGCTTTGATTTCCGCAACGCTCACGGCGATTCAGATATAGGCATCAGTACCTTATCCTGATCGAGCGAGGCGGTCATGGCTCACCCGACGGGTGAATCAAAAGACGGGGTTCTCAAGCTCGATTTCGACCGCAGGCTGATGCTGCAATTTCGCGGGTCCGTGGTCACGTCCGATGCGGGATTGTTGGCGTACCGCTAACTCGACGACGCAATCGGGTTGAGCGCTGTGGCTGGCGAGACGCTCGCTGA
>PLJS01000099.1 GCA_003140315.1 Hyphomicrobiales bacterium
AGGTGCGCGCGTAGCGCGCCTCGAAGGGCGACGGCGCTAGCTCCGACCTCGCGGCCATCCTTCGAGGGCCGCCTTCGGCGGCCACCTCAGGATGACGCCAGAGTCACGGCACCGTCACCGGGCCACTGGTCACCACGCGCAGCTTCCAGTTCTCCGCCTGCGTGCCGGTCAGGCCGAGCTTGCCGGTGAGATAATAGAGCCGCTTGGTATCCGTGCTCTGCGAGGTGCAGAAGCGGTCCTGCAGGAAGTAGGGCGGCGTCGCCTGGTAATAGAGCGTTGCCTGCACGGCGGCCGGCTTCTTGCCGGAAAGCTCGGGCAGCTTGACCTTATAGACGAGCGAGTCGCTGCCGCCCGTTTGATAGTCGGGATCGTCGCCGACGCCGACCGGCGCCGTATCCTCGGCGAGATCACGGTGTGCGCCGAGCTGCTCGGCGATCCTGACGCGCTGTTCCAGCGGCAGGAAGCCCGACGGCAGCAGCCGGTTGTCCTTCACCTTCACGCACTGTGACAGGAAGCTCGTGGTGAGCGGGCCCTGCGGTGTCGCGCCGATGCCGCAGACGGGCGCCGGACCTTCGGGAGGTGCCGCGACCAATTCCTCGAAGATCTGCACCTGATCCTGGCTGGTGATCTCCGCGTAGTGCGGCTGGTGCAGGCGGCTCAGTGGCTCGATGCGGCGCGAGCAGTCCGGCTCCCACCATAGCTCGCTTTTCAGCGGCTTCTTGTCGGCGCCGAGGATGATGCCGTTCTCGTCGGTGCGCCCCGAGGACCAGAGCGTCTTGCCATCCTCGTCGAGCACGCTGAACTCGATGAAGACGCGGCGGAAGCCGACGCCGGAGGGGAATTTGTGCCCGACGCGATTGATGACGGTCACGCGCGCGCTCAGCGTGTCGTCGTTTCTGCGCACGTCGCCGACCGTTACCGTCGCGGTGCGGTTGACCGCCTGATCGAGCATCGCGCCCTCGGCGGTCGGGATCGAGTCGATGCCGGTTTCCGTCAGCATCGGGTCGGTGCGGCGGATGCCGAGGATGTCGGGGAACTGCCACGCCATCTTCAAGAGGAACACGTTGAGGCCGACCAGCGTGTGCTTGGCAAAACCCGCGCGGGTCTTCAGGTCGATCTCCTGGCGCGGCAGCACGTGCTCCGCCTGCGGAAAGTTGGAGTATTCCTGGATCGACGCGATCTTGCTGCGATACGGATTGCCGAGCGCGTCCTTGTTCGGCATGTGGCAGCCTTGACAGGACTGCGCGCGCGGGCCGGAATTGGACTCCAGCGGACCGTCGGGCGAATCCCCGGTGCGGTAGTCGCTGAACGCCCATTCCGGATAGGTCGTCTGCTCGTAGACGCGCCCGAGCGTCTCGGTGTCGCGCATGATCGGCAGATGCACGGTGTGGCAGCTCCCGCACACTTCCGAGCTCGTGATCGTCGCCGAGTGCGCGGGCTCGATGCCCAGCGCATTCTTCATCGACTGCCGCTTCGGGTCCTGGAACGGTCCGTAGAGCTTGTCCGGCGCACCGACGAAGAAGCTGCTCGTGAAGGTCGCGGCAAATCCCGACAGTCCGGGATTGAGCGCCTGCTGGCGCTCCGCGACGCATTTGTTCTGCGGCTGATCGCGCACCTCGGCGGTCGCCTTGTCGCCGAGCACCATGCGGTGGCACGACATGCAGGAGATGCCGTCGCGCGCGAGCGCGCCGTAGCGGGCGGCCTCGCGGTGCGCGAGCGCGTCGACCGGGCTCATTTCAGGCGCGTAGGGGATGGCGTCGACCATCTCGCGCGAGAACGGCTTGCAGGCGCCGTTCTCGGACGGGGTGTCGATGCCGAACTGGCGCTCGCCCTGGATGCCGTGGCAGCCGAGGCAGGTGTTCTCGACCATCGGCTTGGAGTTCTTGTGGAACGTGTCGGTCTCGCTCGCGAGCTGGGCAAAGAAGATCGGATCGCGTCCGGCGAGCCCCATCGGCGAGCCGCGCCATGTGCCGTAGGGCGAGATGTTGACCAGCTTGTCGTCGGTGCCGGGCTCCGTCATGTCGAACTGGATGCCGGTGCCGCCGGCGCTGTGGCAGCCGATGCACTGGTCCGAAGTGAGGAACTGGCTCGCGGCGGTCGGGCCACCCGCCTTCGCCCAGACGTTGTCGTAGGTCTCGGGCGGCATGACGATCGTTTTGCGGTCCGGCAGGCCGCCCAGCGAAGAGAAGATGCGCTTGAACGCGTCGCTGTAGGCGGGATCGTTCGGGCCCGCGGCCGCGTCCTTGTTGCCCGCCTGCGCAATGCGGGTCTGCAGGCTCTGCCAGGAAGGATCGAGGAAGAAATTCTGGCTCAGGAACACGAGCGGCTCGCCGTCTTCGCCGAGGATGTTCTGCGGCACCGCGAAGGTCTGGTTGCTCTCCGCCGACGCGTGGCAATTGGTGCAGTACGGCCCAAAACCCATGCGCAGCGTCGGGCTCGTCTGCGGCGCCGGCCAGTCGACCTGCCAGCTCGATCCCTTCCAGCCGTACCAGCCCCAGAACCAGCCGTCATGCGAGGCCGTGCTGTCGCGCACCATGACGGCGGAGGCCTGGCTCACCGGCAGCAAGTGTTGCCACGGCACGTCCTGGCAGGCGGCGGCCGGTGGCGGATACATCTCCTTGATCATCATGGCGCCGTCGGCCACCGGCGGCGGATTGTCGGGGGCAGGGCGACCGTGCGGCCGGTTCGCGCGCAGCCACTCGACCATGTCCTTGGAGTACCAGACCAGCACCGGCGCGTGCGTGCCCGAGTATTTGCCGGTCCATTTGCGGTTCTGATATGTGCCGACCCACGGCCCGGTATCGCGGATCCGCTTGTCGACCGCCCAGCCGGCCGCGATGTTGCGGTGGCACATGGCGCCGAGGTACTGGCTGAGCTTTGCCTCATATTCGTTGAGCGGCAGCTTGCTCGGGTGGCGCACCGCGTCTTCGAGCGACTCGCACAGTCTGGTGTCCTGCGGGACCTGCTCGGTCGTCTGCTCGTCGGGGCAGGTCGTGGAGGCCTGCGCGGCGTTCGCCGCAAGAATGCAGGCCGCAAGCGCCGCGGCGGCGACGCGTGTGCGCGAACGGAGCGCGAGCATAAAATCTCCCTGCGGGTTGTCCCGCATTCTTTCCGATCACAAAGGATAGGGGCGGCGCGGGCTTAGTCAATCGAACGTCGCGGCGACGCTTAATCGCATCTATTCGGTTATGTGGATTCGCTTACGCGGCGCCTTCCGCGAAAAAGCCCCGCAGCGCCCGGTAGGTCTCTTCGGGCGCCTCCTCGGAGAGGTAATGCCCGCAGGGGAGCGCTTGTGCGTCGCGGATGTCGGTCGCGTAGTTTCTCCATATCTCGGCCGGCTTGTTCTGGCGTCCGACCTGGCCCGTCGCGCCCCACAGCAATTGCACCGGGCAGTTGACCCGCTTTCCCGCCGCGAAATCCGCCGTGTCCATCTCAAAGTCGATGCTGGCGCAGGCGCGATAGTCCTCGCACATGCCGCGCACGGTCTCGGGGTTGCGGAAGCAGCGCATGTATTCGGCGAGCGCCTCCTTTCCGAAGAACGAAAGCCCCTGCGCGGTCTTGGACAGCTTCTTGGTGATGAAGAAATCCGGATCCGCGCTCATCAACCGCTCCGGCATCGGCGCGGGCTGGATCATGAAGAACCAGTGATAGGCACCGGTGGCCCAGGCCTTCGTGACGTTGTTGAACAGATGGTGCTGCGGAATGATGTCGTGGATCGACGCCTTGATGACCTTGTCGGGATGATCGAGGCACATGCGATGCGTGACGCGTGCGCCACGGTCATGGCCGGCCACGAAGAACTTATCGAAGCCGAGCGAGGCCATCACCTCGACGTTGTCCTGCGCCATCGCGCGGAACGAGTAGTTCGCGTGGTCCGGTTGGCTCGGCGGCTTCTCTGAATCGCCGTAGCCGCGCAGGTCCGTCGCCACCACGGTGAACTCTTCCGCGAGCCTCGGTGCGAACTTGTGCCACGAGAGATGCGTGAACGGATTGCCGTGCAGCAGGAGCAGCGGCGGTCCCTTGCCGCCATGCACGGTGACGATGCGTGCGCCGGAGGTTTGGATTTCGGTGCGGGTGAAGTCTTTCATGGCGTGCTCCTCGGGATTTCGCCCGAGGATGACCGGTGCGCGGAGAATGCGAAAGGCCTTGACGCGGTCTCGGTTGCCCGAGAGGTCAGGCGACCGCGGTCAGCGCGCGGATCAGGTCGGCGCCCTTCGGCACGCCGAGGCCGGTGCAGGCGCTCCAGGCGGGCCCGGCCTGATAGCCGATCGTCGTGCCATTCTGGATGTTGTTTCCTGACGCGATCGGATGCAGCAGCGTCGCCTGCTGGTAGAGCCGCGTGTTGAGGAAACCGAGCGGCTTGCCGCGCTCGGCATTGGCGAGCGCGACCACCGCGCTGGTGCCGCTCGCAACGACGGGAGTGCCATTGAGCATGACGCGATAGCCGTTGAACGCAGCGGCGGTGGCCGCGACATCCGGCACGCCGCGGCGCTTGCCGCCGTCATTGGACGAATTCGGCAGCGTCACGGACTTCTGGAAACCGGGTACTTGATAAAGGTCGCTGATGCCGCCGCCGGTGCCAGTGAAGCCGTCGTTCCACACCACCTCGCTGGCGATCGCGCTGCCGGCGCCGTCGAGCGTGATCGTGGTGCCGCCGCATCCAAGCACGTAGGGGCTGGAGGCAGGGTAGTCCACGTGCGCCTTGCCGTCGTTCATCTGTTCGGTCGCGAAATCGTCTCCGGCCGCCGCCACCACGGTGACGGAGAGCTTGACGGCGTCGGCGAGCGCGCTGTCCATGGCGATGCGCGCCTGTTTGGGAAACAAGCCTTCGGCTTCGCCCCAGGTCATCACCACGACGCTCGGCCGGTTGACCTTGTCGTGGACGGCCGCCGCCACCGCGTCCGCCAATCCGCGTTCGGTGTTGGTGGTGAAGTAGACCGCGATCCGCGCGGCGGGCGCGACGCCGGCCGCAACCTGCACGTCGAGGCTGACCTCTTCGTCGAACTGCGCGTTCTGGCCGAAATTGTTGCGCCCGCCATGGACCGCGACATCGACGATCGCGGGCACCGGCACGTTCATCGCCTGACAGGCGGCCGCAAGGTCCTCCGGCTTGTAACCGCCGGCCGGCTCGATGATGGCTATACACTCGCCGGCGCCGCGGCGCGGCGCGGCGAGGCCGTAAAGTGCAGCGATCGCCGCCGGCGTGAGACCAGTCCCGGTGCCGCCGCCGACCATGCTGCGCAGCTTGCGCACGTAGGGCCGCTCATCCAGCCCGACGATGGCTTGCACGAACGCGGCGAGCGGAGGCGGAATCTCCAGCGGTTGTAATGGACAGCGAAACAGCGCGCCGAAATGCTCGACCAATCCCATGCGAATGCCGAGTACGCGTTCCACGATCGCGGCCGGGACGCGGATATGCACCTGGCAGCGCAGCGGATCGATGTCGATGAAGTCGAGCCCGGTGAGCTCGGCGAAGCGCCGCAGTGCCGCGATGGGTTCGGCGAACGCGGATTGGCGCTCCGCTTCGAGCTCCTCGCGCGTGACGGTGCGGCGCGTGAGATCGTCGAGGTCGATCTCGCTGCCGGGCGGCGCGAGCGCCCGCCCGGGAGGCTTGAGGTAGAGCGTCAGTTCGAACGGATCGCCCGTGGCCCCGGCCGCGATCAATCGTGGTTGCGGGTCGGCTCGCCGCGCCGGCACGGCTCAGGTCCCGCGCGACGTCACGGCCCGATGGCGCGCAAGGGGATCGCCCACACGAAGTCCATCACCAACGTCTTGATACTCTGGTTCGGCTTGCCTGGATTGTTCCAGAACCAGGCCGGGTTCGGCGTGCCGCTCGGGGCGCAGTTATTGTTCGGGACCGGACACAAGGACGCGATCGGAGGATTAACGAAGCCGGCGCCCTGCGGCGAACCGCCTGTGGCGTCCGTCGAGGCGCGCGAATGGCAAGTGATGCAGGACGAGGTGAGGACGAAGCCCGCCTCGGGTACCGAGTTACCGAGCCGGGTCGGCAGGCCGGTCGCGGTCGTGAAATCGACCTGGCTGCCCTTGAGGCAGTAGTTGGCGAACGCCGCCTCCAGCTTACCGCCGGTCATCATCTTTTGAAGCCCCGCGGTCTTGGTGCAGGCCGGATAGGTCCCGCCGACCGGTGTCTTCGCGGGCACGTCCGCCTGGGTCGCACCGAAAGCGTCGTGACAGCCGATGAAATCGCAGCGCCCCTTGTTATCCTGGTGCTCGAATGTCGCCCACGTCCAGTTGGGGATCTGCTTGGAGATGATGTGCAGCGACACCAGCGCGTATTGCTTGCCGTCGGAGGCGGTGTTGACGTGGTATTTGGACGCATCGACCGTGGAGGCGGGCACCCAGTTCGCCTTCACCTCGATTGCGTCGATCGGGAACGAGACGACTTTCTTGGCGGCGAAGGCCGCCCGCAGACCCGCCTTGGTGAACAGCTTGGTGATCTTGATGAACTCGAACGCGTCCTGATTGCGGCGCGTTTCCTCGCTCCCACCCGGCGTCATGTGTGGCCGCAGGCCCCGCACCCTCGGTGCGAACTGACTGAGCGCAGGCGTGACCAGGATCTTGGAGCCGGTCGGCGTGGTCGGCCAGACCGGATTTTGCGTGAACGTGTCCTGATCGGATGCCCACGTCTCGAACAGGACGTTGTTGTTTCCGGCCGTCGCCG
>PLJS01000296.1:0-18414 GCA_003140315.1 Hyphomicrobiales bacterium
TGAAATGACTCAGTTTCATTTTCGGTCAGGCTCTAAGAGACCTCGGCCGGGACTTGGCGAAACGCGGGGCGTTCGTTTTCAATACCGCCGCCGGGTTGCGCTTTCCTTTCAAGATCATCTTAACCATGTTGTGTTTATCTCAATGAAATCCGTGCCTTCGGACGCTTTCGTGACGCGGAAGGGCGCCAGCCGAGCGTGGCTGGTGCGCCACAGTCTTCCCGAAATGCGTCCCACGACCGGCTATCCGCGTTTGAACGCCCGCCGGGGCGGGGGTAGCTTGCGATTCTGTTGCGTCGTGTGATGTGCTTTTGCAAGAACAACCCGTCCGGGACTGCGCGCACCTGAGCCGCGCGAAATACTCCAGCGATTTGGGGGAGTTATGAGAAAGTATCTGATCGCATTGGGCGCCGGCTTGGCCGCTCTCTGCATGGTGGCGCAGGTGAAGCCCGCCGATGCGGGTCTGCTCGGCCGCGGCAGCCCGAGCATGACCGCTGCGGAACTGATCGCCGGCGGCTCGATGACCGGCGCATACCTGGCGCTGACCTATCGCCACGGCCACTTCGCGAAGTTCACCAGCCACCGCGCGCTGAAGTGGTACGGCCTGACGACGGTCGGCTGCTTCGCGCTGTCGCCGATGCTCGGTGCCGCGCTGGTCGGCCACTACGAGCACCGCGAGCTCAGGTCGAGCGAAGTCTTCATGGCGATGGGCGACTGCGTCGTCCCGATCCTCGGCGGCCTATTCTGGCAGACCATGTTCGACGCGCATCCGGAATGGGATAACGGCACGGGTGGACCGACGCGCTGAACGCAGCTGCGTTCGGTTAGTCCGAAGACCCGCCGGGCCCAGCGCCCGGCGGGTTTCGTTTTGGCTCCGCCGCTTTGCGGACACAACTTCGGATCAGGCGGCGCCCTTCACGCGACACGCTTGCAGCGCGAAACAAACACGCGTGACGCGCCGATGCGGACTGCGCTTTTCGCATGCTGCATCGCGGTCGCACGCGACATCTTGTTGTAAATTTTTCGAATCTGTCGCGCCGCGGCGGCTTCACGAAAGTTTCATTCGACCGCCACCGTCGCGCCCCATATCCTTTTTACACGAGGGGGATCGGAAGGGGATCGTCGAACGCACTGGAGGCCATCGCATGACTCTCCAAGACGCGACATGTACGGCCGCTTCTCCGGCCAAGACCATCCGGCTACCAACCTGTCCGCTCTGCGGCGACATGCTGCTCGCCCCGATGCTGGCGCAGCATGTCAACGAGCGTGTGGTGCACAACCACTGGGCCTGCGAAGCCTGCGGCCATACGTTCCGGAAATCGTTTGAATTCCGAACGCCGCGCGAGCAAGCGGCCTTCGTCTGCAACGCATAAGCGGCGACCTGCATCGCATCGCGGCTTGAGACGAGCGATCGCTCTCAGGCCAGCGTGGCTTTCACGCGCGCGGGATGGAACGGCAGGTCGCGGATGCGCCGGCCGGTCGCATTCGCGAAGGCGTTGGCGATCGCCGCCACCATCGGCCCCTGCGACGCCTCACCCGAGCCGAGCGCGCGCTCATCGGGACGATTGATGAGCGCGACTTCGACCTTCGGCACTTCCGGCATCGTGAGGATCGGATAGTTCGACCAGTCGCGCGACAGGATGCCCTGCCGGTCGAACTTCACCTCTTCGTGCAGCGTCCAGCTTGTCGATTGGATGATTCCGCCTTCGAGCTGGTTGGTCAGCCCGTCGGGATTGATCACGAGACCGGCGTCCGCCGCCGCGAAAGCGCGCAGCACGCTCACGCGCCCGCTCGCCCGGTCCACCTCGACGTCGGCGACCACGGCGACATAGCAGGCGAGATTCTTGTATTTGGCAAAGCCGATGCCGCGGCCATGCGCACCGTCGCTCTTTTGGTCGGGCGTCCAGCCGGCGAGCTGCGCGGCCTTCTCGATGGCGGCGCGGCCGCGCGGGTCTTTCAGGTGCGCGAGGCGAAACGCCACCGGGTCGGCGCCGGCCGCAAGCGCGAGCTCGTCCATGAAGGATTCAAGCGCGAATACGTTGGCGTAAGCGCCCAGTGTCCGTAACGCGGACACCCGGAGCGGCATGTCCTGGATGAAGTGATGCACGACGCGCTGGCTGGGGAAGTCGTAGAGCGGGATAGCGTTGCGGTCCCCGCCACCGGCCGGCTGCGGCGGGCTCGTCGGCGGACCCATCTGTTGCGGCTCGGCGAGATACCAGGCGGCAAGCACGTTCGCCCCAGTGGTCGACTGCGGCCGCGTGGAATGCGTGTTGCTCCACAATTCGTAATTCCAGTCGACGATACGCCCCTCACCGTTCAACGAGGCCTTCGCCTGCATTGCCATCGCCGGCCCGTAAGGCTCCCAGGCGAACTCGTCGTCGCGCATCCATTGCAGCCGCACCGGCTTGCCCGGCACGGCGCGTGCGAGCAGCGCGGCGTCGAGCCCGACATCGTCGGCGCCATTGTGGCCGTAACAGCCGGAACCCTCGTGGTGGACGCAGCGGACGTCGCCCGCCTGCAACTTCAGCGTCTTCACGATCTCGGCGCGCAGCGGGAACACGCCTTGCGAATGGGTCCAGACCGTGAGCTTGCCGTCGTTGAATTGCGCGACCGCCGCGGAGGGGCCGATCGAGGCGTGCGCCATATAGGGCTTTGTGTAGGAGGCCTCGATCACCCTCGCGCTCGCGTCCACGGGTGACTGCTTAGTGCCGATGACCTCGACCTTCGCCGGCAGCGCCTTGAGATGCTCGAAAATATGCGCCGGGTCGGGCAATTCGGGGCCGAGAGTCCACCGCGCCGCTTCAGTGAGCGCGATGCGCGCCTTCACCGCCTGCTCTTCGCGCTCGGCGATGACGCCGAGGAACGAGCCGTCGCGCACGACCGCGATCACGCCGGGGATCGCCCGGACCTTGGTCTCGTCGACGCTCGCGAGCGTCGAACCGTAGCGCGGCGGACGGACCACGCGTCCATGCACCATGCCGGGCAGGCGCAGATCCTGGACATAGGCCGCCTTGCCAGTGACCTTGCCGGGGATGTCGAACCGCTCGACCGGAAGGCCGACGACCTTGTGCGCGCCTGCGGGCTTCGGCTTGACGTTCGCGGTCGCCTCGCGATGCAGATCGACCGCCGCGGCCAACTCGGCATAGGCGATGCTCCTGCCGTTCGCCGCGCTGATGATGCCATCCGTGACGCGAAGCTGACTGGCGTCCACCTGGAGCTTCGCCGCCGCGAGCTCGAGCAGCAGAGCGCGCGCCTCGGCTGCGGCGAGCCGCAAAGCCGTGCCGGAATATTCGATCGACTGCGAGCCCGACGTGACGCCCTCGTTCGGCGTGCGGCCGGTGTCGCCGGAGATCATGGCAACGCGCGAGAGCGGCAGATCCAGCTCTTCGGCGGCGATCTGCGCGAGCGCGGTGAGGATCCCCTGCCCGAGCTCGACCTTGCCGGTGAACACGGTCGCGGTGCCGTCCGCGTTGATGCGGATCCAGGCATCGAGCATCTTGTTGGTGGCGAGGCTGCCCGGCAACGGCTTGCCCGGTTGCGCGAGCGCCGGATCGAGCGAAAACGCCAGCACGATGCCGCCCAGTCCCTTCGCGAAATCGCGCCTGCTGAGGGAAGCGTTCATGTCACGTCCTCCCCATCTCGCTGGCGGCGTGCAGGACCGCGCGGATGATGCGGCCGTGCGTGCCGCAGCGGCAGAGATTTCCCGCAAGTGCCTCGCGCACCTCGGCCTCGCTCGGATGCGGCTTGGCGTCGAGCAATGCCTTCGCGGCCATGATCATGCCGTTGATGCAATAGCCGCATTGGGCGGCCTGCTCGCCGATGAAGGCCCGCTGCAGCGCATGCGGCTTGTCGATGGTGCCGAGCCCTTCCAGCGTCGTGATCTCGGCGCCGTTAAGCTGGTCGATCGACGTCACGCAGGAGCGTACGGGCTGGCCATTGACCAGCACCGTGCAGGCGCCGCATTGCGCCGCACCGCAGCCGAATTTCGCGGCATTGAGCTCCAGATCGTTGCGCAGCACATAGAGCAGCGGCGTGTCCGGTTCGGCCGGAACGGACCGGATTGCCCCATTGACCTTCAGGCTTACGGCCATCTGGCTCACTCCCGGGGTAAAGCGCGCATGTCACGCGGGCCGCATTGTACTCTCCGACGACCCCTCGTCGAGGGCCCGTGCGGGTCACGTCACGAAAGCTCCGGGATATCGCCCTGCGCCCAGCGCTCGCGCGTCTCAGCACGGAAGTCCGCAAAGCGCCCGGCTTCGATCGCGGCGCGTATCCTGGCCATCAGTTCCTGGTAATAGGCGAGATTGATCTCGGACAGCAGCATCGCGCCGAGCATCTCGTTGGCGCGCGTGAGGTGATTGAGATAGGCGCGCGAATAGGTGCGCGCCGCCGCGCACGGACTTTGCGCGTCGAGCGGCCGCGGATCGCCGGCGTGGCGCGCATTGCGCAGATTGATCGCCCCGAAGCGGGTGAACGCGCGGCCGTGGCGTCCGTCGCGCGTCGGCATCACGCAGTCGAACATGTCGATGCCGCGCGCGACCGCCTCCAGCAGGTCCTCCGGCGTGCCGACGCCCATCAGATAGCGCGGCCGGTCGGCCGGCAGCGCGGGCGCCACCTCCTCGATCATCGCCAGCATCACCGCCTGCGGCTCGCCGACCGCGAGGCCGCCAATCGCGTAGCCTTGAAAACCGATGTCGGTCAGCGCGCGTGCGCTCACCATTCGCAGCGCCGGATCGTCGCCGCCCTGCACGATGCCGAACAGCGCCCTGCCCGGCGCCGCGCCCTCGAAGGCGCGTTTGCAGCGTTCGGCCCAGACGAGCGATAGGCGCATGGCGCGCTCGATCTCGGATTGCTCGGCGGGAAGCTTGAGGCACTCGTCGAGCTGCATGACGATATCGGAGCCGAGCAGGTTTTGGATCTCGATCGCGCGCTCCGGCGAGAGCGCCACCAGCGCGCCGTCGATATGCGAGCGGAACGTGGCGCCGTTTTCGTCGAGCGTGCGCAGCGCGGCGAGCGACATCACCTGGAAGCCGCCGGAGTCGGTCAGGATCGGATACGGCCAGTTCATGAAGGCGTGCAGGCCGCCCAGCGCCGCGATGCGCTCGGCGCCGGGCCGCAGCATCAGGTGATAGGTGTTGGCGAGCACGATGTCGGCGCCGGATGCGTGCACGGCGGACGCATGCACGCCCTTGATCGCCGCCTGCGTGCCGACCGGCATGAAGGCGGGCGTGCGCACGACGCCATGCGCGGTCGTAACCTCGCCGCAGCGCGCGCCGCCGTTGGTCTTGTGGAGCGTGAAGGAAAAATCGTCCGGCATCGTCAATCTTCGGCGCGGTCTAGCAGGCATGCGTCGCCATAGGAATAGAACCGATAGCCGTGGTGAATAGCGTGCGCATAGGCGCGCCGCATGGTGTCGAGCCCGCAGAACGCCGCGACCAGCATGAACAGGGTCGAGCGCGGCAGATGGAAATTGGTCATCAGCGCGTCGACCGCGCGGAAACGATAACCCGGCGTGATGAAGATGGAGGTCTCGCCGGAAAATGGCTGGATCGTACCGTCCTCGCCGGTCGCGCTCTCGATCAAGCGCAGCGACGTCGAGCCGACCGCGACGATGCGGCTGCCGGCACGGCGCGCGGCGTTGAGCGCCTCGGCGGTCTCCGCGCTCACCGTGCCGAATTCGGGACGCATGGTGTGGCCGGACGTGTCGTCCGCCTTCACGGGCAGGAACGTTCCGGCCCCGACATGCAGCGTGACCGTCTGCAGCGCGACGCCGCGCTCTTGCAGGCGCGCGACCAGCGCGGGCGTAAAATGCAGCCCCGCGGTCGGCGCCGCGATCGAGCCTTCGTCATGGGCGAATAGCGTCTGGTAGTCTGTTCGGTCTTCGGCGTCGGGTTCGCGCCGCGCCGCGATATAGGGCGGCAACGGCATGTCGCCGCGCTCGGCGATCGCCTGGTCGAGCACGGGCCCGTGGAAGGCAAACGACAAGGTCACCTCGCCGCCTTCCTTGGCTTCCACCGTGGCGTCGAGCTGCCCGAGGAAGCAGACCTTGCCTTCATCGCCGAAGCGGACCACGTCGCCGACGGCGAGACGCTTTCCCGGTTTGACGAAGGCGCGCCAGCGCGAGCCGTCGAGCCGCTTGACCAGCGTTGCCTCGATGCGCGGCTCGGTCCCGCGGGAAATGCGCCGACCGGAGAGCCACGCCGGGATCACGCGCGTATCGTTGACGACGAGCTGGTCGCCGAGCCGCAACAATTCGGGAAGATCGCGCACGATCCGGTCTTCGAGGCTCCCGCCCGGGCGCACCACGAGCAGCCGCGCGGCATCGCGCGGGCGCGCAGGACGCAGCGCGATGCGCTCGGGAGGCAGCTCGAAGTCGAACAGGTCGGTGCGCATGGCTCTCGCGTTGATTGCCCCCCGCGGCAGGCTCGCATAGAACGCGGTTCTCGCAACGTTTGGCGCGGCAATCAACGTGACCTCAACCGCCGTCATCCAGGTCAAGCAGGGCATCGGCGACGTCGTCTGGCACCTGCCGTTCATCCGCGCCATCGCGGCGGCGGAGCCCGAGGGCATGGTGAGCTTCCTCACCCTGCCCTCCACGCATGCGCGCGAACTGCTGCAGGCGGAGCCGTGCGTCGCCGAGGTGGTGTATTTCGAGCACAAGGGCTCCGAGCTTGCGCGCGGGGTGCATCTGGCGCTGCTCGTCGCGCTCCTGCGCAAGCGGCGCTTCCGCAAGGTTTGGATCCTCGACCGCACGGTGCGGCCCGCGCTCGCCGCGAAGCTCGCCGGCATTCCCGAGCGTATCGGGCTCGGGCTTGGACCTCAGCGCTGGTTCATCACCAATCCGGGGATCGATCCGCGCGACCGGCATGCCTGGATGATCGAATGGCTGCGCGAGCTGATGGCGGCCATGAATGTTCCGCTCGCGAGCGCCGAGCCGGAGCTGAAGCTGCCACGCTCCATGCTCGCCGCGATGGCGGCACGCCACGCGGGCGCGGCCCGACCGTGGACCGTGATCGCGCTCGGCGCCTCGCACACGTCGAAGGACTGGCCGGACACGAGCTGGATCGCGTTTCTCGACATGCTGCGCCGGCAGGCAGCCGGCACTGTGTTCCTGATCGGCGGGCCCGGCAACGCCGCGCGTGCGGACGTGTTGATCGCGCGCAGCGCCGGCACGCCTGCGCTCAATCTCTGCCATCTCACGGTCATCGAGGCGGCAGCGCTGCTGCAGCTTGCGGATCTCTTCGTCGGCCCGGACTCAGGACCGATGAATCTCGCCGCGGCGGGCGGCACCCCCGCCTTCGCGCTGTTCGGCTCGACGCCGGTGCACCGCTACTCGCGTTTCATTCACGCCATCGAGCCCGCCGACGGGGGCGGCCCCACGCCCGACGGCATGGGACGCATCCTGCCGGCACAGGTGTTCGCGCGCATCGAGCCCTATCTCGGTACGATGAAGACGCCGTGATCCGTCACGCCGCCGCTGAGCGCTGCGAGAGCGAATGATGATGGCCGCGCTCGAACAGCATCCGCCGCTCGAACTGAGTGGAGCGGAAGAACGGATAACGCCGGTAGGTGCGTTCGCACGCCTCGCGGTAATCGAGCGTCATCAGGCTGATCGGCTTCTGCAGGTTGGGATACGCGCGCGGCGCGCAGACCGCTTTATGGCCCCACAACCTCTTGTAGAATGCCTGGTGCTCTGCCCTCACCGCGGCGAGCATATAGTCGGCATTGAAATATTCGAGCGCGAGCCAAGGCAGCCTCAGCGTCACATAAGCAAGCTCCGGATGACGGCGCGAGCATTCGCGGTCGGCGACGAAGCGGGTCGGATCGATGAATTTCTTGCCGGCGAGAATGTCGCCGAGCAGGACATCGGAGAAAACATCGAGCGCCGGGATGTAAACAAGGCCCGGCACCGTGACGCTCAAACGGATCGAGCTCGCCAGCTCTCCATCGACATAAACCCCGAAAATCCAGGTGTTTTCGCGATCGTCCACCGGATCGCTGAACTGCCCGGTGGCGTTGGGTGAGATCGCGCCTTCGCGCAGATAGGCGTCATAGCGAAGGCGGAAGATCGCCGCCCTGTCCTCCGTTGATTCCGCACATCGATAGTCGACCCGCTGCAGCAACGCTTGAATACGATCGACAAGGCCCGTTGGTTGTTCCGCCGCCAACGCACTCATACCGAACCTCCTGCTCGGAGCAGATACGCCGCTCACAACCAAAAGGTTAACAAGACGTTAATAGAAGTAAAGCAGAACGCGTTGTTAGGGTTAATCCGATCTGCGGCGTACGTAAAATTGCATATGCCTGCGACGCCAGTATGGCTGTATGAAGCTCAGCACGCGCCGCGGCGCGCGCTGTTCTACGCGCGACGATTCATGCGTGCGCCGCTCAGGCGACCTTGCGTGACGCTGGGGAAGTCAGCAATCCCCTCAAGGAAGCCGGGTCGAGCAGCTTGGCGAGGTCGCGCGCCGGGACCGGCCTGCTGAACAGAAATCCCTGAGCCTCGTCGAAGCTCGGCTCGCTCATAAGCAGATCGAGTTGCTCCTGGGTCTCCACGCCTTCCATGGTGACCCGCATGCCAAGCTCGGCGATCAGCCGCGCGACGTTGCGCAGCAGCGGCAGCGAACGCTTGTTCTCGCCTACGCCGGAGAGGAACGAGCGGTCGATCTTGACCTTGTGCAGCGGGAAATTGTGCAGATAGCTCAGGCTGGAATAACCCGTGCCGAAATCATCGAGCGAAATGCTGACGCCGAACTCGCGCAGTTGCGACAAGATCGCGCGCGTCGCCTCGGTATCCTGGAGCAGCACCGACTCGGTGATCTCGAGCTCGAGCCGTTCCGGCGGCAAACCGGATGCCGCGAGCGCCTCGGTGACGGCGCGCATCACGCCGCCGCGGCGGAACTGGATCGGCGACAGGTTGACGGCGACATGGACGTCGTTTGGCCACTGCGCGCAATCGAGGCAGGCGCGGCGCAGCACCCAGTTGCCGATGTCGACGATCAGCCCCATTTCCTCGGCGATCGGGATGAACTCGACAGGCGAGATCATGCCGCGCTCGGGATGCGGCCAGCGCAGCAGCGCCTCGCAGGTGGAGATGCGCGCGGTCTTCAGGTTGACCAGCGGCTGGTAATAGACCTCGAACGCCTCGGTCGCCACCGCATGGCGCAGGTCGAGCTCGAGGCTGCGGCGCGCCTGCGCCTTCACGTCCATCTCGGGCTCGAAGAAGCGCCACGAGCCGCGCCCCTCGGACTTGGCGCGATAGAGCGCCATGTCGGCATTCTTCAACAGCGCGTCGGCGCCGGCACCGTCGCGTGGCGCGATCGCGATGCCGACACTCGCGCCGATCACCACGCGATGGCCGTCGACGTCGTAGGTGTTGCTCAGCTCCTCGACGATGCGCCGCGCGAGCGTCGATGCCGCCTCCGGGTCGCGCAGCGGCGTCTGCAGCACGACGAATTCATCGCCGCCGAACCGCGCCACGAGATCGCTCTCGCGAATGATGTTGCGAAGCCGCTCGGCGACCGCGAAGAGAAGCGCGTCGCCGGCCGGATGGCCGAGCGTGTCGTTGACCTGCTTGAACTGGTCGAGGTCGACGAACAGCACCGCACAATGCGTGCCGCGCTTCATGGTGGACAGCGCCCATTCCATCTGATCGTGGAAGAAGATGCGGTTGGGCAGGCCGGTGAGCGCGTCGTAGCGCGCCAGATGATTGATCTTGGCTTCCGCGTTCTTGCGCTCGGTCACGTCCTCGACGAGGACCACGGAGCCGCCGTTCTGCATCGGCTCGAAGGTGAGCGAGAGCGCACGCCCGTCCTCGGTGTCGACGGCAAGCTCGCCGTCGAATTGGCCGGCAAGCCGGCTCTCAAGATCGGACAGCAGCCGTTCCATGGTCGCTTCGTTGAGCGTGCCGGCGGCGACGCAGCCCTGCAGCAATTGACGCAACGAAGCGCCACGCCTCACGCCCGAGATATGGAAGATCTCCTCGATGCGCTTGTTGTAGACGACGAGGCGCTGCTGCGGGTCGAACATGCACAGCCCGTGCGGCATGTTGTTGAGCGCGGTGTCGAAACGGCCCGCCAGCAACGTCACGTCGCGGGTCGCAACGACCGCGTCGAGCAGCGTGCGGCGCAGCCGGTCGGCGATCGATTTCAGGCTGAGGAAGAACGGCACGAGCACGCAGCCGAACACCGCATAATAGGCGTCGCCGACCAGGAACAGCGCGAGGGTCATCGGGACGCCGGCGCAGACGAGCTGCGCGTCGACCAGGAGCTTGCTGCCGAAGTTGCGCGCCGTGACCCCGATCATGTTGACGAGCACCATCGAGAAGGCGAGCAACTGCACCAGCGGATCGGACGTGTGCGCGAAGGCGAAGAAACACCAGGCGCCCATCAGCGCCATGAAGGCAGAGGCCCCGACGATGTAACGGAGTTCCCAACGCATCGCTGTCGCGCGGGTCATGACGCTTTGCGGCCGCCGTGCGAACGCCTGCATGTCCGCGGCGCGGGCGAGCGACACCGCGACGATGCCAATGGCGCAGACGATGATGGACGGCTCACCGGTTTTCCACGCGGTGATCAGCGAAGCCGTAATGCTGCCGGCGGCGCCGAGCAGAAAGGTCCGCGGATCGCTGAATAGCGAGGCCACCAGCGACGTATAGATTTCCGTCGGCAGCTTGCGATCGTGCCCAAACCAAATCAGACGCTTCAAGCCGAACATACGGTCAGGACCCCGCACACACCCATGGCTGGCACCCTGTTGTCCGAAAATCATATGAAAATTTCGTTCACTACCACCTTAGATTACCGTGAGGCGCGATTGCCTCCCGGGCGAGCCGGCTTTGGGCGGCTTTGGGCGGCTTATCGGTCCATCGATACATTAACCCGATAGCGAATCCGGCGCGGTTCGTGCTTTGCTGTAGGTGAAAATACCTGCGTCAACCCTCCCGATCTGGTGCGTTCCGAGGCTAGTCGCGCGTCCTGTTCGACCTTTGTCAGGCTCGTGATATAGTCTTTCAGCTGTAAACTTCCATCTCCGTAATCCCCGGTTGCTCCGCCGCTGATGACGAACATCCCCGACCGCTGGCGCATGCTCTCCGTGCTGTTCCTGGCGCGGACCGCGATGGCCTATCAATTCCAGACCGTCGGATCGGACGGACCGTTTCTGATCGACACGCTCGGCATCGGTTTCGCGCAGTTCGGCACGCTGATCGGCCTCTACATGCTGCCGGGCATCGTGATCGCGCTGCCGGGCGGCGTGCTGGGGCAACGCTTCGGCGTCAAGCGCATGGTGCTTGCCGGGCTCGGCCTGATGGCGATCGGCGGCGCGCTGATGGGCATGGACTCGGTCCTGCTCGTGTTCGCCGGTCGCCTGATCAGCGGGCTCGGGGCCGTATTCGTCAACGTGCTGATGACCAAGATGGTCACCGACTGGTTCGACGGGCGGGAAATCGTCACCGCGATGGCGGTCTTCGTCACGAGCTGGCCGCTCGGGATCGCGCTCGGGCTGATTTCGTTTCCCTCGATCGCGGCCGCCTATTCCTGGGGCGCCGTGATGCATGTCGGCGCGGCAGTCGCGGTCGTCTGCCTCGTGCTGCTTCTGTTCGTCTATCGTTCATCGCCCGATGCGCCGCCGGAGGCCCGCCGGCTGCAGATCGATCTCACGCGTCGCGAGTGGGTGCTGATCTCGCTCGCAGGCTTCATCTGGGGAAGCTACAACGCCGGTTACGTGATCCTGATCAGCTTCCTGCCGGAACTGTTCTCGGAGCGCGGCTATCCGCTCACCGAGGCGAGCCGGATTGTGAGCCTGCTCGCCTGGGTCCTGATCCCCTCGGTGCCGATCGCCGGCTATCTGTCCGAGCGAATCCACAAACCGAACCTGGTGATGATCGGCGGCTTCGCGATCGTCGCGACGGCGGCGGCGATCCTGCCGCTCGCTCCGGTGCCGATCGTGCCGTTCGCCGCGATCGTGCTGACGATCGGCCTCCCCGCGGGCCTCATCATGGCGCTGTCGTCGGAAGCGCTGCGGCCCGAGAACCGCTCCGCCGGCATGGGCGTGTTCTACACTTGGCATTATGCCGCGATGGCAGTGCTGCCGGCGGTCGCCGGGACCGCGCGCGATCTGTTCGGCAGTCCCGCCGCCCCGAGCCTGTTCGCCGCGCTGTTGATGGTGCTCGCGGCGGCGGCGCTAGTCGGCTTCCGCCTCGCGCAACGCCCGCTACTTCCGACGCCGCCGGTTATGGGGTGAGCGCGCATCACTTCGGCAGACTCGGGCATCTTCGTATGAGCGTTCGCGCGCGGGGTGCCTTATGCGGCCGCCAATGTAATCGGCAATATCGACCAGATCTTGCGTCGCACGCGGCGTGAACCGCAGTCTTATCGATCAAAACGACGGAATGCAGCTTCGACCTCGGCGTCGGTCGCAAACTCGCGACGTTTCGCTTGCGCAAGACCTTCCAGAATCGCGGATAGATGCGCCGGATCTACGGCTTCAGGCTCGTCGCCTCGCGACGCGAGGTCAAGCATCGCGCGGGCAATTTCGTCCTGGGCGGCAGACGAAAGCTGCCGCACCGTTTCAACGGCCTGTTCGAGAAGCTTTGTCATGCGGTCATGATAAGCTTGAACAGCCGACGCTGGAAGTGTTTCCGGGCGATCGCGAAGTCCTTCGCAAACTCACGTGCCGATCGTCGCCTTCACGATCTTGTCGGGGTCGCGAACCGGCTCGCCGCGCTTGATCTTGTCGACGATCTCCATGCCTTCGGTGACCTTGCCCCAGACCGTGTATTGCTTATCGAGGAAGCGCGCGTCGTCGAAGCAGATGAAGANNGTCTGCGCCATGAAGCCGTCGATGACGCGGTGGAACACGACGCCATCGTAGAAGCCTTCGCCGACGAGCTGCTTGATGCGCTCGACATGCTTCGGCGCGAGGTCGGGCCGCAACTCGATCACGACCTTGCCCTTGGTGGTTTCCAGCGTCAGTTTGTTGTCATTGTCGCTCATGGTCCTCGACTTTCTTGACGCCCCGGTCGTCGATGAAACGGAGCGCGAATGGGCGCCCGGCGAGCGCATTGCCGAGCGCGGGGGTGAAGGTGAGCGGCGTACAGCGCGAGAGCGTGTCAGCCACGGCGCGCTTATAGACTGCTCTCACGTCGTCGGAAACATCCGGCGTCACGAAGGTGAAGCGCGGTTCCCCGAAAATCTCGCCGTTGCGGTTGAAGCTGAAGCGCACCGTGACCTCCATGCCGGGCCGCGTCTGCTCGAGCGGCGGCGGCGTCCAGCAGGCGCGGAAGGCGGCGAACACGTCCTGGATCGTATTCAGCGGCGCGGCTTGGGCGGGCCATAACGCCGCAACGCTCAGTGCGGCGGCGCCGAGGCCCGACAACAGACTTGTCGCTGCGCGCATGGCTATTTCGCGTCGGCCGCGACCTGCACCTTGAGCATCTTGTCAGGGTTCGCCACCGGCTCGCCTTTCTTGAGCTTGTCGACGACATCCATGCCGCTCCCCAGGACCTCGCCGATCACGGTGTATTGCCCGTTGAGGAACGAGGCATCGCCGTACACGATGAAGAACTGGCTGTTGGCAGAATCGTTGCTGTCGCCCTTGCGCGCCATGCCGACGATGCCGCGCTTGAAGGGCACGTTCGAAAACTCGGCCTTCAGGTCCGGATATTTCGAGTTGCCGGTGCCGTTGCCGTTCTGCCCGTCGCCGGTCTGCGCCATGAAGCCCGCGATGACGCGGTGGAACGGCACGCCGTCATAGAACTTGTCGCGTGCGAGCTGCTTCAGCCGCGCCGCATGGGCGGGCGCGATGTCGTTGCGCAGCTTGACGATGATGCGGCCCTGCGTGGTGTCGATCAGAAGCGTGTTCTGCGGATTGGCGACGGCGGGCGGCCCCTTGGGGGCTTGCGCGAAAGCGGGCGCGGCAACGAGCAGCGCGGCCACGAGGGCGAGCATGCGGATCATATGAACTCCCGGTTCTAAGCGCCGGATTTCCCGGCAAATTTCGCTTTCAGCCGGGCGGCGGTCGGCGCCGGCACGAAGGGCATGATGTCACCGCCCATCGCGGCGATCTGGCGCACCAGTGTGGCGGTGATCGGGCGCGCGGCCGGCGAGGCGGGGAGGAACACGGTCTGAACGCCGGGCGCCATGGTGGCGTTCATGCCCGCCATCTGCATTTCGTAGTCGAAATCGGTGGCATCGCGCAACCCGCGGACCAGGAGCGTTGCCTCTTCCCGCCCAGCGGCCGCGACCACCAGATCGGCGAAAGTGACGCATTTGAGCTCGATTCCGGCGGCCTTGGCGAGCGGGCCGCAGGTTTCGGCCAGCATTTCGAGGCGTTCCTGCGCCGAAAACAGCGGCGCTTTGCCCGGGTGGATGCCGATCGCGAGCACCAGCCTATCGGCCAGCCGTAAGGCTTGGCGCACCACGTCGAGGTGGCCGTTGGTGATCGGGTCGAACGACCCGGCATAAAGGGCGGTCCGGAGCATATTTGGGGGTCTAGCCGCCTGCCCGGCCCGCCGCAAGGGCGCCGATCACGCCGCGATCACCGAAGTTCCCAGAAAAGTGCATTGGGATTTGAACCTTTATCTCCCACCTCGCGTCTAACAAGCAGGAAGCGGCCCCGCGGGACAAAATAAGGGGTCGGTGGAGGCGGAAATGTTGAAGATTTACAGCTTGATCGCTGCCGCGGCGCTATGCGCCAGCGCGATCATCATGGCGCCGAGCCTGACCACAGCCAACAGCCGGCACGATATCACCACGGAAACCACCAAAGCCGGCAAGAGCGATCGCCTCGACATCGCGACGCGCCTGCCCTGCAAGGAGCAGGCATGGCCCTATCTCAACCGCTCCTGCGTGGCCGACATGCGGACCGAGTCGGGTTCGGGCCGCGTGGTGCGGCTGGTATCCACCGACCGCCGATGACCTCTTTTCCGGGAGGCGATGCCCGCCTCTCCATCTTCGAAGGGTGATGCCCACCCTTCAACCTGACGACCCCAAGTAACGACCCCAAGTGACCCCAAGACACTGTCCCGGCCTCATCGGCCGGGACTTTTTCTTTTTATCCTTCCACCTCCGGGGGAGGGATTTCCCGACGGTTCGTCGCCCGAAAGATCAGTGTCTTCGGATTGGCAAAGACGAGCGCGACCGCGCCGCGCTTCGACGTTGCTACCGCTGATTTTGTATCACCAGCTGCGAGTTGATCGAGTTGAGAATAAGCTGCTGCAGAAACTGATAGGCGGCGGGATTGAAGCCTCGGACACCCGCCAATCGCTTTCCCTTGTTGTCGCCCGGCGCGAACGAGAGGGTGATCTTGTCCGTATTGATCTCGGACAGACTTCCCAACGCGCCAATATTCTTGAACCGGACAAGCTGCCAGCTCCGGCCCGCAGCCGACAGACTTTTCGTAACGACGAACTGCACCGTGCCGCCGAAGACGCTTTTTGCGTCGCCCGTGAGTTTTTCGTTAAGATTCGGAGTTAAGGCCGCCATTGAGACGATATCCTTTGCCGCCACCGGCGACCTTCTTCTTCGACTTCTTGACTGGTTTTTTCATCGCCGACGGCCCCCCATGTTGCGTTTCAATCTAAGCCCGTATTGTTATTCGCAACAACGTCTATGCGCGTTCCATTCTAAATATCAACTGAGTGTTGCGCTGGTGCAACGCGGTTCGCGCGCCGGCACAGGAGCCGGCACCACAGGCAAGAAGAATGATTATCGCCGGCTCGCAGCCAGCAGAACGCCCGCGCCCGCGATCAGGATGCCGCCGGAGATCCGGTCGGCCCAAAGCTGAATACGCCCCGACAGGGCTGCCCGCGCCCGCGCCGCGCAGATGGCCCATATCGCATCGCCGACGGCCGCGATGAGGGCGAACGTCGCGGCAAGCAGCCAGAGCTCACGCGCCCTGCCCTCGCCGCTCGAGAGGAACTGCGGCAGGAACGCCGCCTGGAAGATCAGCGTCTTCGGATTGGCGAAGGCGACCGCGAAGCCGCGCGCGAAGGCGCGGTTGCTCGAGAGCGGCGCGATCGCCGTCGACGCCGCCTTACGCGACGTCCGCAGCGTCTGAATGCCGAGAAACAGGAGATACGCCGCGCCGACAAAGCGGATGGCGTCGAACTGCCGCGCGAAGAAATCCACGACCCAGGCGAGCCCCGCCGCCACGACGGCAAGCTGGATGACGAGGCCGATGTTGACGCCCGCGACCGTCATCAGGCCGGTGCGCGCCCCGTGGGTCAGGCTGGTGCCGACGATCAGCGCGACGTTCGGCCCGGGCGTCGCGACAAGCAACGCCGAGGCGAGCGCGAAGAGGAGATAAAGCTCGACGCTCATGATTGTCCGCGCATGATCTTATCCGAAAACCGATTCCCACTTTTCGGGATCATGCCCCGCCGTTCTCCTCGCCCTCTTCGGAGAGCCGCTCGACCGAGACGACGCGCTCGTCATCGGCTGTGTCGAACACGATCACGCCCTGCGTGCCGCGCCCGGCGATGCGGATGCCGTCGACGCCGGTGCGAATGAGCTGACCGCGGTTCGTCACCAGCATGATCTGGTCGGCGTCGTCCACCGGGAAGGACGCGACCAGACGCCCGGTCTTGTCGGTGATCGACATCGCAACGATGCCTTTGCCGCCGCGGCCCGTAGTCCGATACTGATAGGACGACGAGCGCTTGCCGAATCCATTCTCCGAGATCGTCAGCACGAACTGCTCGGCTTCCGACATCTCGACATAGCGCTGCTCGCCGAGCTCGATCGTGTCGCTCGCGCTCGTGACCTCCTCGGCGTCGGCCGGGGCTTCCTCGCCTTCCCCGCCGCGCCGCACGGCGCTGGCACGCTTCAGATAGGCCGCGCGCTCGTCGGCGGTCGCATCGACGTGGCGCAGGATCGAGAGCGAAATCAGTTTGTCGCCCTCATCCAGGCTGATGCCGCGCACACCCATCGAGGTGCGCCCCTGGAACACGCGCACTTCCGGCACGGCGAAGCGGATGCACTGCCCGCCAGCCGAGGTGAGCAGCACATCGTCCCGCTCGGTGCAGATCTGCACGTCGACGATGCCTTCGCCTTCGTCGAGCTTCATCGCAATGATGCCCGAGCGGCGTACGTCGACGAAGTCGGAGAGCTTGTTGCGTCGCACCGTGCCGCGTGTACTCGCGAACATCACGTCGAGCTCACCCCAGGTCTTCTCGTCCTCCGGCAGCGGCATGATGGTGGTGATCAGCTCGCCCTGCTCCAGCGGCAGGATGTTGATCAGCGCCTTGCCGCGCGCCTGCGGCGCCGCCAGCGGCAGGCGCCAGACCTTCTCCTTGTAGACACGGCCATGGGAGGAGAAGAACAGCACCGGCGAATGCGTCGAGGCAACGAACAGCCGCGTGACGAAATCCTCGTCGCGCGTCTGCATGCCGGAGCGGCCCTTGCCGCCGCGCCGCTGCGCCCGGTAGGTCGAGAGCGGCACGCGCTTGACGTAGCCTGCGTGCGAGACCGTGACGACCATGTCCTCGCGCTGGATCAGGTCCTCGTCCTCCATCTCGCCGATCTGGTCGATGATGACGGTGCGACGCGGGGTCGCGAACTCCTTCTTCGCCGCGGCCAGCTCCTCCTTGACGATCGCCTGGACGCGCGCGCGCGAACGCAGGATGTCGAGATAGTTGGAGATCTCGGCGGCAAGCTTGTCGAGCTCGTCCTTGATCTCGGTGATTCCCAACGCAGTCAGACGCTGCAGGCGCAGATCGAGAATGGCCTTCGCCTGCTCGGCGGAAAGCTTGTAGGTGCCGGCGGCCGAGACCTTGTGGCGCGGGTCGTCGATCAGCTCGATCAGCGAGGCAATATCCTTGGCCGGCCACTCGCGGATCATCAGGCCCTCGCGCGCCTCGTTGGCGTCCTTCGAGCCGCGGATCAGCTTGATCACCTCGTCGATGTTGCCGACAGCGATCGCCAGGCCCACCAGCACGTGGGTGCGGTCGCGCGCCCTGGTGAGCAGGAATTTCGTGCGCCGGGACACGACCTCCTCGCGGAACGCCAGGAAGGTCGTCAGCAGGTCCTTCAGGTTCATCACCTGCGGGCGGCCGCCGTCGAGCGCCACGATGTTGGCGCCGAACGTCGATTGCAGCGGCGTGAAGCGGTAGAGTTGGTTGAGCACCACTTCGGGCATCGCGTCGCGCTTGAGCTCGATGACCACGCGGTAGCCCTCGCGGCTCGATTCATCGCGATGCTCGGCGATGCCCTCGATCTTCTTATCGCGCATCAATTCGCCGATGCGTTCGACCATGGTGGCCTTGTTCACCTGATAGGGAATCTCGGTGATGATGATCGCCTCGCGCTCCTTGCGGATCGTGACGATCTCGACCTTGCCGCGCATCACGATCGAGCCGCGGCCGAGGTGATAGGCGGAGCGGATGCCCTGGCGGCCGAGGATGATGCCGCCGGTCGG
>PLJS01000296.1:18442-18652 GCA_003140315.1 Hyphomicrobiales bacterium
CATGCCGACCGCGATGCCGCCGGAGCCGTTGACCAGGAGGTTAGGGAACTTGGCCGGCAGCACGACCGGCTCGCGCTCGCGGCCGTCATAGTTCGCCTGGAAATCGACCGTGTTCTTGTCGAGGTCGTCGAGCAGCGCCATCGCGGGCTTGGCGAGGCGCACCTCGGTGTAGCGCTCGGCCGCGGGGGGATCGCCGTCGACCGAGCCGAA